>CANFWT010000141.1 GCA_947450895.1 Comamonadaceae bacterium | reverse complement strand
TCTTCCAGGTCCAGGATGGTGGACAGGGCGGCCTCTAACACCAGGTCGCACACGCCGGCGGCGTCGCTCTTGCCGATGGCGGTGCTGCGGTCAATACGAATGTCCAGATGCAGGCCGTTGTGTTGCAAAAGCACCGAAGACGGGTCTTTGGCATCGCCTTGAAAGCCGATGAATTGCGCCGCGTCTTGCAGGCCGGTGCTGCCGCCGTCTTTCAGCGCGACGGCGAGCTTGCCGCCTTTCACGCTGTAGCCCACCGAGTCCACGTGCGAACCCTTGCGCAGTGGCGCGGTGCGGTCCAGCACATGGCGGGCATAAGCAATCACTTTTTTGCCGCGCTTGGGGTTGTAGGGCTTGCCGCTGGCGCTGACCTTGGTGGCGCCGCCGTCTTCCGAGATCACGTCCGTGCCATACAGCGCGTCGTACAGGCTGCCCCAGCGCGCGTTGGCGGCGTTGAGCGCATAGCGGGCGTTGAGCACCGGCACCACGAGCTGCGGGCCCGCTTGCACGGCCAGCTCGGCGTCCACGTTTTTGGTGGTGATGCGGGTCTTTTTGGGCACGGGCACCAGGTAGCCAATGCCTTCCAGAAAGGTCTGGTAGGCCGCCATGTCAGCAATCGGACCGGGATGCGCCTTGTGCCAGGCATCGATTTCAAGTTGCAGGCGGTCACGCTCGGCCAAGAGGGCAATGTTCTTGGGCGCCAGGTCGGCCACGATGGCGTCAAAGCCCTTCCAAAACGCCTCAGGCGCAATGCCGGTGCCCGGCAGCACCTGGCTGTCAATGAATTGCTGCAGCACGGTGGCAACTTGCAGGCGTGCAATAGAGGTGCGGGCGGTGGCCATAAATCGTGGTTCCTTCAAGACAAAAAGCAGGGGCGGCGCAGCGAAGCTCGAGCGCACGCGCGGTATGAAAGTGTAGGTGGCTAATGTATTGCATCCTTTAGGAGCTACTATGCTGCTCTATTGCAATCCATTCATGACAAAAATGAACGTAACCAAACCCTTGCCCCTGGCCGGCGTGCGCGTCGTCGAGTTCACCCACATGGTGATGGGCCCCACCTGCGGCATGGCGCTGGGGGATTTGGGCGCGGAGGTGATCAAGGTCGAGCCGCTGACCGGCGACAGCACGCGCCGCTTGTTGGGCAGCGGCGCCGGGTTTTACCCGCTGTTTAACCGCAACAAAAAAAGCATTGCGCTGGACCTGCAAAGCCCGCAGGGCCGCGAGGTGGTGCTGCGCCTGATTGCCACCGCCGACATCGTGAGCGAGAACTTCAAGACCGAGACCATGCAAAAGCTCGGGCTGGACTACGCGTCTTTAAGCAAGTTGGATGAGCGCCTGATTTACGTCAGCCACAAAGGCTTTTTGCCCGGACCCTACGACCACCGTACCGCGCTGGACGAGGTGGTGCAAATGATGGGCGGCCTGGCCTATATGACCGGCCGGCCCGGCGACCCGCTGCGCGCGGGCTCTAGCGTGAACGACATCATGGGTGGCCTGTTTGGCGCCATGGGGGCCATGGCCGCGCTGATGCAGCGCCAGCAGACTGGCCAGGGCCAAGAAGTGCAGGCGGCGCTGTTTGAGAACAACATCTTTTTGGTAGCGCAGCACATGCTGCAGTTCGCCGTAACCGGCAAGGCGGCCGCGCCCATGCCCGAGCGCATTTCGCCCTGGGGCATTTACGACGTGTTTAGCGTCCAGGACGACGCGCAAATCTTTCTGGCCGTGGTGGGCGACACCCAGTGGCGGGTGTTTTGCGAGGCCTTTGGCTTTGCCGATCTGTTTGCCGATGCACGCCTAGCTACCAACAACGACCGCGTGCTGGCCCGCCCCTGGATGATGCCGCTGCTGCGCGCGCGCCTGGCCGAGCGCAGCGCCCCCGAGCTGGCGGCGGTGTTTGAGCGCCACGGCCTGCCGTTTGCGCCCATTACCGACCCCCAGCACCTGTTTGATGACCCGCACCTGCAAGCCACTGGCGGCCTGGCGCCCATGACGCTGCCCGACGGCCGCCAAACCGCCACGCCCTTGCTGCCGCTCACGCTGGACGGCCAGCGCCTGGGCCTGCGGCTGGACCCGCCCCGGCTGGGCGAGCATGGCCGCGAGCTGCTAGCTAGCCTGGGCTACAGCGCGCCCGAGATTGCCGCCTTGATGGACGCTGGCGTGGTGTTGGCGCCCGAGTAGCCGTGGACAAGCTCAAGCAGTTAGAGACCTTTGTGTCCGTGGCGCAGCGCGGCAGCTTGGCAGGGGCTGCGCGCGCCCTGGGCTTGGCACCCGCCATCATTGGGCGGCGGCTCGATGCACTGGAAGCTCGCCTGGGCGTCAAACTGCTGCTGCGCACCACCCGGCGCCTGAGCCTGACGCACGAGGGCAGCGCCTTTTTGGAAGACTGCCAGCGCCTGCTGGCCGACCTGGCCAACGCGGAGGCCAGCGTCAGCGCAGGGGGCGTGCAAGCCAGCGGCCACCTGCGCATGACCGCGCCCGCAGGCTTTGGCCGCCGCCACGTGGCGCCGCTGGTGCCCCTGTTTCGCGAACTGCACCCGGAGGTGACGATTTCGCTCAACCTGAGCGACCGTTTGGTGGACATGGCGGGCGAGGGCTTTGACTGCGCGGTGCGCGTGGGCGATATGCCAGATTCGTCTTTGGTCAGCGTGCGCCTGGCCGACAACCGGCGACTGTGCGTGGCAACCCCGGCCTTTTTGGCACGCCACGGTCGCCCGCAGCAGCCCAGTGACCTGGCGCGCTTTGACTGCCTGACCTTGTCCAGCGACGCCTCGCAAACCCGGGGCTGGGCCTTCCAGCTGCCCAAGGGCGATGGGTTTGAAGTGGCCTACCTGCGCCCCACCGGCCCCATGGATTGCTCCGACGGCCAGGTGCTGCACGACTGGTGTCTGCGCGGCTGGGGCATCGCCTGGCGCAGCACCTGGGAGGTCGAGGCCGAGATCGCCAACGGCAAACTGGTGGCCGTGCTGGATGAATTTGCAGCACCCGCCAACGGCATTCACGCCGTGTTTCCGCAAGCCAAACTGCTGCCCTTGCGCGTGCGGCTGTGGAT
>CANFWT010000140.1 GCA_947450895.1 Comamonadaceae bacterium | reverse complement strand
CCAAGACCTTGGGGCCAGCGGCGAGTGCGCGCGCAATGGCAAGCTGCTGCTGCTGACCGCCTGAGAGGTCGCCGCCGCGCCGGTGGCGCATTTCGTGCAACACCGGAAACCACTCAAACAACTCGGGCGGCAGCGGCGTGGAGGCCGGTTTGCCCGCCAATCCCATGGCCAGGTTTTCCTGCACCGTCAGACGGCCAAAAATCTCCCGCCCTTGGGGCACATAGCCCAGGCCTGCGCGGGCGCGGTCGTAGGGTGTGGCACCTTGCAGCGCCTGGCCGTCCAACACAATGGTCCCGGTTTTGATGGGCACCAAGCCCATCAGCGACTTGAGCAGCGTGGTTTTACCCACGCCATTGCGGCCCAGCACCACCGTGACTTTGCCCGGCGTGGCCTCCAGGCTCACGTCACGCAGGATGTGCGAGCCGCCGTAGTACTGGTTGATTCCTTTGACTGACAAACCCATGGTGTTAGCGCCCCAAATAAACTTCAATCACCCGCTCGTCGGCCTGTACCTGGGCCAACGGGCCCTGAGCCAACACAGAGCCTTCGCACAGCACGGTCACGGTATCGGAAATGGCTTTGATAAAGGCCATGTCGTGCTCCACCACCACCAGCGAGTGCTTGCCTTTGAGGCTTAAAAACAGCTCGGCGGTGCGCTCGGTTTCTTGGTCGGTCATGCCAGCCACGGGTTCGTCGAGCAGCAGCAGCTTGGGGTCTTGCATCAAGAGCATGCCGATTTCCAGCCACTGCTTTTGCCCGTGGCTGAGCAGGCCAGCTTGGCGGTTCAGGCTGTCTTGCAAATGGATGGTGTGCAAGACCTCGATCAGCCGCTGCGCTTGCTCGGAACTGCGCTTAAAGAACACCGAGGCGCGCACGCCCTTGTGGGTTTTGAGCGCCAGCTCCAGGTTCTCGTACACCGTGAGCTGCTCAAACACCGTGGGCTTTTGGAACTTGCGGCCAATGCCCAGTTGGGCGATCTCGGGCTCGCTGTGGCGCAGCAGGTCGATGGTGCTGCCAAAGAACACCGTGCCCGAGTCGGGCCGGGTTTTGCCGGTGATGATGTCCATCATCGTGGTCTTGCCCGCGCCGTTGGGGCCGATGATGCAGCGCAGCTCGCCGGGTGCTATGTCCAGCGACAGGTGGTTAATGGCCTTGAAGCCGTCAAAGCTGACGTTCACGTCTTCCAGATACAGAATGCGGCCGTGCGAGACATCCACTTCTTGCGAGGTGCGCACCCGCGAAAACCCGGCGTCGTGGCCGCCCGAGGCGGTCTGCCCACTGGGCTGCTGCGCGGCGCGCGCTTGCAGGCGCTGGGCGCCTTGCTCTAATAAATCGGGGGTCATACCTGGCCTCCGCGCAGTTTGCGCACCAAACCGACCACGCCCTGGGGCAGGTAAAGGGTGACGCCAATGAACAAGGCCCCGAGGAAGTACAGCCAAAACTCGGGGTAAGTAACGGTGAGCCAGCTCTTGGCGCCGTTGACCAAAAACGCGCCGATGATGGGGCCAATCAGCGTGGCGCGCCCGCCGACTGCGGCCCAGACCGCAATCTCAATCGAGTTGGCCGGGCTCATTTCGCCGGGGTTGATGATGCCGACCTGGGGCACATACAGGGCACCCGCCACGCCGCAGACCATGGCTGAGAGCGTCCAGATGGCCAGCTTGTAGCCCAGCGGTGAGTAGCCGCTGAACATGACACGCGATTCGGCGTCGCGAATGGCTTGCAGCACCCGGCCAAACTTGGACGCTACCAGCCAGCGCGCAAGCAAATAAAAGCCCAGCAAAAACGCCGCCGTCAGCACAAACAACGCCATGCGCATGCCCGGCGTGGCAATGGTGATGCCCGCCAGACGCTTGAAGTCGGTAAATCCGTTGTTGCCGCCAAAGCCCGTCTCGTTGCGGAAAAACAGCAGCATGGCGGCAAAGGTGAGCGCTTGGGTGATGATGGAAAAGTACACGCCCTTGATGCGCGAGCGAAAGGCAAAAAAGCCAAACACCAGCGCCACCAGCCCCGGCACCGCCACCACCAGGAACAGCGTGGCGGGCAAACTGCCGCTCAGCGCCCAATGCCAGGGCAGCTCTTTCCAGTCCAGAAACACCATGAAGTCGGGCAAGGCGCTTTTGTAATTGCCGTCCAGGCCAATCTGGCGCATCAGGTACATGCCCATGGCGTAGCCGCCCAGCGCAAAAAACAGGCCGTGGCCTAGGCTCAAAATGCCGGTGTAGCCCCAGATCAGGTCCATGGCCAGCGCGCACATGGCGTAGCACATGATCTTGGCGACCAAGCCCACGGCAAAGTCACTCAGGTGAAAAACGCTGCCCTCGGGCACCAGCAAATTGAGCACCGGCACCAGGCCGCACAACAGCGCCAGCGCAGCCAGCCAGACGGCCCAGCCGGTGCGCGACAGCACGGGGGCGGGTGTGGGTAAGACGATAGGGGTCATGCTTCGGCACTCCGGCCCTTCATGGCAAAAATGCCTTGGGGGCGCTTTTGGATGAAGATGATGATGAACAGCAGCACGGCGATCTTGGCCAACACGGCACCGGCCAAGCCTTCGAGAAACTTATTGAGCACGCCCAAGCCCAGGGCGGCAACCACGGTGCCCGCAAGCTGCCCCACGCCACCGAGCACCACCACCATAAAAGCGTCCACGATGTAGCTTTGGCCCAGGTCAGGCCCCACATTACCCACCTGGCTGAGCGCGCAGCCCGCCAGGCCTGCGATGCCCGAGCCCAAAGCAAAGGCGTAGGTGTCAATGCGCGCGGTGTTGACGCCCATGCAGGACGCGATGGGGCGGTTTTGTGTAACGGCGCGCACAAACAGGCCCAAGCGCGTTTTGCCCACTAACAAGGCCACGGCAGCCAGCACGCTTAGAGCAAAGGCGATGATGATGATGCGGTTGTAAGGCAGCGACAAATTACCCATAAGCTGGATGCCGCCGCTCATCCAACTGGGGTTTTCCACGCCCACGTTTTGCGCGCCAAACAGAGTGCGCACGCCTTGCATCAGCATCAGGCTGATGCCCCAGGTGGCCAGCAGCGTTTCTAGCGGCCGGCCGTACAGATAGCGGATCACGCTGCGCTCCAGCGCCGCGCCGACGAGCGCCGCGCTGATGAAGGCCACGGGGATCGCGATGACGATGTAGAAATCGAAGAAGGCGCCGGGCAGCCAGGCGCGCACCGCGTTCTGCACGAGATAGGTGGCGTACGCGCCCACCATCATCAGCTCGCCGTGGGCCATATTGATCACGCCCATCAGGCCGTAGCT
>CANFWT010000139.1 GCA_947450895.1 Comamonadaceae bacterium | reverse complement strand
TGGACGTCATCACCACTTCGCGATCCCGGCGTTCCATGCCGCGCAGTATGAGCGAGGCGCATTCCTTGACCCCCATGGCCTTGTCTTCTTTCAGGCCGCTGGACCCGGCGGCCACGCCGGCCGCGTTCAGGCCGTGGCTGCGAATATTGGTGAGCACCACGCCGGGGTAGGCCGTGGTCACGCTCACACCCGCACCCACCAACTCCGCGCGCAGCGCCTCAAAAAAGCCGGTCATGGCGAACTTGGACGCGCTGTAGGCGGTACGCCCGGGCACGCCGATCAAACCGGCCAAGGAAGACACCGCCACAATGCGGCCCCGGCTGGCCTGCAGGTGGGGCAGGGCGGCGTGGGTGCACCACACGCTGCCCCACAGGTTGATGCGCATCAGGCGCTCATACCACTGCAAATCTTCGGCTTTGACCTCGGCAAACAAGGCCTGGGCGGAAATGCCGGCGTTGTTAATCAGCACGTCGATCCGCCCATAGGCGCCCATAGCGGCCGCAACCAGCGCCTGGCATTGGGCCTGCTCCGACACATCGGTAGGTACCGTCAGGCAGCTCGCACCCAGCGCCTGGCATTGGGTGGCCACCGCTTGCAGCGTCGCTGGAGTGCGGGCGGCGAGTACCAGCGCAAGGCTGGAGCCCTGGGTTTGGGCCAGCTGGAGCGCCATCTCGGCGCCAATGCCGTCCGAGGCGCCGGTAATGACGATGACTTGTTGTGACGAGGTGTTTGGGGTCATGGGTGGGAGTGGGTTGGCCTTGTCAAAACGCCAAGGCGCTGGACAAAGGGAATTAAAAACAGGTCCATAACTGGTTGGCCAACTGCACCAGGAATTCTGGGCGGCGGTACAGGCCAAACACCCCGGCCAAAACGGCCAACACCGCCAGCGCCCCACCCACACGCGCCACGCTAATTGCGGCACGGCTGCGGGGCTTGAAGGCGGTTGGCACCATGTTCAGGCGGTCGCTGCTGCGGGTATTGGGTCGTTGGAGCGCGCGATGGCTGCTTCCTTGATGGGCAGATTGACGAGGCCCGCAAACACCCCCAGAGCAATCGCGATGTACCACACCACGTCGTAACTGCCGGTGCGGTCGTACAAAACGCCGCCCAACCAGACACCCAAGAATGAACCCACCTGGTGGCTCAAAAACACAAAGCCGCTGAGCATGGACAAGTGCGCCACCCCAAAAATCTGCGCAATAGCAGCGTTGGTGGCCGGCACGGTGGACAACCACAGCAGCCCCATCACGGCGGAGAAGATGTAAACACTGGTGGGCGAGAGCGGCGCCCAGATGAAGAGCGCAATCACCACCGCGCGTGCAAAGTAAATAAAGGCCAGGATATGGCGCTTTTGCAGGCGCTGGCCCAGCACGCCGGAAAGATAGGTCCCAAAAATATTAAACAGCCCGATGAGCGCCAGCGCGTAGCTGGCTACTTGGGGCGATAAACCATGGTCTTTCAGGTAGCTGGGCATGTGCACGCCAATAAAAACCACCTGGAAGCCGCAGACAAAGTAGCCCGCCATCAGCAACTGGAAGCTGCGGTATTGAAACGCCTCGCGCAGCGCCTGAAAAATCGACTGGTCCCGCTGCGCCGGCGCTTGGCCTCCCGCGAAACCCGGCTCTCGCAAGCCCCAGGCAACAGGTATGACCAGCAGCGCCGCAAAGCCCAGCACGGTGAGTGCTTCTTGCCAGCCCAGGCTGGAAATGAGTTGTCCCTCAATGGGCACCATCAAAAACTGACCAAACGAGCCCGCCGCTGCCGCCACGCCCATGGCCCAGGAACGGCGCTCGGCCGGCACATTGCGCCCGATCACGCCATAGACCACCGCGTAGGTGGTACCGGCCTGGGCCACGCCGATCAAGACCCCGGTGGAAAGCATCAGCATCAGCGGCGTGGACGCTTGCGCCATGCCCATCAAGCCCAGGGCGTACAGCAGAGCGCCGCCAACAATCACGCGAAACGCGCCAAAGCGGTCGGCCACCATGCCAGCAAAGATTCCAGCAATGCCCCAGGCGATGTTTTGGATCGCCATGGCAAAGGCGTAGGTCTCGCGCGTCCAGCCGTGCGCTTGGGTCAGGGGCTGCATCCAAAGCCCAAAACCGTGGCGAATGCCCATGGACATGGTGACGATGGCGGCGCCACATGCAAGAACTTGAAAGGTGGACAGGGCGGCTGGGGTGGGCGGTGAACTTTGCATGGCTTGAATATAGCTATTCTCAAAAGCTGTTTATTTGTACAGTTAATTTTCTTGGCACGTCTACAATCCCGCTCCATGTCCGTGAAACCTACCCCCGCCCCCGCCACCCCCGGCGCGTATTCCGAAGGCTCCATCCGCGTCCTCAAGGGCCTGGAGCCCGTCAAGCAACGCCCGGGCATGTACACCCGCACCGACAACCCCCTGCACGTTATCCAAGAAGTGCTAGACAACGCCGCCGACGAGGCGCTCGCAGGCCACGGCAAGAAAATCAAGGTGGCCTTGCATGCCGACGGCTCGGTGACGGTGGACGACGACGGCCGGGGCATTCCCTTTGGCATGCACCCCGAAGAAAAAGCGCCGGTGATTGAGCTGGTGTTCACCCGCCTGCACGCCGGGGGCAAGTTCGACAAGGGCAAAGGCGGCGCCTACAGCTTCTCGGGTGGCCTGCACGGCGTGGGCGTGAGCGTGACCAACGCGCTGGGCAAGCGCCTGGAGGCCACCAGCTACCGCGAAGGCGCGGTGGCGCGCATCGTGTTTGAGGGCGGCGACGTGACCGAGGCGCTGCAAGTGCGCAAGGCGGCGGACGGTGACCGCAAGAGCGGCACCTCGGTGCGCGTCTGGCCCGACCCGAAATATTTTGAGTCGTCAGCGCTGCCCATGGCCGAGCTGGCCCACCTGTTGCGCAGCAAGGCGGTGCTGATGCCCGGCGTAGCCGTGTCGCTGTGGAACGAAAAAACCAAAGACACCCAAACCTGGCTCTACAAGGGCGGCCTGGGCGACTACCTGATGCAGTCGCTGGCGGGCGAGCCGGTGATTCCGCTGTTCAGCGGCGAAGGCTTTGCCGATGCCCAGCACGACAGTTTTGCCGAAGGCGAGGGCGCGCAATGGTGCGTGGCCTTTACCGAAGACGGCGCCTGCCTGCGCGAGAGCTACGTCAACCTGATTCCCACCAGCGCCGGGGGCACGCACGAAAGCGGCCTGCGTGACGGGCTGTTCACGGCAGTGAAAAGCTTTATTGACCTGCACAGCCTGCTGCCCAAGGGCGTGAAGCTCATGCCCGAGGACGTGTTTGCGCGCGCCAGCTATGTGCTGTCGGCCAAGGTGCTGGACCCGCAGTTCCAGGGCCAAATCAAGGAGCGGCTCAATTCGCGGGACGCGGTGCGCCTGGTGTCAAGCTTTGTGCGCCCGGCGCTGGAGCTGTGGCTCAACCAGCACGTGGACTACGGCAAAAAACTCGCCGAGCTGGCCATCAAGGCCGCGCAAACCCGCCAGCGC
>CANFWT010000138.1 GCA_947450895.1 Comamonadaceae bacterium | reverse complement strand
GCCATGTCGGCCACCACCATGTTCAGCGGCAGCAGGTCCTTGTGGTAAATCGGTTGCTCGCGCAGGCTGTCGCTCACGGTCACCAGCTCGCGGATGGGCACCAGCGCGCCGCTGGCAGAGCGCACGCGCAAGGCCAGCAAGGCGTTGATGTCGCCATGGCTCTCGGGCGGCAGCTGCAGCACCACGGGCGCCGGGTATTTGCTGGCGTCGTGCAAATAGGTGGCGGAATCGCCGCTCAAGCCCGTGCGCAACGTGCTGACGATGGCTTGCTGCGGCACACCCAGCAGCGCCGCCTTGCGCCGGTCCACCAGCAAGAGCTTGCGCGGGGCGTCCACGATGCTGCTGTCGTCCACGTCCACAATGCCCGGCGTTTTCTCGAACACGGCGCGCACCGCTTGTGCCACTTGGCGTCGGCCAGCGGCCTCGGGGCCATAGATCTCGGCCACGATGGGCGAAAGCACCGGCGGGCCGGGTGGCACTTCCACCACCTTCACATTGGCGCCGTACAGCTTGCCAATGCGCTGCAGCTCCGGGCGCACCCGGGTGGCGATGGCGTGGCTTTGCGCCTTTCGGTCGTGCTTGTCCACCAGATTGACCTGCAGGTCGCCCAGCTCGCCGCCGGCGCGCAGGTAGTACTGGCGCACCAAGCCGTTGAAGTTGATGGGCGCGGCGGTACCGGCATAGGCCTGGTAGTCGGTCACCTCGGGCACTGTTGCCAGGTAAGCGCCCAGTTCGTGCAACACGGTGGCGGTTTGCTCCAGCGGCGTGCCCACGGGCATATCCACCACTACCTGGAACTCGGATTTGTTGTCAAAGGGCAGCATCTTGAGCAGCACCAGGCCGGTTGCAGGCAGCGCCACGGACAGCGCAATCAGCACCGCCACACCCAGGCCGAGCAGGCCCCGGTTGCGCCCGCCGCGCTGGTCGTCCAGCAAGGGCCGGAAAACGCGCGCGAACAAGGGGGCGAGCTTGGCGCTCAGGCCGCTGTGGCTGTGTTCGCCGTGGGCCGCCGCACCGGGTGCGCTTGGCTTCATCCAAATGCGCGCCAGCCAGGGTGTCACGACAAAGGCAATCGCCAGCGACAAAAGCATGCCCATGCTGGCGTTGATGGGGATCGGGCTCATGTACGGTCCCATCAGGCCCGATACAAAGGCCATGGGCAGCAAGGCGGCAATCACGGTCAGCGTGGCCAAAATCGTGGGGCCACCCACTTCGTCCACCGCGCCCGGAATGAGCTGGGCCAGGGTTTTTTGCGGATACAACTGCTGGTGCCGGTGGATGTTTTCCACCACCACAATGGCGTCGTCCACCAAGATGCCAATCGAGAAGATCAGCGCAAACAGCGACACCCGGTTGAGCGTAAAGCCCCAGGCCCAGGAGGCGAACAGGGTCACGGTCAGCGTCAGCACCACGGCCACGCCCACGATGGCCGCCTCGCGCTTGCCCAGCGCCAAAAACACCAGCACCACCACCGATGCGGTGGCAAACAGCAGCTTTTGGATCAGCTTTTGCGCCTTGGCGTTGGCCGACGCGCCGTAGTTGCGGGTTTCGGCCACTTGCACGCTGTCAGGCACCACGGTGTTGCGCAGTTGCTCCACGCGCGCCATCACGGCGTTGGCCACGCCGATGGCGTTTTCGCCCGGCTTTTTGGTGATGCTCAGGGTCACGGCCGGGTATTCACCTCCACCACCCTTGACCGCCTGGCCATGCCAGACGTAGCGCGCTGCGGGCAGGGGGCCGTCTTTGACTTCGGCCACATCGGCCAAGAACACCGGCTTGCCGTTGCGCACGCCCACCACCAACTCCGCCACTTCGGCGGCTTGGCTCAAATAGGGGCCGGACTCAATGGCCACAGTCTGGTTGCCCGCAACCAGCTCGCCCACGGGCAGGCCCAGATTGGCGGACTGCAGCGCCAGCTGCATGTCGGCGGCCGTCACGCCAGCACCGGCCATGCGCGCCGGGTCCAGCGCCACCATCACCGCGCGGCCGGGGCCGCCTATGGTTTGCACCTCGCGGGTGCCGGGCACGCGCTTGAGGTCGGCTTCCATGCTGTGCGCTACGCGCTCCAAGTCAAAGGCGCCGGTCTCGGGGTCTTTGCTGAACAGCGTCAGGGTGACGATGGGCACGTCATCAATGCCCTTGGGCTTGATGATGGGTTCCAGCACGCCCAGGTTTTTGGGCAGCCAATCGGCGTTCGAGCGCAGCGTGTCATGCAAGCGCACCAGCGCTTCGGTGCGCGGCACGCCCACCTTGAACTGCACCGTAATCACCGCCAGGCCCGGGCGCGACAGCGACATGACATGCTCGGTGCCCGCCATTTGCGAGAGCACCTGTTCGGCCGGAATGGCGACCATCTGCTCCACATCGGCCACGCTGGCGCCGGGGAAAGGAATCAGCACATTGGCCATGGTCACGTTGATCTGCGGCTCTTCTTCGCGCGGCGTCACCAGTACGGCAAATGCGCCCAACAGCAGTGCCATCAAAGCCAGCAGCGGCGTGATGTGCGCGCGCTGGAACATCGCCGCAATGCGGCCCGAAACGCCCAGGGAGTGGATGGACTTCATATCAACGCACCTGTGCAGCGGCTTGGGGGTCGGTGGCGACCTTGTCGCCTGCGCGTACGCCGCTTAACACTTCCACCCGCTCGCCCTGCACGCGGCCTAAGCGCACCTGGCGCAGCGCCGGGCGGCCTTGGGCGTCCACCAAATAAACGGCGGTGAGTTCGGCGCGGCGCACTACAGCGGCGCTGGGCACAAACAGGCGCTCGGTGCTGCCCGCTGCGCCACCGACGGCGGGCAGCCAAACGCGGGCAAACATGCCCGGCACCACGCCAGTCAGCGTTGGCAGCTTGAAGCGGATCTGCGCGCTGTGCGTGGCCGCGTCCACCAGGGGCAGCAGGGCGGCGCCGCTGGCGTTCATCAAGCCGCTGGCACCGCTCCAGCCGGGCAGCTCAAATTGCAATGTATCCAAGCTGCGTGGCACAGCGCTTTGGGCCACGGTGGCGGTTACGCGCAAGGCGGAGGGGTCGTGCAAGGTCAGCAAAGGGCGCCCCGGCATGGCCAGGTCGCCCACAGTCACCGGCACCTCGCTCACCACCCCGGCAAACGGCGCTTGGACGACATAAAAGCGCTGCTGGGTTTGCGCGGCCTGCGACTGCGCCTCCAGCGCCTGCACCTGCGCTTTGGCGGCGTCAAACTGGGCTTGGGAGCGCTCTAGTGCTGCCTGGCTGATGTACTGCTTTTGCAACAGCTGCTGCTGGCGCTCAAAGTCTTTACCCGCGACTGTGAGGCTGGCGCGCGCGGCGTCCACCTGCGCGGCGCTGGCTTGGGCGTTTTGGCTGGCGGCGCGGGCGTCAATGCGCACCAATTCCTGGCCCGCGCGCACCGTGTCGCCCGCCTTGACCGACAAAGACACGATGGCGCCCGCCACCTGGGCGGCCAGCGTTGCCTGGCGCACAGGCTCGACCACGCCGTCAAAGCTTTGCAAATCCGCACGCTGCGCCGCGCCGCCCTGGACTTCGGCAGTGGCCAGCGCCGCTGCCCCGGCCAAAGGGGTGGCCAGGGGGGAAAACAGACAGGCGACCCACAGCAAGGCGGCGTTTGAGGGGTGTTTCCAAGTCGTGGTCATGGCGGGGTCCTGATGCGTTTGGCGCTTTGGCGCGCT
>CANFWT010000137.1 GCA_947450895.1 Comamonadaceae bacterium | reverse complement strand
GTGCAATGCCAGTAGAAGCCTGGCCGGAGCGACAAAACCCAATGTGGCTGTT
The DNA here is from genome assembly GCA_947450895.1 of Comamonadaceae bacterium. Classification (GTDB taxonomy): domain Bacteria; phylum Pseudomonadota; class Gammaproteobacteria; order Burkholderiales; family Burkholderiaceae_C; genus Allorhodoferax. Next base: position 4,300 of record CANFWT010000137.1, on the reverse strand, counting down.
GGCCCCCCCTTTCTACCCCGCCGGGGTGGAAAGGGGGTTGGGGGGATAGGGGGGAAACCCCGAAAGCCGTCGCGGCGACGGCGCCGTTCCTAGGCACTGCTGGCCTACCAACAGGTGCAATGCCAGTAGAAGCCTTGCCGAAGCGACAAAACCCAATGTGGCTGTTGGCCCCCCCTTTCTACACCGCCGGGGTGGAAAGGGGGGTGGGGGGATAGGGGGGGAAACCCCGAAAGCCGTCGCGGCGACGGCGCCGTTCCTAGGTACTGCTGGCCTGCCATCAGGCGCTAGGCCAGTAGAAGCCTAGCCGGAGCACAGAAACCAAATTCGGACTTTGGCCCCCCTCTCTCGCCCGCTGGGCGAGAGAGGGGCTGGGGGAGAGAGTGGGCGGAACACCCAAGAGTGGGCAGAACGCCAAGTTTGGGTAAAACGGCAGCACGCTCCACGGTTAGGATTACCGCCTCTGGCGCGGTTCCGCGCAGAGGGGCGCTGGAGCGCCGTAACTCAATCGCATTTTTTGGTAGAAGCCCATGTCCGACTCTTCCCCAAGCATTGTTTTTCCCGCCGCCATGGCGCCCGTGGCCTGCGTAGACATTGGCGGCACCAAGGTGGCCGTCAGTGTGGCCGACGCCCAGGGCGTGCGCGGCAAGGTGACCGAGCCCACCGCCACCATGGGCGACCGGGGCGCGTTGGCGGCGCAAATCGTCCGGCTGGTGGGGCAAAGTTGCGCTAGCGCCGGGGTGGCGGTGTCTGAAATTACGGCAGTTGGAGTGGCCTCGTGCGGTCCGTTTGTCATGGCCGACGGATTGATCGAGCTGGCGGCCCCCAATATTTGCGGTGGCCTGGCGGGCAAGGCGCGTGGCCTGCCCAACGACTGGCCAACGGCGTACCTCGAAGCGCCGCTGCGCCAAGCCTTTGGCAAGGTGCGTGTAGAAAACGACGGTGTGGGTGCGCTTGAGGCCGAGCGCCGCTGGGGCGCTTTGCAAGGCATGGATCACTGCGCGTATGTGACCTGGAGCACTGGCATTGGCATGGGCGTGTGCGTGGACGGTCGGGTGTTGCGCGGCAAAAATGGCAACGCTGGCCACGCTGGCCACACTTTTGTCAGTGACAGCCAGGACGCGCTGTGCGGCTGCGGCAACCAAGGCGACGTGGAAGGCCTGATTGCGGGCAACGCCATTGCCCGGCGTTTTGGCGCGCAGGGTTACGCCGATGCGGCGGCGCTGCTGGCGGCGGCGCGCGCCGGGGACGCCGGTGCGCTGGAGCGGGTGGACGAGCTCTGCCGGGTGATGGGCCGCGCCGTTTACAACCTGATCGCCACGCTGGATTTGCAGCGCATCAGCATGGGCGGCAGCGTGTTTTGGCACCACCGTGATTTTTTGCTGCCACGGGTGATTTCGCACGTTCGGGGCAAGCTGCCGTCGCTGACCGATGGGGTGGAGATCGTGCCCGCCGGCCTGGGCACGTCGGTAGGCGACTACGCAGCGCTGGCGCTGGTGGTGGCGTAAAGCCGACGCTGCGCATCAGGCGCAAGGGTAAATCCCTATGGATGCCACGAATTAATTAATTAAAAATTAATTAATTCGTACCGGCGAGGTGCTGGTGCGGAGCAAACCCGCCGATCAGCCTTTGCGCCTGCGGCATTCCATAGACGGAGACATACATGTTGAAGCTTTCTCAATTGGCCACGGCAGTGGCTTTGGTGGTCGCAGGTGCTGCGGCGGTGGCTGGTGAAGTCGAAGTGCTGCACTACTGGACCTCGGGCGGCGAGGCCAAGTCGGTGGCCGAGCTGAAAAAAATCATGCAGGCCAAGGGCCACACCTGGAAAGACTTTGCCGTGGCCGGTGGCGGCGGTGACAACGCTGCAACGGTGCTCAAAAGCCGCGTGGTCTCGGGCAATCCCCCGGCTGCTGCCCAAATCAAAGGCCCGGCCATTCAAGAATGGGCTTCTGAAGGCGTGCTGGCCAATCTGGACGCTACCGCCAAAGCCGAAAAATGGGACACGCTGCTGCCGGGCGTCGTGGCCAATGTCATGAAGTACAAGGGCAGCTACGTGGCCGCACCGGTCAATGTGCACCGCGTGAACTGGATGTGGGCCAACGCTGCCGTGCTTAAGAAAGCCGGCGTGAGCGGCGCACCCAAAACCTGGGACGAGTTTTTTGCAGCCGCTGAAAAAGTTAAAAAAGCCGGTTTGATCGCTGTGGCCCACGGTGGCCAAAACTGGCAAGACTTCACCACGTTTGAGTCGGTGGTCTTGGGCGTGGGCGGTGCCAAGTTTTACAGCGACGCGCTGGTCAAGCTCGACCCCAAAGCGCTGAGCAGCGACACCATGAAGAAGTCGCTGGAGACCTTCCGCAAGATCAAGGGCTACACCGACGCTGCTGCCCCTGGCCGCGACTGGAACCTGGCCACGGCCATGGTCATCCAAGAGAAAGCCGCCTTCCAGTTCATGGGTGACTGGGCCAAGGGTGAGTTCTCAGCCGCTGGCAAGGTGCCGGGCAAGGACTACATCTGCGCCGCCGCCCCTGGCACGGCCAATGCCTACACTTTTAACGTGGACTCGTTTGCCATGTTCAAGCTCAAGGACGCCGGTGCCCAAAAGGCCCAGGCTGACTTGGCTGCGTCCATCATGGGCACTGAGTTCCAAGAGGTGTTCAACTTGAACAAAGGCTCCATCCCCGTGCGCCTGAACATGGACATGGCCAAGTTTGACGACTGCGCCAAGCTCTCGGCCAAAGACTTTGTGTCCACCGCCAAGTCGGGCGGCCTGGTGCCATCGGTCGCCCACGGCATGGCGATTGCCCCGGCTGCTGAAGGCGCCATCAAGGACGCGGTCAGCCAGTTCTGGAACGACGACAAAATCTCGGTCGCCGACGGCATGGCCAACATCGCCAAAGCGGCTGCTACCAAGTAAGCGTTTCGGCTAGCCGCCAAAGGCCTGGGGGACGTGCCGCCGCGCAGCTCCCCAGCCTTTGGCCTCCTCCCTTACTTCGCTTTGGCACGTAACCCAGGCCTTGGGCTTGGGTTGCTGTTTTCGCCATACGAGGGCAATGCGTAGAAATCCATGGAAAAGCTCATACCGAAGTTGGTGATCGCACCGGGCTTTGTGCTCGGCTTTGCCTTTATTTACGGTTTTATGGTCTGGAACGGCATCTTGTCGGTCACGGCCTCGCGCATGCTGCCCAACTACGAAGAGTTCGTTGGGCTGGCGCAGTACGCCAAGCTGTGGGAGATGGACCGTTGGTGGCTGGCGTTGCGCAACTTGGGTGTCTTTAGCGTCTTGTACGTGGGTGGCTCCATGCTGCTGGGCATGGGCCTGGCGATTTTTCTGGACCAGAAAATTCGCTTCGAAGGCCTGCTGCGCACCGTGTATTTGTACCCCATGGCCTTGTCGTTCATTGTGACCGGCACCGCCTGGAAATGGATTTTGAACCCCAGCCTTGGGCTGGAAAAGCTGATGCACGATCTGGGTTGGGTCAGCTTTCACTTTGACTGGCTGGTGCAAAGCGACACCGCCATTTACTGCGTGGTGATTGCCGGTATCTGGCAGTCCGCCGGGTTTGCCATGGCGCTCTCGCTGGCGGGCTTGCGCGGCATTGACGACAGCATCATCAAAGCGGCGCAGATTGACGGCGCCTCTCTACCGCGCATTTACTGGCGCATCATCCTGCCCATCTTGCGGCCCGTGGTGTTTTCGACCGTGCTGGTGCTGTCGCACCTGTCCATCAAGAGTTTTGATTTGGTGATGGCGCTTACCGCCGGGGGCCCGGGTTATGCGTCTGACGTGCCCGCCACTTTTATGTATGTAATGAGCTTTACCCGCGGCCAGATTGGCCTGGGTGCGGCCAGTGCGACCATGATGCTGGCCACGGTGGCGGCCATTGTGGTGCCCTACCTGTATAGCGAGTTGCGCACTAAGGCGCATGCGCACTAGCTTTTATGGTTTGGCTTTCCACCCCTATGCCCCTTGCTCTCTTTTCGTCCCGGCGGGGGGGGGTGCCCCCCCTATCCCCCCAGCCCCCTTGCCACCCCGGCGGGGTAGAAAGGGGGAGCGAACAGCCACATTTGGTTACTTCGCGTCGGCTAGGCTTCTACTGGCTTAGCACCTGTGGGTATGCCTGCCGCACTGGGGAACGGCGCCGTCGCCGCGACGGCTTTTGGGGTTTGGGCGCTGGGGTCTTTGCGGAGATTCGCGGCTTGGCGCCGTCGCTACCCACTTCCGCCTTTAGCCAAAGGGCAGGTGCCTGTGGTGCCCTAGCCGACGCGACAAACTCAAATGTGGCTGTTGGCTCCCCTCTCTCGC
>CANFWT010000136.1 GCA_947450895.1 Comamonadaceae bacterium | reverse complement strand
TGATATCGCATCCATGCAGCGCCATGTGCACAAAATCATGAGCCGGGAGATCGTGCGCGAAAACGGCATCATGCTGCTCCTGGGAAGCATGCGCGCTGAAGAGCGCATGGCGGCGTTTTTGCTCAACCTAGTGGACCGTCTGCAAGCGCGCGGATTTTCGCAGTCCGAGCTGGTGCTGCGCATGTCGCGCGCGGAAATTGGCAGCTACCTGGGCCTCAAGCTCGAAACCGTGAGCCGCGCGTTCTCCAAGTTTGCCGAGGACGGTCTGATTGAGGTGGAAAAACGCAATATCCGCATCGTGCGCAGCGACTTGCTGCGCGAGATCGTAGGCCGCGCGGACTGCACCTGAGCCCCGGGCGTAATTCACCCCCTGCGGGCAGGGTGGCCACTTAGTTGGTTTTAACCGCAGCCACCACGCCGGTAGCTGCGTGGTTGCGGGCTTGCAGCGCTGGCGCCAAATTGTTGGCGACCGGTGCCGGATGTTGATGGCTGGCCTGCCCCTGGTGGTAGTAGCCTTCGTCCACCACGGTGTCCATGCCCACATAGGCCAGATAAAAGGTAAAGAAGCTCGCCACCACCACGACGGCGGGACCTGAGAGCACCATCCAGACGTGGCCGAACTTCCACCAGGGTGCGACGGTTGCGGGAGCAGTGTTTTGCATGGAAGTTTTCCTTATCGTGGAACAATAAATACGGCTTTTTCGACCACCACCGCGGTGCTGTCCTGGCCGTCAATTTCAAAATGAATGGGGTGCGAGCCGGGACTGACACTTTCGACCGGCACTTGTAAGCGCACCACCACCCAGCGTGACTGCGCGGCATCGACCACCAAGTCCGGCTCGGTAACCACCTTGAGGCCGCTCAAACCATCGACCTGAATATGCACGCGCTGCGGTGTCTCGGAGGCGTTCATGATCTGCAGGCGAAACACGTTCTCGATGAGTCCACCGTCGACTTCACGCGCCAGCAACTTGCGGTCGCGCTCCACGTCCACCTTGAAGGGCGGACGCACCGCCAGGCTAATGAACATCAGCGCAATCATGGTCCACAAAATCAGGGTGTAGACCACCACACGGGGGCGAAACACATGGTGCAGGGTTTGGCTGCGGGTCCAGTGTTCGCTCACCGCGTTTTCGGTGGAGTATTTGACCAGGCCGCGCGGGTAGTTCATTTTGTCCATGACGTCGTCGCACACATCGGCACACGCCCCGCAGCCTATGCATTCATATTGCAGGCCCTTGCGGATGTCGATGCCTGTGGGACAGACCTGCACGCACAAGCTGCAGTCCACGCAAGCGCCCAGGCTGGACTGCGACAGGTCGAGCTTCTTGGAGCGCGCGCCACGGGGCTCGCCACGCTCGGCGTCATAGGTCACGATGAGTGTGTCTTTGTCAAACATCGCACTCTGAAACCGCGCGTAGGGGCACATGTGTTTGCAGACTTGCTCGCGCATAAAGCCTGCGTTGCCATAGGTGGCGAAGCCGTAGAAAAATACCCAAAACGCTTCCCAGGGGCCCACTGAAAGCGCCATGAATTCGCGTGCCAATACCGCGATGGGTGTGAAATAGCCCACAAAGGTAAATCCGGTCCAAACGCCCACGGCAAGCCAGAGTGCGTGCTTGGCAGATTTGCGGCCCAATTTTTCCCATGAAAAGCCGGCGGCATCGCGGCGCATGCGGGCCGAGCGGTCGCCTTCGGTGCGCTTTTCCAGCCAGAGGAAAATTTCGGTGTACACCGTTTGCGGGCAGGCGTAACCGCACCACAAACGCCCGGCCACGGCGGTAAACAAAAACAGCGACAGGGCGGAGATCACCAGTAGGCCGGTGAGGTAGATGAAGTCTTGCGGGTACAAGACCAGGTTAAAGATGTAGAAGCGACGCGCACCCAAGTCAAACAGCACCGCCTGGCGCTGGCCCCAGTCGAGCCAAGGCAGGCCGTAAAAGACGAGCTGCGTCAAAAACACCGTGGCCCAGCGCAGGCGCGAGAAAAATCCCGACACGCTGCGCGGATAGATCTTCTGGTGCGCCGCATACAGCGACACCAGTTCTGGATCTGCGCCCGCTGGGGGCGCAATCGGGCTAGTGTCGGCGGACACGGCAATCGGAATCACCGTGCGTGCTGGTGTGGGATCGGTAGTCAAAAAGGTAGCACTCACTCAAAGTGGGCGGGGCACTGCCGCCCCGAGGCCTTTGCCGCCTGCAGCCTCCAGGCGTGAAGGGCAGGCGCCAAGCCGCTGCCTGACGCAGCCTGGGGGTTACGGATGGGACAGGCTCCAGACATAGCTCGCCAGCACATGGATTTGCGCCTCGGTAAGTTTCTCGCCCTGGGCGGGCATCTGGTTGACCTTGCCGTTGTTAACCATGGCGATGATGGCGTTTTCTCCGTAGCCGTGCAGCCAGGTGTGGTCTGTGAGGTTAGGGGCTCCCATCGCCTGGTTGCCCTTGCCATCGGCGCCGTGGCAGGCCGAACAGACGGTGAACTTGGACTTGCCCAAGGCCGCGCGCACTGAGTCGTGCGGGCTACCCGAGAGGCTGAGCACGTAATTGGCCACGTTTTTCACGTCGTCGGGTGTGCCCACCGCGGCGGCCATGGACGGCATTTGCCCGATACGGCCCAAGGTGAGGGTTTCCTTGATTTTTTCGGGCGTTCCGCCATGGAGCCAGTCATTGTCTGTGAGGTTGGGAAAGCCCTTGGAGCCCCGCGCGTCGGAGCCGTGGCACTGCGCGCAGTTGTTCATAAACAAGCGCTCGCCGATGGCGTGGGCCTGCGGGTCATGCGCGACCGCCTCGGGCGTCATAGCCGAAAATTTGGCGTACAAAGGCGCTTCGGCCAGATTGGCCTTTTTCACCTCGGCCTCGTATTGGCCATGGGCCGTCCAGCCGAGCTGGCCGGCTGAACTTCCCAGGCCCGGATAAAGGGCCAGGTAAACAAAACCAAAAATCACGGTAATGACAAACAGCCCCACCCACCAGCGCGGTAGAGGGTTGTTCATTTCGCGCAGGTCGCCGTCCCAGACATGGCCGGTACTGTTATCCGCGGCGGTCATGGCGCGCGCCTTGCCGCTAAACCACAGCAGCAGCAAGCAAGCAAGCATGCTCACGACGGTAATACCGCCCACATACCAGGGCCAAAAATTGCTGGTGAAATCACTCATAGGGTTTCCTTGTGCGTACTGTTTGCGTCAATCCTGCTCAAACGGCAGGTTGGCGGCCTCGGCGAAGTCTTGGCTGCGCCGGCGGGACCACGCCCAGCGCAAGATGCCGATAAAAATCGCGAAGCTCGCCAGGGTGACCGCGATGCGCAGGGTGTTGACGTCCATGTCGGTCTCCTTGCTTATTTCAGCGCCAAACCCAGCACCTGCAAATAGGCGATGGTGGCGTCGAGTTCGGTCTTGCCTTTGACGTCATCCGCAGCGCTGGCAATTTGCGCATCGGTATAGGGAACGCCCACTTTGCGCAGCGCGGTCATGTGGGCCGGCATGACGGCAGCGTCCACAGGCGTTGTCTCCAGCCATGGGTAGGCCGGCATGTTGGACTCGGGCACCAAGTCCCGCGGATTGGTCAGGTGTATGCGGTGCCATTCGTCGCTGTACTTGGCGCCTACGCGGGCCAGGTCGGGCCCGGTGCGCTTGCTGCCCCATTGGAAGGGATGGTCATAGACCGATTCACCGGCCACCGAGTAGTGGCCATAGCGCAGGGTTTCGGCCCGGAAGGGGCGGATCATCTGCGAGTGGCAGTTGTAGCAGCCCTCGCGGGTGTAAATATCGCGCCCGGCAAGTTGCAGCGCCGTGTAGGGCATCACGCCTTGGAGCGGCTCGGTCGTCGACTTCTGGAAAAACAGGGGCACGATTTCCACCATGCCGCCGGCCAGCAGCACCAGCAGGATCAGCACGATCATGAGGAAGTTGCTGGTTTCAATCTTTTCGTGCGACAGGGTTGACGCGGGTTTCTCATTTGCCATGGTGCGTTCCTTGGGTTTAAGCGTGGGCCGCAGCCAACGGGATGGCCACCGTCTCAGCGCGGCCATGGGTGGCGGTTTTCAGGGTGTTCCACAACATAATCAACATGCCGCTGAGGTACAGCAAGCCACCCATGAGGCGCAGCACATAGAAGGGGTAGGTCGCCTTGACCGATTCGACAAAGGTGTAGGTGAGCGTGCCATCGGCGTTAACGGCGCGCCACATCAGGCCTTGCATCACGCCGGCAATCCACATGGCAGCGATATAAATCACGATGCCCACGGTGGCAGTCCAGAAATGGATCTCGATGGCTTTGACGCTGTACATCTGCTTTTGCCCAAACAGGCGGGGAATCAGGTAGTACATGGAACCCATGGTCACCAAGCCCACCCAGCCCAGGGCACCGGAGTGCACGTGGCCCACGGTCCAGTCGGTGTAGTGGCTCAGCGCGTTGACGGTT
>CANFWT010000135.1 GCA_947450895.1 Comamonadaceae bacterium | reverse complement strand
GGTCTTCGGTGCTCAGGTCGTAGGAGCTGTGTTCGACCAAGCTGCGGCGCGCGCCGATTTTGGTTTGGCCGAATTCCTGGCGAATGGTGCCCAGCTCGGTGGTGATGATGGTGGATACGCGCTCAGGCTTGGCCAGAATGTCCAGCAGGTCTTCGATCTCGGCCATCACTTCTTTGTATTCGGCAACAATCTTGTCTTGCTCCAGCCCGGTCAGGCGCTGCAGGCGCATTTGCAAAATTTCTTGCGCTTGCGTGTCGGACAGGCGGTAGAGGCCATCGCTGCCCATGCCGTAGGCTTTTTCCAGACCCTCGGGGCGGTAGTCGTCGGCGTTGACCACACCGCCGTCGCTGCGGCTGCGGGTGAGCATTTCGCGCACCAGCTTGCTGTCCCAGCTGCGCGTCATCAGCTCTGCCTTGGCCACCGGGGGCGTGGGTGCGTTGCGGATGATGGCAATAAAGTCGTCAATATTGGCCAGTGCCACCGCCAGGCCTTCAAGCACATGGCCGCGCTCGCGCGCCTTGCGCAGGTTAAACACCGTGCGCCGCGTCACCACCTCGCGGCGGTGCTGCAAAAACACCTCAATCAGGTCTTTCAGGTTGCACAGCTTGGGTTGCCCGTCAATCAGGGCCACCATGTTCATGCCAAAGGTGTCTTGCAGTTGGGTTTGTTTGTACAGGTTGTTAAGCACCACTTCGGGCACTTCGCCGCGCTTGAGCTCGATCACCAGCCGCATGCCGGACTTGTCTGACTCGTCCTGGATGTGGCTGATGCCCTCGATTTTTTTCTCGTGCACCAACTCGGCCATGCGCTCTTGCAGCGTCTTTTTGTTGACCTGGTAGGGCAACTCGTCGACGATGATGGCCTGGCGCGCGCCCTTATCAATATCCTCAAAATGGCACTTGGCACGCATCACCACCTTGCCGCGCCCAGTGCGGTAGCCGTCTTTGACACCGTTGATGCCATAAATAATGCCGGCGGTAGGAAAGTCGGGCGCGGGCACGATTTCCATCAGGTCGTCAATGGTTGCGTCCGGGTGGCGCAGCAAGTGCAGGCAGGCGTCCACCACTTCATTCAGGTTGTGCGGCGGAATATTGGTCGCCATCCCCACGGCAATGCCGCCCGAGCCGTTGACCAGCAAATTAGGAATGCGCGTTGGCATCACCAGCGGCTCTTTTTCTGAGCCGTCGTAGTTGGGCCCGAAGTCGACCGTTTCCTTGTCCAGATCAGCCAGTAGCTCGTGGGCAATCTTGGCCAGGCGGATTTCGGTGTAGCGCATGGCGGCGGCGTTATCGCCGTCCACCGAGCCGAAATTTCCCTGACCATCGACCAACATATGGCGCATGGAAAAGTCTTGCGCCATGCGAACAATGGTGTCGTAGACCGACTGGTCACCATGGGGGTGGTATTTGCCGATCACGTCGCCGACGATACGCGCAGACTTTTTATAAGGGCGATTCCAGTCGTTGTTGAGCTCATGCATGGCAAACAAAACGCGACGGTGCACCGGTTTGAGGCCATCGCGCGCATCGGGCAGGGCGCGCCCCACAATGACGCTCATCGCGTAATCGAGATAGCTGCGCCGCATTTCCTCTTCGAGGCTGATAGGGAGCGTTTCTTTGGCGAACTGGGTCATGGAGGTCTTATTTGTCTGCTTAATCGAGCCTGCGATTCTACGACTGGCCACCCGTGCACGGTAAATGCTAGCAATGGCCTGACCCAGGTCAAAAAGCCAAGTTTCGTGTCTGCCCAGGGCTGTTTTGTGGGGCTAGGCTGTGGCACAATGATCGCAACGCTTTTTGGTGCGCAGTGCCGCAGGCGTCTAGTAAATTTTCCGCAGCGCTGCTGCATTTGATTCCGAGAAGGAAATACCGTGATTAAACTAAGTAAAATTGCCGCATTGGTTGCTGTTGTCGCCTTTGCTTCTGCAGCAGGTGCGCAAGAGATTCACAACTGGCGCAATGCCAGTGGGGAAGTTTGGAAAAGTGGTAGCGGCCTTTGCTGGCGCGATGCCAACTGGACTCCTGCGACCGCTGCTCCAGGTTGTGACGGCGCAATCGTTGCCCCCGAGCCCGCACCGGCTCCGGTAGCCGCACCGGCTCCTGCGCCGGCTCCTGCGCCAGCACCGGTCGCAGCTCCCGCTCCTGCTCCCGCGCCAGTTGCCGCTCCAGCCCCTGCGCCTGTCGCTCCCGCTGCGCCAGCGGCAACCAAGGTGACGTACGCTGCTGACGCGTTCTTCGATTTCGATAAATCGGTGCTCAAGCCTGAAGGCAAGGCAAAGCTTGATGACTTGGTGGGCAAGCTCAAGGGTATCAGCCTGGAAGTGATCATCGCCGTGGGCCATACCGATGCGGTTGGTGCCGATGCTTACAACCAAAAGCTGTCGATTGCCCGTTCTGAGACCGTCAAGGCTTACTTGGTCTCCAAGGGCGTTGAGAAGAACCGCATTTACACCGAAGGTAAAGGCGAGTCCAGCCCGATCGCTGACAACAAAACCAACGAAGGCCGTGCCAAAAACCGCCGCGTAGAGGTGGAAGTCATCGGAACCCGCGCCAAATAAGCGCAGCAAACGGACTAAGAAAGACCCGCTTCGGCGGGTCTTTTTTTGTTATTTTGTCCCTTTAGGGCCCTGCCCTGGATAATGTCGGAATGATTAAAACTGCCAACCAGAACTCCGACCCCGCCGAACTTGCCAAATTTTCTGAACTCGCCCATCGCTGGTGGGATGAGGAAAGCGAATTTCGCCCCTTGCACCAAATTAATCCCTTGCGTTTGGATTGGATTAACGCTATCTGTGCGGTCGCGGGTCAAACTGCGCTGGATGTAGGGTGCGGTGGCGGTATCTTGGCCGACTCCCTGGCCCGAAAAGGGGCGCAGGTGCTCGGCATTGACTTGTCTACCAAGGCGCTTCGTGTGGCGCAGCTTCACGCATTAGAAGCCCAAACGATGGGTGTCACTTATCGAGAGGTGAGCGCGGAAGCCTTGGCCGCCGAATCTCCGGCTTGTTTTGATGTCGTGACATGCATGGAAATGTTGGAACACGTGCCTGACCCCGCGTCGGTGGTGCGTGCCTGCGCTAGCCTCGTCAAACCGGGTGGTTGGGTATTTTTCTCGACGCTTAACCGCAGCCCAAAATCGTTTTTATATGCCATCGTGGGCGCCGAATACGTCTTGAATTTGCTTCCACGAGGCACCCATGAATACGCCAAGATGATTCGCCCCAGTGAACTGGCGGCCTATTGCCGTGCGGCGGGCTTGGACGTACGTCAAACCAAGGGAATGGACTACAACCCTCTCACCCGGCGTTACACCATGGTTGATAGCACGGCGGTAAATTATTTGTTCGCTACGCAAAAGGTGGGCTAGGGCAGCGATGGGAAATTTTCAACATATTGCTGGCGTTCTATTTGACCTGGACGGAACATTGATCGACAGTGCGCCGGACTTGGGTGCTGCCGCAGATCAGATGCGTATTCGCAGGGGCATGCCCTCATTGCCACTGAAGATGTACCGACCCCTGTGCGGTGCTGGTGCACGAGGGATGTTAGAAATCGCTTTTGCAATGGGTCCGGACCACGATGACTTCGAACGGATGCGGGAAGAGTTTTTCAGCAATTACGAGCGCTGCCTCACAGCGCGTACGTTCGCTTTTGAAGGTGTTCCCGAACTCATTGCGGCCCTGCAAGCGCGTGGCCTAGCTTGGGGCGTGGTGACGAACAAATCGCAGCGGTTTACTGATCCGCTGACGGCTGCTATGCCCTTGTTTGCCAGTGCCGGTGCCATTGTGAGCGGTGACACTACACCCCATGCCAAGCCGCATCCAGGGCCCTTGCTTGAGGCGGCGAGGCGGCTTGCTTTGGATCCCGCACATTGTTTATATGTAGGCGACGACGAGCGCGACATCGTCGCCGGTCACGCGGCGGGCATGCGCACAGTGGCTGCGACCTACGGTTACCTCGGCAGCCAGACCGACGTCGCGTCTTGGAATGCCCACGCCCAGATTAATTCTCCACTAGCGCTCTTGCAATTGCTGGCAAGCGCCTAAAATACGAGGCTTGGGGCTGCACTGGTTTCGACGTGGGTACGGAATCGCTGTGGTGCATGTCGAGCTGAATGCGCTCGTAAAACAGATTCAAAAAAACTAACTGCAAACGACGAACGTTTCGCACTCGCTGCTTAAACACCAGTGAGCCTTACAACAGCAGGCCGATGGGCTGGGCAAGGGTGATGGGGTGAAAACCGCATCGTCCAGGCTGTGAGGTCATTCACATCGGCTGGCGCCAAACCGGGTACCTTGGTTTGGAGCGAGACAAAAGGGTACTGGCGATGGTGAAAGCGTGTGGCTGCGCGTTCACCCGGGCGAGACGCAAATCAGACCACTAAACATGTAGATCTGCTCGAAGATGGCTTGCGGACGCGGGTTCAAATCCCGCCAGCTCCACCAATAAAGGAAAAACCAACCCTTCGGGGTTGGCTTTTTTTTGCCTACTACCGCGTGTTTGCGCGGGTTCCT
>CANFWT010000134.1 GCA_947450895.1 Comamonadaceae bacterium | reverse complement strand
GGCGCAGATCCAGCACCCGGTGCGTCAGGCGCGTGGTCTCGGACAGGTTGTCGTCGTCGATCTGGAAGGGCGGCGTGACCGACGGGTTGAGCACGATCAGTTCGTGGCACAGCACTTCGATCTTGCCGCTCTTGAGGTTGTCGTTGACCGTGCCTTCGGGGCGTGCGCGCACCAGGCCCTTGATCTGCACGCAAAACTCGTTGCGCAGGCCCTCAGCGGCCTTGAACATGTCGGCGCGGTCGGGGTCGCAAACCACCTGCACATAGCCCTCGCGGTCGCGCAAGTCGACAAAAATTACCCCACCGTGGTCGCGGCGGCGGTTTACCCAGCCGCAAAGGGAAACGGTTTGGCCCAACAGGGCATCGGTCACAAGACCGCAGTAATGGGAGCGCATGGCCATGGCGTACTTTCGGGGCCCCAGTAGGGCAATCAAGGGAAAACTAAGATTTTGGTGTGGGATAGGCCGCATGCCCAGGATGCACCGTAGGCGATACCGACCCCATGGAAATAACGTAAGTGAGCGCCTCGTCAACGCTCATATCGAGTTCAACGACTTCGTCACGTCGCAAAAGCAAAAAGTATCCGCCGGTCGGATTGGGGGTGGTCGGCACATAGACACTGATGAAGTCACCGCCCAGCTGGTGCGCCACCTCGCCGTCGGGAACCCCCGTTTGAAACGCGATGGTCCAGCTGCCTTGTCGGGGGAACTGCACCAACAAGGCGGTGCGAAACGCATTGCCATTGCTGGAAAAAAGGGTGTCAGACACCTTTTTGACGCTGTTGTAAATCGACTTGACGACCGGAATATGCGTAAACATCCGGTTCCACTGCTTAAGCCACCAGCGCCCGGCGACATTGGAAACCAGCGCGCCTGTAAGCAGCATGAATCCCAGCACCAACACGACGCCCAGGCCCGGAATGTGGTGCAAACGTTCCAACGAACTTGCGGTTGCGTCCGACGAAATGGCTGCCAGTGCCGACAAAAAACTGCCAAACAAGCCGTCAAGTACGCTGACCATCCACAACAGCACCCAAATCGTGATGGCCAAGGGCAACCACACCATCAGGCCTGTAAGCAGGTATTTTTTGAACGGCACGGTGAATCCAGTTAAAAGAGTCGCCCAAGCGCTCATGCAGACGCGGTCGGGCCGCTGGACGCCGCTGGCGCTGCAGCCGCCACTGGCGCAGCCGCAGTGGCTGAAGGCGCGGCACTGTCACTCGCCGCGGAAGCTCCTGCCGGCGCTGGCGCTGGCACAGCCACCCCGGTAGGCGTTTCGGCTTTTCCAGCCCCGGTGTCGCCACGAAAATCAGTCACATACCAGCCCGAGCCTTTGAGCTGAAAGCCGGCCGCAGTGACCTGTTTCTTGAAGGCGGCTTTACCGCAGTGAGGGCAATCACTCAGCGGATCCTCAGACATCTTCTGGAGCACGTCCTTGGCAAATCCGCAGGCATCGCATTTGTAGGCGTAAATCGGCATGGCGTGGTGGCCTCTGGCAGTCGGGTGGCAAAGCCTTTGATTATAGGTCGCGCTCTGCTAGCCGTGGAACCACCAAAGGAGTTGAACACCTGCCACGCCCATCGCAAAACCCGCCGCAATGTAGACCACCGCCTGCATCAGGCGATGGGTGCGCCGCTGCTCCCGTACCAGTTGCTCCAATAGCCGGTGCGTCTGCGGATCGCTGGCACCGCGTTGCAGGTAGGCCTGGAGTAACACGGGCAAATCGGGCAGTATCTTGGCGTAACGCGGCGCCTGCGCCTTCAACTCGGACCACAAGCGCTGCGGCCCCACCTGCTTTAGCATCCACTGCTCCAAGAACGGTTTAGCAGTCGCCCACAAATCCAGGTCCGGATCCAGGTCCCTCCCCAAGCCTTCGACGTTAAGGAGGGTTTTTTGCAAAAGTACAAGCTGCGGCTGGATTTCCACCTGAAAGCGCCGCGAGGTCTGAAACAGGCGCATCAGCACCAAACCCAGCGAAATTTCCTTCAGTGGGCGGTCAAAGTACGGTTCGCACACGGCACGCACTGCCGCTTCAAGCTCATCAACACGCGTGGCGGCGGGCACCCAGCCCGATTCGATATGCAACTCGGCCACGCGCTTGTAGTCGCGGCGGAAAAAAGCCACGAAGTTCTGCGCCAGATACTCCTTGTCCACCTCGGTGAGCGTGCCCACAATCCCAAAGTCCAGAGAGATGTAGCGGCCAAAGGTTTCAGGCGCCAAGCTCACCTGGATATTGCCCGGGTGCATGTCGGCGTGGAAAAAGCCGTCGCGAAACACCTGGGTAAAAAACAGCACCACACCATCGCGCGCCAGCTTCTGGATGTCCACGCCCGCCTCGCGCAGGCGGTCCACCTGGCTGATCGGCACACCGTGCATGCGCTGCATCACCAGCACGTCGGTGGTGCAATAGTCCCAGAGCATTTCGGGGATCAACACCAGGTTGAGCCCTTCCATATTGCGGCGCAACTGGGCTGCGCTGGAGGCTTCGCGCACCAAGTCGAGCTCGTCGTGCAGGTATTTGTCAAATTCGGCCACTACCTCGCGCGGCTTGAGGCGCCTGCCGTCGGCCGACAGACTGCCGACAACGTCGGCCATCAGGCGCATCAACCCGAGGTCTTTGTCCATGGCCGCCAGCATGCCTGGGCGCAGCACTTTGACGGCGACTTCGCGCTCCTTGCCGTTGCGGTCGCGCAGCACCGCGAAATGCACCTGGGCGATTGAGGCGCTGGCCACCGGCGTGTGCTCAAACGATACAAATATCTCGTCCAAGGGCTTACCCAATGCGCGCTCGATGGCGGACACCGCCACCTCCGACGGAAAAGGCGGTACGCGGTCTTGCAACTTGGCAAGTTCTACAGCGATATCAGGCGCCAGCAAGTCGCGCCGCGTGGAGAGCACCTGGCCGAGCTTGACAAAAATGGGGCCGAGGTCTTCCAAGGCCTGGCGCATGCGCTGGGCGCGCGGCGCATCCAAATTTCGCCCTAGAGACAGAAGGCGCGCCACGCGGTGCAAACCGGGCCGGGGCAGGCTTTCAAGCAGCAGCACGTCCAGGCCGTAGCGCAGCACGACCCGCAGAATGGCCCACCCGCGCAACAAGCGGCTCATGGGGTGCTTTCGGTGGGGGCGGTGGTCGGCGCACTGCGGCGCTGGGTAACAAAGTGTTGCAAGGCCTGGGCCAATTTGCGGCAGTTTTGCACCACCATGTGGGCAGGCACGTCGCCCACGATGCGGGCCAGATCTGCCTCTACGTCCCAGCGCAGGTGGTCCGTGAGCCAGTTCACCTCTGCGGCTAACTGCACGTCACCTTGCACATGCACCTCGGGCTTGCCCCCCTGCATCAGGCCTTGCACCAAGGCCACGGGCGAGGAGTCTGTAAGCGTCAGTACCAGGTCTGAGGGCGTATCCGCCTGCGCAAGGTCCAACAGGCCTGCTGGTGTAAGGACCACCTTGAAGCTCAGGCTTCGCCACTGAACCAGCACCGCGCGGCCTTTTTGCCGAGCTAGTCGGGCCGTGGCCTGTGGTTCTTGCATCAGCACATGGTTAATCAGCAACACGACGCGCCGGTGAGATTCTTCGACGGCCCAATCGGGCAGGGTAAAAGGGGGCTTGAAATCTTGCAAAAAGCTTTCCAGCATGGAAAAAGGGGACTGTGTTGCCATAGTCCCCCATTATTCCCGATGTGACCGCCGCCAGGCGCTCCGTGTCCCGCAAACCCCTGCGCGGACAGATCGCAAAGTGCTATTGCAAGGCCTGAACGCCGGCCACCAGCCAGCCGCCACCGCTCTTGGGCTTGGTCATGTTCCACACCTCGCGAAACGGGGTGGGGCTGGCGTTTGCGTCTTCGCGGATCATGCCGGTGAACTCCACACTGGCCAGGTATTCCTCCGGCATTTCCTCGATCCCGAGCAATCGCGCATCGAGCGCCTGCACGTCGGTCTGGTTGGGCTGCGCGCCGGTATGGGTTTCGCGCTCGCTGAGCTGGGTTTTGATCTCGGCCAGCATGCCATCGGTCATCATGGCGCGCAGGCTGTTGATGTCCGACTTGTCCCACGCCGCTTGCAAGGTAATGAAATTGGCCTTGGCCGCCTTGATGAAGCCCTCGGTGTCAAAACCTGCGGGTACACCCCAGGATTGCGAACCCAACAGGGCCGATCCGATCATGGAACCGGAGTTGCCAACGGCAGGCTGCGCCTCATGGGCAGCGGCATGGTGTTCCCAGGGGCGGGCCGATGCGTCATTGCCCACGTTCTCTGGACGGTAGGGGCGGGGTTCGATGCCACCCATATTTTCCGCACCCTGGTATGCAAACGGACTGGCAGCGGCCTGTCGTCTGCGCATCAGCGCGCTCAGAAGCATGACCACACCAAACGCCAGCAATGCGAACATCAGAATTTGACCAAAGCCTTCGCCCATACCCATGGAGTGCGCCAGCCAGGCCAGTCCAAGACCGGCTGCCAAACCCCCGAGCATGGCGCCCCAAGGGCGACGTGGTGCGGCTGCAGCAGCAGGCGGCGCTGCCGGACGGGGCGCCACATTGC
>CANFWT010000133.1 GCA_947450895.1 Comamonadaceae bacterium | reverse complement strand
GCGGGCAAAAAAAAGTCACCCGAGGGTGACTTGTAAATGTCTCCAGGAGAGACTTCGTTGGAACCAAAAAAACGGTATGCGGTATTGCGTTGAAACTGACGCAGGTCATTGCCCTCAGCACAATTGGGAGATCTTAGGCGGTCAGGCCTGCATACGCCATCCCCCGAACAGGGGATTTCCCTCGCCTTTCGGGCAGCACGGAGAAAAAGTTGTTGGAGCTCGATTAAATCAAGGGATGGGTGAAAATCGCGCCACTATGAAAAGTCTCGAAACCGCTCCCGCTGTGACCCGACCCGACGCGCCCCAGGTTTTGCGCCCGCGTGGCTCCAACCATGTCGGAATGCGCCAGTTCAATGAGCGGGTGGTCTTGCAAGCCGTGCGTTTGCATGGCAGCCTGCCCAAAGCCGAATTGGCACGCCTGACGGGTCTGAGCGCCCAAACCATTGGGCTCATTACCACCCGACTCGAGGACGATGGTTTGCTGATGCGCTGCGCGCCCTTGCGTGGGCGCATTGGCCAGCCCTCGGTGCCGCTGGCGCTCAATCCCGATGGTGCGTTTGCCCTGGGCATCAAACTCGGGCGGCGCAGCACCGACTGCTTGTTGGTGGACTTTACGGGCCAGGTGCGCCAGCGCGAGACGGTGGCCTATGACTTCCCGGACGCGGCCAGTTTGCTGCCCACCATCGCGGCACGCATGGCGGTCATTGAGGGCGGCATGGGTGCGCTGGCACCCCGTCTGGTGGGTGTGGGTGTGGCAGCACCGTTTAATCTGGGCGGTTGGCACAAGATGCTGGGCCTGTCGCAGGCTACCTCGGACCGCTGGAACCAGATTGACCTGGTGGCCCAAGTGCAGGCCATGACCAACACGCCGGTGAGCTTTGCCAAAGACACCCAGGCGGCCTGCGTGGCCGAACTGGTGGCTGGGCGGGGGCGCGACCTCAAGAGCTTTTTGTATTTGTTTGTCGACACTTTTGTCGGTGGCGGGGTGGTGATCAATTCGCACTTGCATGGTGGCGTGCACGGCAACGCCGGGGCGGTGGCCTCGCTGCCGCTGCAGGTGGCGAGCCGGTCTGCGGGTGACGCAGCCGCACCCATCCCCGCGCAACTCATTGGCCACGCTTCCTTGTGGGAGTTGGAGCAGCGCTTTAGCGCCGCAGGGCTGGAGCCCGCAGCGGCCTACGACGACCGGGCCACCAGCGCACCCTACCTGGCACACACCGAGCAGTGGGTTGCCCAAGCGGCGCAGGCCCTGGCGCAATGCGTGGTTAGCGGGACGGCGTTTTTGGACCTGGACGCGGTGGTGATTGACGGCTCATTTTCCCGCGCCATGCTGGTGCGCCTGCTGGCACAGACTGCCGCGGCGCTGGACGACTACAACTGGGAGGGCCTGTGGCGCACCCAGCTGATTGCTGGCGATATTGGCTCGGACGCCCGGGCGTTGGGCGGCGCGCTCTTGCCGCTGCACGAAAACTTCGCGCCCGACCGCGACCTGTTTCTCAAGGCGATGGCTTAGCCGTCGCGCGGCTTGTGGCCAGTGGCAAGCGTAGCGTGAAGCAGGCACCGCCACCCGTGCGGTTGCTGCAGGCCACGCTGCCGCCGTGGCGCAAGGCAATGGATTGCACCAAGGCCAGGCCCAGGCCGACGCCGCCGTCGCGCTCCGAGGCACCGGGCAGGCGGTAAAAGGGCTCAAAAATGCGCGACTGGAACGCTTCGGGCACGCCCGGTCCGCGGTCCTTGACCTCTATGAATGCAAAACTGTCCTTCTGGTAGAGCGCCAGTTCCACCTCGGTGGCGGCGTAGCGGCGGGCGTTTTCCAGCAGGTTGCGCACGGCACGGCGCAGCAGTTTGGCAATGCCGGGTACCAGCAGCACCGACGCAAGCGTCTCCAGCGCCGCGCCACTGCGCGCGCATTCCTCGGCGGCCAGCCCCACCAGGTCCACGGGCTCGATAGTGCCCACATCAGCGTCGCGGGCATCCAAGCGGCTGGCGAGCAGGATCTCATCAATCAGCTGGTCGAGTTCGGCCAAGTTGCGTTCGATCTCGGGTTTGCGTTGCGCCAGGGCTTCGGGTGAGCCCTGGCCCAACAGCTCCAGTCCCATGCGGATGCGGGTGAGCGGTGAGCGCAACTCGTGCGAGGCATTGGCCAGCAGCGACTTTTGCGAGGCCAACAAGGCATCGCGTGCCTTGACCAGGTTTTCTATACGCTGGGCGGCATGGTTGAAGTGCTGGGCCAGAAAACCCACCTCGTCCTCGCCCACCGCGCTCAGGCGCACGCTGAGGTCGCCGTCGCCCCAGCGCTGCACGCCGGCCTGCAAGCCCTCAAGACGGCGCGTGAGGCGGCGCACGATGGGGTAGGTGGCCAGGGCGACTGCCACTGCCACCAGGGCCAGAGTCCAAAAAAAGCCAAATGGTGCAATCCAAGGGCTGCGTGGCGGGCGTGGCAGGTGCAAGTGCATGGTTTGACCGTCTTGCAGCTGCACTACAAACTCCGGCCCGCGCCCAAAATGGCCTACCGGCTCGTCAGTCGGCTCCTGGGTTTCTGCCATTTTGGAGCCTGGCGTTGGTGCCGCACCGGGTTTCGCCGCAGCCAACGGCAAGCTTTCCACGGGGCGGTGTTCGGTCCTTTCGTGACCGTCCTCGTCGTGTTGGGTCACGCCAGGGCGCAGCGCGCGCGCGCTACCACTGCCGATGACCTCGCCCTGGATATTGCGCACTACCACTTCGCGCAGCGGCGGCTCGGCCGCCATGCGCCAGGCCACGCCGACCAAAAACGTCAGCACCCCTACCGCCAACACAACCGCGAGCCAAATGCGAACGTAGAGCTTTTGAAACAGCATGCCGTGGCCGCGCGACGCCTTAGTCCTGTTGGCGTGCAAACACGTAGCCTACGCCGCGCACCGTGAGTATCCGTTTGGGCGTTTTGGGGTCGTGTTCGATAGCAGCGCGGATACGGCCCATGTGCACATCGATGGAGCGGTCAAAGGCGTCGAGCTCGCGCCCACGCACGGCCTCCATGATCTGGTCGCGCGTGAGCACGCGCCCGGCGCGCTCGGCCAGCGTCACCAGCAGGTCAAACTGGTAAGAGGTCAGCTCGCAGGGCGCACCCCCGACCGTCACGCTGCGCGCGTCACGGTCGATCTCCAGCGAGCCAAAGCGCATCAGGCTTTGCGCAGTGGCCATTGCATCGGTTTCAGTATGGCGCCGCAGAACGGCGCGGATGCGGGCCAGCAATTCGCGCGGCTCGAAGGGTTTGGGCAGGTAGTCATCTGCACCGAGTTCCAGGCCGACGATGCGGTCCATCGGGTCGCCCTTGGCGGTGAGCATGAGCACGGGTGTTTGACCTGCCAGGCCAGCCATGGCGCGCACGCGGCGGCACACCTCCAGGCCGTCGATGTCAGGCAGCATCAGGTCTAGCACCACCAGGTCAATGGCGGGTGCACTGCTGGGGGGCTGGCGTAACCGCGCGAGGCCGGAAAGACCGTCACGCGCATGCTCCACGCTGAAGTCATTGAGCTGCAGGTACTCCGCCACCATGGCAGCGAGCCGGGCGTCGTCTTCGATCATCAGCAGGTTTTTTTTCATCGCTTCAGTCTAGTGGCGCCACCCTGGCCCGGCGTGCGCGGCATGCCAAGCGGGCGTAAAGTTGCGTAAACGCGGCCCATCGGGTGGCCCGGACCTACCGTGAAAGCGCGGGTTTGGCCCCGCGCGCCTGGACCCGCGCGGCCAGCGCCACCAAAAGCACCACCGGCACGCCCAAGAGCGCAGTGGCATGGAAGAAGCTGGCATAGCCAAAGGCATCGACGTACTTGCCCGAGAACCCGGCAACAAACTTGGGCAGCAGCAGCATCATGGAACTCAGCAGCGCGTACTGCGTGGCTGAATACTGCACATTCGTCAGTGACGACAGATAGGCGATAAACGCCGATGAGGCAATACCGCCGGCCAGGTTGTCCGCCGACACCACCCACACCAAGGCGTTCAGGTCGTGCCCGCGCGTGCTGAGCCAGGCAAACAGCATGTTGCTCGCGGCGCTGAGCACCGCCCCCAGCATCAGCACACGCATCACGCCCAAGCGCAGCGACAAGGCGCCGCCTACCAATGCGCCCAGCAGCGTCATGAGCACGCCAAACACCTTGGTCACCGCCGCGACCTCGTCCTTGCTAAAGCCCATGTCCACGTAAAAGGGGTTGGCCATGATGCCCATCACCACGTCGCTGATGCGGTAGGTGGCGATCAAACCCAATATCAGCGCCGCGTGCCAGCCGTAGCGCCCCAGAAAGTCGGTAAACGGCGCCAGCAGCGCGCCACGCAGCCACTCGCCCAGATTGCGTGCAGGCGCTAGCGGGGCGGGCACCGGTTCGTGCGACAACAGCACCGTCAGCACGCCGGGCAACATGCTCAGCGCCATGACCAGATAGGCCGTTTGCCAGGGACCATGCTGGTAGGGGGCGTTAGCGCCTGAGAGGGCTGAGGGAGCCTCGGCGCGTGCGGCAATCCACAGTGCGCCCGCGCCGGCCCAGATCATGGCCAAGCGGTAGCCGGTTTGGTAGGTGGCCGACAAGGCCGCCTGGTGCTGCGCATCTGCCGACTCAATGCG
>CANFWT010000132.1 GCA_947450895.1 Comamonadaceae bacterium | reverse complement strand
GGCTTTCAGTCCTGGGAACAAGCAGTAGCCATGGTGGACTTGCTCAAAAACCCCCGCGCCACGTTTGACGCACTGACCGCGCTGGTGAATGACGCGGATTTCCGTGCGCGCGTGGGAAGCCAATTGGCTGATGACTACAAGGCGCGCATCGACATGCAAGTGCGGGCCTATAACGACGGGGGCTGGGACGGCGCAATTACCGCAGGCGTGGAAGCGGGGCGCTTGGCCTTGGATATTGTGGGCTTGGCCACTGCGGTACAAGGTGCCAGCAAAGTGGCTGCAACCACGGCGCGGGTGGCAACGGGGGCGGTTGCGGATGCGTTTGCGGTGACTGCGGAGAGCGCTGCCCAAGTGGCATATAGAGGTGCGGCTACCGGCACAGTTTTTGATTCGATCAAGGCTACTCAGCCAAATTACCCAGGGTCGGCAATACCCCGTTCCTTCGAAATGACGCTGCCAAACGGGCAAAGCGTTTGGGTGGCCGGAAATGCAACAGAGCATATTGCTGAATATGCCCAAATGAAAGCTGTTAACTTCACACCGGAGGCAGTTAGATTAGCTTCGCAAGAGCAGTTGACCAGCCTGCAGAGCGCAGTAAATACGGCAACTCAGAATGGAGTTATATACAATGAAATATTGAATGTCAGTGGATGGGAGCTTAAATTTGCATCGCCGAGACAGTCGGGGCAGTTGCCGTCTTTGATTCATGCTTTACAGAGGCACTAAGGTCAACGAAATGAAAATTAAATTTGAACAACCCCTGAGTTTTTCTCTTGAGGTGATTGAAACGGATGAGCACGTTCCCTCAATGCGTGTCAATTTGCAGGTTGTTGTGGCACAGTTTCAGAACACTTGCAAATACGAAGGCACGTTTTGGATCGAATGTACGATTTGGGACAGTTTTACGAAATCTCTCTATGGACCATTTGAAAAAGCCATGGTTCTACGAGATATAAGCGGATATTTTTTGCTCGTCATTCAGGAGATAGACAAGAATTTAACTTTCACATGGGAGTTTACAAAGATCGACGTTGGTGTTAATCGGCAAATGAAAATTTCGTTCAAGTCGGTTATCAATGACGAGGTACTGTATAAAATACGGAACGAATTTGTAGAATTCCCTACGTGGTGGTAGCGGTGGCTCATCGGCGAACCCACAGGCTGAATAGAATGCGGAGTAACTCGCGCCGCGCTTAAACGTGCCGAGCTGTTTGGCCTAGAGGCGACCACACCTTCTCCGCCCTGCGGGGCCTGTCGGTGCACATCCCCGACGGCGACTTCAAGAGCCAAATTGCCACCTTAAGCGCACAACACGGCATGGGCTACTTGAGCGATCTGACACCCAGAACGGATGTGAAACGGCAGCCATTCAAACTGGTGCACGAGCTGTGGAAATGGCACCAAGGTTGCGCGTCTCCACCAAAAATACCCAGCACTTGGTCAGAGTTAAGGCACCAACCCCAGCGCCCCGCACAACTGCGCCATATCGCTAGCCGTCACATGCGGCGTTTGCGCGTGGCCCCACACCTTGGCATCGCGGTTGATCCACGCCGCTTGCATGCCCGCGTCCAAGGCGCCGAGCACATCCAGGTGCGCGTCGTCGCCCACGTGCAGCACCTCGTCGGGCGCGCATTGCACCGAGCGCGCGGCGGCATGAAAAATATCGATATGGGGTTTGGCCACGCCTGCCGCCTGTGCGCTGACGCTGCCCACAAAATAGGCACCCAGGCCGACACGGTGCACGTCGGCGTTGCCATTGGACACCGCCACTACCGGAAACCGGGCCGCGAGGGCCGCCAAGGCGGCGAGTGAGTCCGGGTACAAATCCACCCGCTGGCGCTCGGCAAAAAACACCTCAAAAGCCGGGTGCGCCAGCGCCGGATCGTCGCCAGCGTGCGTAAGCGCGCGGTGCAAATAGGCGCGGCGCAGCGCGCTGAAATCGTGGGCCACCTCGGGGTGTGCCGCATTCACAGCCTTGCGCAACTGGCTGCGCGTGGCGCTGTCGCTGAGCAAGGTGAACGTGGACGGCGCGTGCTGGGCCAGCCAGTCGGCCAAGGCCTGTTCGGCGCGGACGATGGTGGGCTCTACCGGCCACAGCGTGTCGTCCAGGTCCAGGGTGATGGCTTTGATTTTGGAAACATTGAGCATAGGTCGGCGAGAATAGCGCATGCCGTTTTCCAAAGAACCCCCCTTCACCCACGGCCAGACGCCGCGCACCGCAGTGCTGTACTGCAACCTGGGCACGCCCGACGCCCCCACCGCACCGGCCGTGCGCCGCTACCTGGCCGAGTTTTTGAGCGACCAGCGGGTGGTCGAGATACCGCGCCTGCTGTGGCTGCTGATCTTGCACGGCATCATCTTGCGCTTTCGCCCGGCCAAGTCGGCGGCCAAATACGCGAGCATTTGGACGCCGGACGGCTCGCCCCTCAAGATTGGCACCGAAAAACAGGCCAAACTCATGCAAGGCTGGCTGGGTGAGCAAGGCGAAAAAGTCGTGGTGCGCTGGGCCATGCGCTACGGCAGCACGTCTATCCCCTCGCAGCTGGACGCCCTCAAAGCCGAAGGCGTAACCCGCGTGCTGGTGCTGCCCGCCTACCCGCAGTATTCCGCCACCACCACCGCCAGCCTGTTCGACGCCGTCTACACCTGGGCCAGCCGCACCCGCAGCATCCCCGAGCTGCGCTTTGTCAACCACTACCACGACCATCCGGCCTATATCCATGCGCTGGCGGCCAGCGTGCGCAAGCACTGGCTGGGCCAAACCCGCCCGGACGTGCTGGTGATGAGCTTTCACGGCGTGCCCGAACGCACCCTGGCGCTGGGCGACCAGTACCACTGCGAATGCTTCAAGACCGCGCGCCTGTTGGCCGACGCGCTGGGCCTGGCCAAAGACCAGTACAAGGTCACCTTCCAAAGCCGCCTGGGCCGCGCCAAGTGGTTAGAGCCCTATACCGAACCCACGCTGATCGCCATGGCCCAGTCGGGCGTGAAGCGGGTAGACGTGATTTGCCCCGGCTTTACCAGCGACTGCCTGGAAACGCTGGAAGAGATCAACATGGAAGCGCGCGAGGCGTTTTTGCACGCCGGTGGCAAGGAATTTAGCTATATCCCCTGCCTCAACGACGACCCGGCGGGCATTACCGCGTTGGGCACGGTGGCGCAGCAGCATCTGGGTGGCTGGAACACCCAAGAGCTGGCCGACCCGCGCACCTTGGCGGCATCACGCGCCGCCGCCCTGGCCTTGGGCGCCAAACAGTAGGCCACTGGCGCCCGCGGCAACCTGCAGCCTGATGGCCATCGTCTTAGCCCCCATGGAGGGCCTGCTGGACTTTGTGCTGCGCGATATTCTGACCCGCGTGGGCGGCATTGACCGCTGTGTGTCCGAGTTCATTCGCGTCACCAACACCTTGCTGCCCGAGCGCGCCTTTGTGCGCGTGGTGCCTGAGCTACTGACCGGTGGCTGCACCCTGGCGGGCGTGCCGGTGCGGCCCCAGTTATTGGGCTCCGACCCCGCATGCCTGGCCGACAACGCGGGGCGCGTGGCCGGTTTGGGCGCCGACGGCGTGGACCTCAACTTCGGCTGCCCGGCCAAGGTGGTGAACCGCCACGGCGGCGGCGCAGCGCTGCTGGAAGACCCGCAACTGCTGTACCAAATCGTGTCCGCCGTGCGCCGTGCCGTGCCGGCCCACCAGGTGGTGTCGGCCAAGATGCGTCTGGGGTTTCATGACGACCGCCGGGCCGAAGAATGCGCCCTGGCGCTGGAAGCCGGGGGCGCGGGCGAAATCGTGGTCCACGCCCGCACCCGGGCCGACGCCTACCGCCCACCGGCCTACTGGGGCCGCATCGCCGACATTGCCGCCGTGGTGCGCACGCCGCTGGTGGCGAACGGCGAAATCTGGAACGTGCAAGACGCGCTGGCCTGCCGCGCCGAGTCGGGCTGCCACACGCTGATGCTGGGGCGCGGCATCGTCAGCTTTCCCGGCCTGGCGCACGCTATTGCCCACGCGGGCGGCGCGCCGGCGCAGGGCGTTGAATGGCACAGCCTGCACCCGCACATCGCCGACTTCTGGCACCTGGTGCGCGCCACTTTGGAGCGGCGCCAGCAAGCCGGGCGCTTAAAACAGTGGCTGAACTTTCTGCGACGCCACTATCCGCAGGCCCAATTTGCGTATGACGCGCTCAAGGCTGTGAACGATGTGGCGGTGATTGATGCTTGGGTGGCTAGCTTGGATGGTGGACTGGCCTGGTAACTGTCGGCTTTCATGGTTCTTAGTATTCCGGCCATCAAAGTTTGTTCGCCTACCCCCCTATCCCCCCAGCCCCCTTTCCACCCCAGCGGGGTAGAAAGGGGGAGCTAACAGCCACATTTGGTTTCGTCGCTTCGGCTAGGGCACCACTGGCCGCTTCTGTGTCGCGCCGGCTGCAAACCAGTTACCGGCGCGCAGGCAGGTGCTCCGCCGGTAGAAGGCTCGCCGACGCGACGAAACCAAATGTGGACTTTGGCCCCCCTTGTATCTTTCGTATTCGGAGTTTTGGTAAGCAAGTTTGGAAAGTTATCCACAGCCCGCAACCCCTTTGGGTATGAAACCCGTGAGAGAGCATTTGGCGTGGATAACGATCCGTTTGTTGCGAGCCCGAACAGTTGCTG
>CANFWT010000131.1 GCA_947450895.1 Comamonadaceae bacterium | reverse complement strand
TGCTGGATCACCCACACCAACGCGCGCACCCACGAGATCATTCGCAGCGGCTTTGACCGCAGCCCCATGTTCACCGGCAACATCGAAGGCGTGGGGCCGCGCTATTGCCCCAGCGTAGAGGACAAGGTCAACCGCTTTGCCGACAAGGAAAGCCACCAGATTTTTTTGGAGCCCGAGGGCTTGACGACCCACGAGTACTACCCCAACGGCATCTCCACCAGCCTGCCCTTTGACATTCAGTACGCGCTGGTGCGCAGCATGGTGGGGCTGGAAAACGCCCATATCCTGCGCCCAGGCTACGCCATTGAGTACGACTACTTTGACCCGCGCGCGCTCAAAAGCAGCTTTGAGACGCGGCAGATTGGCGGACTGTTTTTCGCCGGACAGATCAACGGCACCACGGGCTACGAAGAGGCGGCGGCCCAAGGCCTGTTTGCCGGGGTGAACGCGGCACTGCAAGCCGGGGCACAAACCGCCTGGAGCGGCGACACCTGGCTGCCGGGGCGCGACGAGGCGTACTTGGGCGTGTTGGTGGACGATCTGATCACCAAGGGCGTGACCGAGCCCTACCGCATGTTCACCAGCCGCGCGGAGTTTCGGCTGCAACTGCGCGAAGACAACGCCGACGTGCGCTTGACCGAAACCGGCCGCGCCCTGGGGCTGGTGGACGACGCCCGTTGGGCGGCGTTTTGCCGCAAGCGCGAGGCGGTTTCACGTGAAACAGAGCGCCTGCGCTCTATCTGGGTCAACCCCAACAACCTGCCCGCCAGCGAGTCGGCGCGCGTGTTGGGCAAGGCCATTGAGCACGAATACAACCTGGCCGAGTTGCTGCGCCGCCCCGATGTGCGCTATGCCGACTTGATGGGACTGGACGCGGGGCGCTACGCGAGCGCGGCGCTGGCACCCGCTGCGGCCGGCAGCAGCACGCAAGACGTGTTTGTGGCCAGCGTGATTGAGCAGGTGGAAATTGCCGCCAAATACTCGGGCTACATCACCCGCCAGCAAGAAGAGGTCAGCCGTGCGGCCCATTATGAAAACCTGCGCTTGCCGGCTGAGCTGGACTACATGCAGGTCTCGGCCCTGAGCATCGAAGCGCGCCAGCGCCTCAATCAACTTCGCCCTGAGACGCTCGGCCAGGCCTCGCGCCTCTCGGGCATCACCCCGGCCACGATTTCGTTGTTGCTGATTCACCTGAAAAAAGGCAACTTTCGCGACTTTTCCACCAAGGCCGTTGTCACCGAGGCGCAAGCGTGACCCGAGCGCTGGAGGCCGAACTGCGCGCCGGACTGGACGCACTCTCCCTGGTTTTGGACGATGCGCAGGTGGCTGCCTTGCTCGATTACATCGCCCTGATCCAAAAATGGACCAAGGTCTACAACCTGACTGCGGTGCGCGAGCCGCGCGACATGCTTACCCACCACGTACTCGACAGCTTGGCCGTGGTACGCCCCTTGCGCCAACAACTGGCGGCGCTGGGCCTGGGCCCGACGGTGCGGGTATTGGACGTGGGTGCGGGCGCGGGCCTGCCTGGCGTGGTGTTGGCGATATGCTTTTCTGAAATGACGGTGCATTGCGTAGATACGGTCGCCAAGAAGGCGGCGTTTGTGCAGCAAGTGGCGGTGAGCCTGAAGCTGGCGAACTTGCGCGGTATCCATGCGCGGGTGGAGAGTTTGACCGAGCCCTATGACGTGGTGTGCTCGCGCGCCTTTGCGTCTTTGGCGGATTTCACCCAGTGGTCGGTGGCGGCCCTGGCGCCTGCCGGCGTATGGATGGCGATGAAAGGCAAGCATCCAGAGGCTGAGCTTGCCGACCTGGCGCCGGACGTGGCGGTGTTTCACGTGGAACCCTTGCAGGTGCCGGGTCTGGACGCCGAACGCTGCCTGGTTTGGATGCGCCGCGCCTGAGGCAGAGGTTTGCCGGTGCGTCCAGGGGGCTGCCGAATTGGCTAACGTAAACTCGCCCTCCTTCACCTTAGGATCTTCATGCTTGGCGTCAGCGATTACGGCACCTTTGTTATCACCATCTTGGTGTTTTTGCTGATTCCTGGGCCGGGGAATTTGGCCCTGGTCTTGTCCACCAGCAAGGGTGGCATGCGGGGCGGCTTGGCAGCCACCTTGGGTGTGATATGGGGTGACCAAGTGCTGATGTGGCTGGCGGTGGCCGGTGTGGCCGCGCTTCTAGCGGCCTACCCGGCAGCTTTCCAGGCGGTGCAGTGGGTGGGTGCGGGCTACCTGGCTTGGTTGGGTGGCGCCATGCTTACGTCCAAGCCAGGCGCACCCTTGCCGGTGAATATCCGCCCACGCCAGTACCTGCGCCAGGCGATGGTTATCACCTTACTGAACCCCAAGGCCATACTGTTCTATATGGCGTTCTTTCCTCTGTTTGTCGATCCGGTCCGTCAGCAAGGCCTGGTCACCTATGGTTTTATGGCTGCTACCATTGCCACCCTCACTTTTGCCTACGGGCTCGGCGCCACCTTGTTAACCCATTTTTTCGCCGAACGCGTGCGCGCGAACCCGCGCATTGGCCGGGTATTGGAAAAAGTGGCCGGCGTGTTTTTGATTGGCTTTGGCCTCAAGCTGGTGGCGGCGCAATGACCCAGCACGCCTGGGTTCCACGTGAAACCGCAGACTTCGCTGCACCCTATTTTTTCGCTCCTTACTGAACCCATGGCCAAAATTTTCTGCATTGCCAACCAAAAAGGTGGCGTCGGCAAAACCACCACCACGGTCAACCTGGCAGCCGGCTTGGCCCAGTTGGGCCAGCGTGTGCTGATGGTGGACCTGGATCCGCAGGGCAACGCCACCATGGGCTCAGGCGTGGACAAGCGCAGTTTGGCGCTCAGCGTGTACGACGTGCTACTCGAATCGGCCAGCATTGCCGAGGCGCGCACCCGCAGCGACAAACTCATCGCGGCGGGTTGCAGCTACGATATTTTGGGCGCCAACCGCGAGCTGGCTGGCGCTGAAGTTGAGATGGTGGAGTTGGAGCGCCGCGAGCGCCGACTCAAAAATGCGCTGGCCGAGGTGGACGCCGACTACGACTTCGTACTCATCGACTGCCCGCCTTCCCTGTCCATGCTCACGCTCAACGGCCTGTGCTGCGCCCACGGCGTGGTGGTGCCCATGCAATGCGAATACTTTGCCCTCGAAGGCCTCACCGACCTGGTCAACACCATCAAGCAGGTCAAGGCCAACCTCAACGACGACCTGCGCATCATCGGCCTGCTGCGGGTGATGTTTGATCCGCGCATCACCCTGCAGCAGCAGGTCAGCGAGCAGCTCGCCGCACACTTTGGCGACAAGCTGTTTGACACGGTGATTCCGCGCAACGTGCGCCTGGCCGAGGCGCCCAGCTACGGCCTGCCCGGCGTGGCCTTTGACCGCAGTTCCAAGGGTGCACAGGCCTTTGTCGCTTTCGCTGCTGAAATGCTGCGCCGCCTGCCGAAGATGGGCTGAGCGCCATGGACCACACCCCCCAGGTACTGCTCTTGCCCGGATGGCAAAACTCCGGCCCGGCGCACTGGCAAAGCCGCTGGGAAGCGCGTGACGGCTACCAGCGCGTGGAACAGCACGACTGGATGCAGCCGCTGCGCGGCGACTGGATCAGCCGCCTCGAAGACGTGCTGCTGGCGCAAAGCGGCCCCAGCGTGCTGGTAGCCCACAGCCTGGGCTGCTTGTTGGTGGCGGCCTGGGCCTCGGTCTCACGCAACGCCCATTTAGTCTGCGGCGCGTTGCTGGTGGCCCCGGGCGACGCCGAGCGGCCGGAACTGCGCGCGCCCTTGCACAGCTGGTCCCCGGTAGTAAGCCAGCGCCTGCCCTTTGCCAGCGTGCTGGTGGGCAGCCACAACGACCCGTATTGCAGCCTGGAACGCGCCCAAAGTTTTGCGAGCGCCTGGGGCGCCCAGTGGCACGACTTGGGCGACGCCGGCCACATCAACGCCGACAGCGGCCTGGGCGACTGGCCCCACGGCCACGCGCTGCTGCAAACACTCATCCATCCCCATGTTCATGGTGCTACGCAGCGCCGGCCACCATGAAAAAATTATTACGTTAAGGACTCCCACCATGGCCACCAAAAAACCCAAAGGACTCGGCATGGGCCTCGAAGCCCTGCTCGGCCCCAAAGTGCAAGATGCGGCGCCCGACACCCCGCTGGACGCCAGCCTGCCCACCACCCTATTGTTGACCGACCTGGTGCCCGGCATCTACCAGCCCCGCAGCCACATGGACGAAGGCGCGCTGTACGAGCTGGCCGAGAGCATCAAGGCCCAGGGCATCATGCAGCCGATTCTGGTGCGCCAGTTAGACGACCAGCGTGCCAATACGCACCGCCCCGAGGGTTCCAGCCGCCCGGTGTACGAGATCATCGCGGGCGAGCGGCGCTTTCGCGCGGCCAAGCTGGCCGGCTTGGACCGGGTGCCTGTGCTGGTGCGCAATGTGGTCGACGAGACCGCCGCCGCCATGGCGCTGATTGAGAACATGCAGCGCGAAGACCTCAACCCGCTGGAAGAAGCGCAGGGCCTGCAGCGCCTCATCAAAGAGTTTGGCCTGACCCACGAGGCCGCCGCCCAGGCCGTGGGCCGCTCACGCAGCGCCGCCAGCAACCTGATGCGTTTGCTCAACCTGGCCGAACCGGTGCAAGCCATGCTGGTCGCCGGTGACCTGGACATGGGCCACGCGCGCGCGCTCT
>CANFWT010000130.1 GCA_947450895.1 Comamonadaceae bacterium | reverse complement strand
GGCATTGGGCGAACACGGTGGCAAACTTTTCAGGCGGGTTGCCACGTTCGCCCGAGTCCAGGCCCACGCCCATAAAGTGCTGGCGGTAGGGCAAGGCGGCTTGCAGCGTGGCTATGGCAGACGCCTCAGACAAGTGGCGCAAAAAGCACAAGATCAGGCTGGCGCTAATCCCGTATTGGCTGTGTGCATCGGCACACGCACGCGCCAGCCCGCCAATGACCGCGCCCATGGGCACGCCGCGTTCGGTGTGCGTTTGCGGGTCAAAAAACAGCTCGGCGTGCACCACGTGGTCGGCGCGGGCGCGTGCGAAATAGGCCATGGCCATGGCGTAAAAGTCGCTCTCGTCGATCAGCACCGAGGCCCCGGCGTAGTACAAATCTAAAAAGCTTTGCAGGTCGGTAAACGCGTAGGCCGCGCGCAGCGCCTCCACACTCGGGTAGGCCAGCGTCACGCCGTTTTTGCGCGCCAGGGCAAAAATCAGCGCGGGTTCTAAAGAGCCCTCAATGTGAATGTGCAACTCGGCCTTGGGCATGCGGGCCAGGAGTGCGGGGAGGTGGGCGCGGGTGAGGTGGGGGAAGTCCATGGCAGAGAATCTGGGAGCGTAAATCACAGAAAATATCAAGGCCCCGCCACCGTCCCCGCAGGCTTGGGCAGCCCCCCGGCGCCAATCTGCGCCACATGGACCTGGACACCACGCACGCCATTCTTGTCCAGCTCCAGGCGCAGCACCCAGCCGCGGTTGTTCACAGGCTGCGAAAACCCGTCAAACACAAAGTTCCCCAGGCTGTAAAAAATCGGTTTGCCCTGGTAGCGCTCGGTGTCTTGCACCTGGTGAGGGTGGCCTCCAATGACGGCGTCGGCGCCAGCGTCGATCATGGTGCGGGCTAGCTGGCGCTGGCGCGCGTTGGACACCGGGTCTTCCCAGCCCCAGTGCATGATGGGAATCACCACGTCGGCCTTCCAGCGGCTGCGCGCGGCTTGGATGTCGCGCACCACTTGCGCGTCTTCGCTCCAGGCCACGCCGGGTTTGTCGGTGTCGGCCTCAAAGCTGCGGGGCTGAAATTCGTCGTAGCCCAATAGGGCGATGCGCAAGCCCTTGCGCTCCACGATCCAGGGCGTGTGCGCCTCGGTCAGGTTCAGGCCGCCGCCGTAGACGCCCAGGCCTGCTTGTTTCAAAAACCCGAGCATTTGCGCAAAGGCCTGCGGGCCGTAGTCGCCCGAATGGTTGTTGGCCAGGCCCACAGCGTCAAAGTGGCGTTTGACGTACCTGAGGGTGCTGGGTGGCACGCGAAACACATTCGGTTTGTCGTCTTCGGGGCTGCCGATGGTGGCCACCACGCATTCCAGATTGCCCACGCGGATGTCGGCACCCTTGAACAGCGCGGCAAAGCCGGCGAACGGGTCTTGGCCCCGGCGCATGGCGCGGCTGGGGCCATCCTCCAGCATGATGTCGCCCACCACGACCAGCGAGACAGTTTCGGGCGCCGCCGCTGTTTCTGTCGTGGCGGACCAAGCCGTCAGGCACGCGCTCAGCAATAAGGCGCCCAAAAGGGTTTTTACCAGGCGACTCAGGCCACTCATGGCGCCACCTCGGCCAGCGCGCATTGGTATTGCAGCTCTTTGCCCAGCAGGGGCGAATACAGCGCTACGCGGCCCGTGAGCGCGTCGGAAGCAGGGTCAGATTGCGGCGTAGGGCGCAAGTATTGGATGTGTTGCATGACCATGGGCTGGCGCCGGGTGTTGTAGTAGACATAAAGATTGACGCTCTCCACGTTCTGCGGGTCGCCTAGCAAGATGGCCTTGAAGCGAAAGCGGTTGCCAATAGGCAGCGCAGCCACGGTATAGGGGTCGCTGGCCATGCCGTGCACGGTGTGGTGGATTTCAGAGTTGACCTCAAACCTGCAGCGAAGCTCTGCCTTGGCCCATGCCGGCGCCGTCAACAGCGCCGCAACCGTGGCGGCCAGCGCTCCGATGCACGTTTTCAGGCCCACACCATAAGGGGTGTGGTGTTGAAAAAAGGGTTCCATCCGCGATGCCATGGCGTGTAGGGTCGGTTGTAACGGAGTTGGGGAGCAGGCAGTGTATTCCTCGCGCCGGCGCAGAAGTACCTTGCCGCGGTGCGGACACCCTTGCGAAGCGCTGCGGGGATGCATACAGAGTATCGTGGGGCTCGCAGTTGCTCGGTCGGCCACAGTCCTCCCGTCCGCGGGAGGTGCTGCCTTAGGCGAGCAAACCCACATTACCCCCTGCGGCCGTGGTGTTGACGGTAACGCTGCGCTCGGCGCAAAAGCGGTAGAGGTAGTGCGGGCCGCCTGCTTTGGGGCCGGTGCCGCTCAGGCCCTCGCCGCCAAAGGCCTGCACGCCGACCACCGCGCCAATCATGTTGCGGTTGATGTAGACGTTGCCGATGTGGGCGGCCTGCGCCAGCGCCTGGGCGCGGCTGTCGATGCGGGTCTGGATGCCCAGGGTCAGGCCGTAGCCCAGCGCGTTGATCTGCGCGATCACCGCCGCCGGGTCGCCGCGCCAGCGCACCACCTGCAGCACCGGGCCAAAAATTTCAGCGCGCACGTCGCTGATGCGTGCCACCTCAAAGGCGTGCGGCGCCACCAAGTGCGCCATGGGCGCGGCGCTGGCGGCCTCGCTGGCGTCGGGGCCGATCAAGAGCGTGTGTTCGGCACGCAGGCGCGCAATGTGGCGCCCGATGTTGTCAAACGCTTCCTGGTCAATCACCGGGCCCACGTCGGTGGCCAGGTCGGCGGGGTCGCCCACGCGCAGTTCTTGGGCCGCACCGCGCAGCATGGCGATCACGCCATCGGCAATTTCTTCATGCACGCACAACAAACGCAAGGCCGAGCAGCGCTGGCCGGCCGAGCGAAACGCGCTGAGCACCGCCGCGTCCACCACCTGCTCGGGCAGGGCACTGGAATCCACCAGCATGGCGTTGATGCCGCCGGTCTCGGCAATCAGCGGCACGATGGGGCCGTCTTTGGCGGCCAGCGCGCGCTGGATGATTTTGGCCACCTCGGTGGAGCCGGTAAACACCACGCCTGCCACGCCAGGCTGGGCCACCAGCGCCGCACCCACGGTCTCGCCCGGGCCGTGCAGCAGTTGCAATGCGTCCTGCGGCACGCCCGCGGCGTGCAGCAGCCGCACCGCCAGGGCGGCAATCGCCGGGGTTTGTTCGGCCGGTTTGGCAAGCACGGTGTTGCCGGTGGCCAAGGCGGCGGCCACCTGGCCCATGAAAATAGCCAGCGGAAAATTCCACGGGCTGATGCAGACCCAGACGCCGCGCGCAGTGAGCGTCAGTGTGTTGGTTTCGCCGGTAATGCCCCAGGCGTGGGTGGCAGAGTGCGGGAACGAAGCGCCTTGCACTACCGGCATCGAGAATGAAGCGCCATGCACTAACGGCATGGCGAGGGGCTGCATGATGCGCTGCGCCTCTTGGGCGTAGTAGCGCACAAAGTCGATGGCTTCGCGCACCTCGGCCACGGCGTCGCCCCAGGTTTTGAAGGCCTCTTGCACCAGCAGCGCACACAGTTCGCTGGTGTGCGCCTGCAGGCTGTCGGCGCAGCGGTTCAAGACCTGGGCGCGCTCGGCCACGGGGGTAGCGCTCCAGGCCGGGTAGCTGGCCTGGCTGGCGGCGAAAGCGGCTGCCACTGCGCCGGCCGGGGCGACCGGCACCGCAGGCACGCCGCAGGCCGCTTGGCGGTCCAGCGCCGCCAGCAGCGGCGCGCGCATGGCGGGCACCGTCAGGTCCAGCCCGGCGCTGTTGCGGCGTCCGCCCTGCGGCGCACCAAACAGGTCAGCGGGCAGGGGCAGCGAGGGGTGAGGCTCCAGGCGCAGCGGGGAGATCAGCAAGTCGCTCAGGCCCACCGATTCGTCGGCCAGTTGGTGCACAAAAGACGAGTTAGCGCCGTTTTCCAGCAAGCGGCGCACCAAGTAAGCCAACAGGTCTTTGTGCGCCCCCACCGGCGCATACACCCGGCAGGCCACCAGCGGGTTTTTCAGCACCTCGCGGTACACCCCCTCGCCCATGCCGTGCAGGCGTTGCAGCTCAAAGCGCGGGCCGGACTGCGCAGTACGCGCAGCGACAAGCGTGGGGGCCACATCGCCAGCGCCGGGCCGCCCCAAGCTGGCGAGTACCCCCTCGGGGGGCAGCGCAGTACGCGCAGCGACAAGCGTGGGGGCCATCTTTGCGGACAACTGAAGAATGGCGGCGATGGTCGCCGCGTTGTGGGTGGCGAACTGGGGAAAGATGGCGTCGGGCGCGTCCAGCAGGGCGCGGGCACAGGCCAGGTAGGACACGTCGGTGTGGTGCTTGTGGGTGAACACCGGGTAGTGCGGCAGGCCCAGTTCTTGGGCGCGCTTGATTTCGGCGTCCCAGTACGCGCCTTTGACCAAGCGGCACATCAGGCGCACCTGGTACTTGCGGGCCAGCGCGGTGACGTGGTGGATCAGCTCCAGCGCCCGGGTCTGGTAGGACTGCATGGCCAGGCCCAGACCCCGCCACTGCGGGTGGTGCTGGACTACCAGGGCGATCAGCGCCTCCAGCATCTCCAGCGACAGTTCCAGGCGGTCCACCTCTTCGGCGTCGATGGTGAGGTTGATATTGGCCAGCGCCGCCTGCACGCACAGGCCCCATACGCGCGGCACCAGTTCGGCCATGACGCGCTGGCTTTGCGCGTCCTCGTAGCGCGGGTGCAGGGCGCTGAGCTTGATGCTGATGCCGTCGTTGCGCTC
>CANFWT010000129.1 GCA_947450895.1 Comamonadaceae bacterium | reverse complement strand
CGCGTGTTCATCTCCATAAAAAAGAAAGCCCCCACGCTTGCCACTTCGTGTGCTGCGCTGCCCCCCGAGGGGGCCGTCGCGCCTTGGGGCGGCCCGGCGGCGCTCTGCGTCATCGCCTCCGGCTGGTCGTAGCTGGCCTGCTCCACAATGAATTCCACCGTGCCCGCGCCCACGTAGTTCACCGCGCGCGCTGCCGCCACGGCTGCTGCGCCCATTTGCGCACGCAGGGCCTCCGTCATGCCGGGAGCGGGGGCTTCTTCCAGTACCTTTTGGTGGCGGCGTTGGACCGAGCAATCGCGCTCAAACAGATAAACGTAATTGCCCTGGCTGTCGCCAAACACCTGAATCTCGATATGGCGCGGGCGCTGCACGTATTTTTCAATCAGCACAGCGCCGTTGCCAAAGCTGCTCACGGCCTCGCGCTGGCAGCTTGCCAGGGCGGCGGCAAAGTCAGCTGCACTTTCCACAATGCGCATGCCCTTGCCGCCGCCGCCTGCGCTGGCTTTGATCAAGACGGGGTAGCCAATGCGGTCGGCCTCGTGCTGCAAGAGCGCTGGGTCTTGGTCGGCGCCGTGGTAGCCGGGCACCAGTGGCACACCGGCGCGCTCCATCAGTTGCTTGGATTCGGCCTTTAGGCCCATGGCGCGAATGGCGCTGGGCGAGGGGCCGATGAACGCCAGCCCGGCGTCGGCGCAGGCTTGCGCAAAGGCGTCGTTCTCGCTCAAAAAGCCGTAGCCGGGGTGGACGGCCTGCGCGCCAGTGGCCAAGGCGGCGTCGATGATGGCCTGCCAGCGCAAATAGCTGTCCTTCGGGGCGCTTGCGCCAATGTGCACCGCCTGGTCGCACAACTGCACGTGGCGCGCGCGGGCGTCGGCGTCGGAATACACGGCCACGGTCTGGATGCCCAGGCGCGCGGCAGTGGCCGCTACGCGACACGCGATTTCGCCCCGGTTGGCGATCAAGATTTTGGTGAACATGGTGTTGTCTCGTTGTTGAGTATGTGGTGCCAATCCTTAGCGTGGGTTCCAGACCACATCGCTGTCTACGGCGTACAAGGTGCAGGGGTTGCCATAGCGCTGGCAATTGCCAAGAGCGCGTCCGACGGCATAGTCGCCGCGGGCGTACCCAAACCCACCTTTACCGCTGATCGCAAAAGCCCTGGGCGCAGCCATTTCTAAAAACTTGGCATAAGCGGCCTTGCCCGATGGGCTTACTGGCACAGCATCGGCGGCGTTAAGGGCGGCAAACGTGCTGGGTGGCGGGGCTTTCACCATGGCAGGACGGTCAAAGCCAAGTTGCGCAAGAAAAGCATCCACCACCGGCAGCCAGTGGTCCATGTCGTCATTCAAGCCAAAGTGCCCATTGCTCCCCGAAGGACCAAAAGACGAAAAAATGGCCTGCGCCCCGCCGTCGACCCAGGCACGGTGCCAGGTTTTGGGAATATCTGCGCCCCAGAATTTGTCGTTTTCCCAGTACAGCCAGAGCATGGGCACCGTGGCGTTCTTGGCAATGGTGCCCCAGTATTCCGTGACGGCGCCAGGGTTACAGGGCCGGCCGGGGTTCAGGTCTGGATTGCCCCCGGTGCCTCCCGAGAAATTAATGCCCCCCAACAGTCCTTGAGGCGCCCGACCCACCGTGGCCACGGTCGTTAAGCCACCGACGGACTGG
Organism: Comamonadaceae bacterium; assembly: GCA_947450895.1. Classification (GTDB taxonomy): domain Bacteria; phylum Pseudomonadota; class Gammaproteobacteria; order Burkholderiales; family Burkholderiaceae_C; genus Allorhodoferax. Next base: position 3,272 of record CANFWT010000129.1, on the reverse strand, counting down.
CCCGCCACCAGCCAGCGGCTGGTGTCCACATAGGGCAGGGTTTTGGCAAATTCCACCGTGGCGAGCACCTGGTCGGACGCCGCCAGAGACATGGGCTCGATGCTTTTGCAGCCGCTGTTTTCCGGGTCGAAATTACCATAGGTTTCCCAGTAGCCAATGCGGGTGGGCACCAGCACCACAAAGCCCTTAGCCACCAGGTAACGCGCCGCGGTTTCGGGTCGGTATCGGCCTTGGCTGGCACGCTTGTCGCGCGTAGCGCGGCCGTGGTTAAAAACCACCAAGGGGAATGGTCCATCGCCCGGCGGGCGGTACACGGTAATGGGCAACGCCATGGTCTCTTGCCGGCCCAACATGTCTTTGACCGTGGCCTGGGTGCGCAGCACCTCCTCGCGCAGGTCTTTGGCCAGTACTTCTGGAGCAGCGCTGGGTTTTTCTTCTTGGGCCCACGCACCGCAGCACAAGGACAGCACCAAAAAGCAAGCAACGAAGACTTTCATCATGCGCTCCGCCCTACATCCTGAAAATACCAAATTTGGTCTCGGCCACTGGCGCGTTCAGCGCGGCGCTCAGGCCCAGCGCCAGTACGCGGCGGGTGTCGGCGGGGTCAATGATGCCGTCGTCCCACAGGCGGGCGGTGGCGAAATAGGGGTGGCCCTGGGTTTCGTACTGGGCTTTGATGGGGGCTTTGAAGGCGGCTTCTTCGTCAGCGCTCCAGCTGCCGCCTTTGGCCTCCAGGCCATCGCGCTTGACGGTAGCCAAGACGCTGGCGGCCTGCTCGCCGCCCATGACGCTGATGCGCGCGTTGGGCCACATCCACAAAAAGCGCGGGCTGTAAGCGCGCCCGCACATGCCGTAGTTGCCTGCGCCAAAGCTGCCACCAATGATGATGGTGAACTTGGGCACCGCCGCGCAGGCCACGGCCGTGACCATCTTGGCGCCGTTGCGCGCAATGCCTTCGTTCTCGTACTTGCGCCCGACCATGAAGCCGGTGATGTTTTGCAAGAACACCAAGGCAATCTTGCGCTGGCAGCACAGCTCGATAAAGTGCGCACCCTTCAGGGCCGACTCGCTGAACAAAATGCCGTTGTTGGCGATGATGCCCACGGCCATGCCCTCAATGCGCGCAAAGCCGCAGACCAGCGTGGCGCCAAAGCGCGGTTTGAACTCATGGAACTCGCTGCCGTCCACGATGCGAGCGATGATCTCGCGCACGTCAAAGGGCTTGCGCGTGTCGGTAGGAATCACGCCGTACAGCTCTTCGGCAGCAAACTGCGGTGGCGTGGGCACGGTGGCCGCTGCGGGCGCGGCCTTGTGGTGGTTCAGGTGCGCCACGGCTTCGCGCGCCAGGGCCAGCGCGTGCAAGTCGTTTTGCGCCAGGTGGTCGGCCACGCCCGAGAGGCGCGTATGCACGTCGCCGCCCCCTAGGTCTTCGGCGCTTACTACCTCGCCGGTGGCGGCCTTGACGAGCGGCGGACCGCCCAAAAAGATGGTGCCCTGGTTTTTAACGATGATGGTCTCGTCGCTCATGGCGGGCACGTAGGCGCCGCCTGCGGTGCAACTGCCCATGACCACCGCAATTTGCGCAATGCCCTGCGCGCTCATATTGGCTTGGTTGAAGAAGATGCGGCCAAAGTGGTCGCGGTCGGGGAACACCTCGTCTTGATTGGGCAAGTTGGCGCCGCCGGAATCGACCAGGTAAATGCAGGTCAGGTTGTTCTGCTGCGCCACTTCTTGCGCGCGCAGGTGTTTCTTGACCGTCATGGGGTAATAGGTGCCGCCTTTGACGGTGGCGTCGTTACAGACAATCATGCAATCCACGCCGCTGACCCGGCCAATGCCCGCAATCAGCCCGGCGCCCGGGGCGTCGTTGCCATACAAGTTCAGTGCTGCCATAGGCGCGAGTTCCAAGAACGGCGTGCCGGGGTCGAGCAGCATGTGCACCCGCTCGCGCGGCAGCAGCTTGCCGCGCGCCGTGTGCCTGGCGCGCGCAGTCTCGCCGCCGCCCAGCGCCACCTTTTCCAAGTGCAGGCGCAAATCGTCGACCAGGGCGCGCATGGCTGCGGCGTTGGCCTGGAAGTCGGCGGAGCGGGGGTTGAGCTGGCTTTGCAAAACGGACATGGAGCGACCTCATTTTTCAGATGGGCGCCAGCATAGCGCGCACCGAACCGCGTTTGCGCCACAAAGGGTGCAAATCGTGCCACTGTTTGGGCCACAATGCACCACATCCATGGCAATACCTCACGCTTCCACACTAGCCGTTCTGCCCTGCGCTGGCGCACCTACACAAGGCCGTGCCGCCACGCCTATAGCCTTTGTGCAAGCCATCGTGGCAGCCTATGCGAAGCACGGAAAGGACGCTAGCGGCGCGCTGGCCAAGGCACAAATCGAGCCGCAATTATTGACCCAGCCGCAGGCGCGCATTACTGCCATGCAAATGGAACTGATTTCTGGTCTGGCCATGCAAGAGCTGGACGACGAGGGCCTGGGCTGGTTCAGCCGCCGCCTGCCCTGGGGCAGCTACGGCATGCTGGTGCGCGCCTCGCTGACCGCGCCCACAATGCGCGTGGCGCTGCAGCGCTGGTGCCGCCATCACGGCCTGCTGACCGACGACATTGCCCTGACCCTGCACGAGCACAAGGGCCTGGCCTGGCTGCAACTCAGCGAGGTGCGCAGCCTGGGCGCCTTGCAGGAGTTTTGCGTGGTGTCGGTGCTGCGCAACGCCTTGGGCGTGGCCTGCTGGCTGACCGATTCACGCATTCCCCTGCAAGGCACCGAGCTACGCTTTGCCGCCCCCGCGCACCAGGGCAGCTACCAGGTGCTGTTTGACGGACCCACGCGTTTTGACGCACCGACGCACCGCTTGCTGTTTGACGCGCGCTACCTGGCGCTGCCGGTGCGCCGCGATGAGGCGGCGCTGCAACACATGCTGCAGCGCGCCCTGCTACTCACGGTGCGCCCCTACCGTCGCGACCGCCTGTTAGTCGAAAAAGTGCGCCAAACCCTGGCCCAGCACCCGGAACACTGCCGCAACGCCGACGACCTGGCGCATTGGCTGAACATGTCGGCCCGCACCCTGCACCGGCAGCTCAAGGACGAAGGCGCCTCTTTGCAGCAACTCAAAGACGCCGTGCGCCGCGACGTGGCCGTGGCGCAATTGCAGCGCAGCCACCGCCCGGTCAAGCAGATTGCCGCGCTGGCGGGGTTTAACAACGAGAAAAGTTTTATCCGCGCCTTCAAGGGCTGGACCGGGCAGACGCCGGACGCGTTTCGGG
>CANFWT010000128.1 GCA_947450895.1 Comamonadaceae bacterium | reverse complement strand
TGGTCAAGGGCACGCAAATCGGCCTGGACATTTTGCAAGCCAAGCCTTTTGACGCTTACCGAGGCGAAATGCTTTACCCGGTGGAGCGCAACAACCCGGCGCAGATCGAAGACTTTTTGCGCGACCACTGCGACACCGAATACCACCCCTGCGGCACCTGCAAAATGGGCCCGCACAGCGACCCGATGGCAGTCGTAGACGCGCAGCTGCGCGTGCACGGCGTGCAAGGCCTGCGCGTGGTGGACGCGTCCATCATGCCCACGCTCACCGGCGGCAACACCACGGCGCCCACCATCATGATTGGGGAGAAAGCGGCCGAGCTGATTCGCAGCGGCCACTAATCCCACCCTCAAGGCGCGGCGTCCGCAAGAAGCGGTCGCTGGTGCGCCTTCACTTTCACGAAGGTGCGCAGCACCCCACAGCATGAAAATGCTTTCACGTCAAACCGGAGCGGGCACGGTGACCAACGCGCGTTGGCGCCACGCCAGCGCCGCGCCCAGCCACAAGGCCAGCGCTGACACCAGCAGCCCGCGCTCCAAGCCGCCCACGCCGTCCGCAATCCAGCCCACCAGCGTCGGGCCAACAATTTGCCCGGCAGCAAACACCACCGTGAACGCGCTGATGCCATTGGCCCAGGCGCTGGGAGGCAGGTTATGACGCACCAGTGCCGTACTCGACGCCACGATGGACAAAAACACGCCCCCAAACAACAGGCCCGAGACCACCACCACGGCAAAGTTGTGCGTCAAGGCCGGCAACACGATCGCCAGGCCCAGCAAGGCATTGAGCCGCGCCATGGCACCGCCGCCTTGGTGGCGGTTGAGCAAACCGGCCCAAATGCGCGACGATGCCACCACCGCCAGCCCCAGCAGGCCATAAAACACCGTCACCGCCTGCGCGCTCGCCCCTTGGGCGCGCAACAGCGCCACGGCAAAGGTCATGTAGCCGATGTAGCCCACGCCAAATAGGCAATAGCCCGCCAGCGCAAAGCCAAACGGGCGCCAGCGAAACGCCGCGCCCCCGCCGGCAGCCGCCGTGGCAGCGGGCAATTGCTCCCACCGCGCCATCACCCGCGCGGGCCAGCGCAGCAAGGCCGTGGCGGCAAAGCACAGTAGCGCCAGCGCCCACCAGGCAAAGCGCCAGCTATGGCTTTGGTCGGCAAAAGCGTCCAGCACCCAGGGCACCAACACCGCCGACAGCGCAATCCCCATCCCGGTGCCACCGTAGTACACGCCCAGAAGCAGCCCCGCCTGCGCGGGCGCCCGGCTGCCCAGGCGCGCGGCCAGCAAGCCGCCAGACACAAACACCAGCGCGCTGGCCACCCCGGCCAACAGGCGTTGCACCAGCAACACCGACGCATCGGTAAAAAACCCACACAAGCCCATGAACAGCGCCGCCGCCAGCGCGCCCGCCCACAGCAACACCGTGGGCGACACCCGGCGCATCAGCGCGGGCATGGCCAAGGCGCCTAGCAAATAGCCCACCGCATTGGCCGTGTTCATGGCGCCGGCCAGGGTGTAGCTCCAAGCCAAATCGGCGCGCATGCCCGGCAGCAGCAGGCCATAGGCAAAGCGCGTGACCCCCAAAGAGACGGCTGCGCCCACCGACAAAGCCAAGGCAAGCCAAAATAGGGGGCGCAAGGGTTCAGACACACTCTCTCCAGCAGCAAGAAAGCGGCCATTGTGCGCCGCATCAGCGCAGTCTCCTGCGGGTCTTTGGCCCGAACACGACACTGCGTTTTGCACACAGAGCCCCGCATTTTTTGAAAGCCTCCATGACCACTTTGTTCGACCCCCTGGCCCTTGGCCCCATCACGCTGGCCAACCGCGCCGTCATGGCGCCACTCACGCGCAACCGCGCCCCCGGCGCCCTGGCCAATGCCGCCATGGTCACTTACTACACCCAGCGCGCCGACCCGCACAACGGCGCTGGGCTCATCATCACCGAGGCCACCGCCATCAGCCACCAGGGCCAGGGCTATTCCGACGTGCCCGGCATCTGGAGCGACGCCCAGGTGCAGGCCTGGAAGCCAGTTACCGCGTCCGTACACGCGGCCGGGGGCAAGATGTTCATGCAGCTCTGGCACGTAGGGCGCGTATCGCACGTCGATTTGCAGCCCGACGGCCAAGCGCCAGTGGCACCTTCGGCCATCACCGCCAAAACCAAGACCGTGCTGATTACCGACGGCGTGCCGCGTTTCGTGCCCACCTCCGAGCCGCGCGCACTGCGCTTGGACGAGCTGCCCGGTATCGTGGCCGACTATCGGCACGCCGCCCGCAACGCCATGGCCGCCGGTTTTGACGGGGTGGAAGTGCACGCCGCCAACGGCTATTTGCTCGACCAGTTCTTGCGCAGCGGCTCCAACCACCGCACCGACGCCTATGGCGGCAGCATCGAGAACCGCTCGCGCTTGTTGGGCGAGGTGATGCAAGCCGTTTGCAATGAGATCGGTGGCGCCCATGTGGCACTGCGCCTCTCACCCGTCACCCCGGCGAACGACGCCGCCGACCCGCATCCACAGCCCTTGTTTACCTACGTAGTGCAGCAGCTCGCGCCACTGGGCCTGGCCTATGTGCACGTCATTGAGGGCTCCACCGGCGCCGAGCGCGACTACCAGCAAGGCGACACGCCGTTCGACTACGCCGCCCTGCGCCAGAGCTACCGCAACGCCGGTGGCCACGCCGCTTGGATGGTGAACAACGCCTACGACCTGCCCTTGGCCAACCAAGCCCTGGCCAGCGGCGCCGACCTGGTGGCCTTTGGCAAACCCTTTATCTCCAACCCCGACCTGACCCGCCGCCTGCGTGAAGGCGCGCCACTCAACCCGGCCAACCGCAGCACCTTTTACGGCGGCGGCGCCCAGGGCTACACCGACTATCCGACGCTGGGCGACTGAACCACCGGAGTCAACGGGCCGATCAAGGCCCTTTCCAGCGCTTGAGCAGCAAGGCGTTGGCCATGACGCTGACCGAACTCAGCGCCATGGCAGCGCCCGCCAGCACCGGGTTCAGGTAACCCAAGGCTGCGAGCGGAATGCCTGCGGCGTTGTAGAAAAAAGCCCAAAACAGGTTTTGCCGGATCTTGGACACGGTGCGCCGGGAAATGTCCAGGGCGGCGGCCACCAGGCGGGGCTCGCCGCGCATGAGGGTAATGCCGGCGGCATGCATGGCCACGTCGGTGCCGCCGCCGCTGTTGGCCATGGCCATGCCCACATCGGCCGCGGCCAGCGCCGGGGCGTCGTTCACGCCGTCACCCACCATGGCGACCACAAAGCGCTCATGCGCGTCGCCCTTGAGCGCCGTGATCTTGGCCGCCTTGTCGCCGGGCAGCACTTCGGCAAGTACCTCCGCGCTGCCGGGGCTGGCGTCCAGCCCCAGGCGGCGCGCCATGGCGCGCGCAGCGCCCCAGTTGTCGCCAGACACCATCACCGTGCGAATACCCAGGGCACGCAATTGGGCAATCGCCTCTTTGGCGCCGGGCTTGGGCTCATCCGCAAAGGCCAGCAAGGCGCGCAGTTGCCACGCGCCGTCCACTTGATGCGCCAGCGCGGACACGCTGGCGCCCTCGGCCTCCAAGGCGCTCGCCTGGGCGGCAAACGCCTGGCCCGCCGCCGTTTGCGCGTCAGCCTGGGCTCCCAGCTCTTGCATCCAGCGCAGGCTGCCCAAGGCGTAGGTCTGCTGGTCCACTTGGCCTTCGGTGCCACGTCCGGACACCGAGCGCACGGCCGCCACGGGCAACAGCGCCAATCCCAGCGCTGCAGCGCGTTCCACCACGGCATGGGCTAAAGGGTGCTCGCTGCCGCTTTGCAAGCTGGCGCAAATTCGCAGCCAGTGCGTGTCCAGAAGGGGCGCCACCGCCAAGTCCTCGGGTGCGGCTATAGCATCCAGCGCCAGCAGGGTGGTGAGCTGCGGGTGGCCCACCGTCAGCGTGCCGGTTTTGTCAAAAGCCACCACGTTCACCTTGTGCGCCAGCTCCAGCGCCTGCGCGTCCTTGATCAAAATGCCGTACTTTGCTGCCACCCCCGTGCCCGCCATGATGGCTACCGGCGTGGCCAAGCCCAGCGCGCAGGGGCAGGCAATCACCAGCACCGCTACGGCGCGTATCAGCGCCAGCTCAAAACTGTGGCCGGTGAGCCACCACGCCAAGAGCGTGACTACGGCCAGCACCAATACCACCGGTACAAACACCGCGCTGACCTGGTCCACCAGGCGCTGGATGGGCGCCTTGGCGGCCTGGGCGTCTTCCACCAGACGGATGATGTTCGACAGCATGGTTTGCGCGCCCACCGCTGTTACGCGCACCAGCACCCGGCCTTCGCCGTTGATGGAACCACCGGTCACCCGCGCACCCGCCTCTTTGGCCACGGGCAGCGACTCGCCCGTCAGCATGGACTCGTCCACCTGGGTGGCACCCTCGTGCACCCGCCCGTCCACCGCAAAGCGCTCGCCGGGTTTGACCACCAAGGTGTCGCCCACCAGCACTTCGGCCACCGGCACGTCCACTTCGCCCTCGGGGCGCAGCAAATGCGCGCGCTCCGGGCGCAGGGCGTGCAAGGCGCGAATAGCCGACGTCGTTTGCCGTTTGGCCCGCACTTCCAGCCACTTGCCCAGCAGCACCAGGCTGATGACCAAGGCAGAGCCTTCAAAGTACAAGTGCACCATGGCCCCGGCCGGGGCGCTAAGCCACAACCACACCGACAAGGCCCAGCCCGCCGTGGTGCCCAGCGCCACCAGCAGGTCCATATTGCCGCTGCGGTTTTTAACGGCGTGCCAAGCCGCAATATAAAAGCGCGCGCCGAGCACAAACTGAACCGGCGTAGCCAAGGCGAACTGCCAAACGGGCGCCAGCATCCAATGCTGGCCCAGCAGATCGCCCAGCATAGGCAAGACCAGCGGCACAGACAGCGCCAGGCCCCAGGCCACCGGCGCAAAGCCCTCCCA
>CANFWT010000127.1 GCA_947450895.1 Comamonadaceae bacterium | reverse complement strand
CGCCAGCGCAGCCAGCCAGACGGCCCAGCCGGTGCGCGACAGCACGGGGGCGGGTGTGGGTAAGACGATAGGGGTCATGCTTCGGCACTCCGGCCCTTCATGGCAAAAATGCCTTGGGGGCGCTTTTGAATGAAGATGATGATGAACAGCAGCACGGCGATCTTGGCCAACACGGCCCCGGCCAAGCCTTCGAGAAACTTATTGAGCACGCCCAAGCCCAGGGCGGCAACCACGGTGCCCGCAAGCTGCCCCACGCCACCCAGCACCACCACCATAAAAGCGTCCACGATGTAGCTTTGGCCCAGATCAGGCCCCACATTGCCCACTTGGCTGAGCGCGCAGCCCGCCAGGCCCGCGATGCCCGAGCCCAAAGCAAAGGCGTAGGTATCAATGCGCGCGGTGTTGACGCCCATGCAGGACGCAATCGGGCGGTTTTGTGTAACGGCGCGCACAAACAGGCCCAAGCGCGTTTTGCCCACCAATAAGGCCACGGCAGCCAGCACGCTTAGAGCAAATGCGATGATGATGATGCGGTTGTAAGGCAGCGACAAATTGCCCATGAGTTGGATGCCGCCGCTCATCCAACTGGGGTTCTCCACGCCCACGTTTTGCGCGCCAAACAGAGTGCGCACGCCTTGCATCAGCATCAGGCTGATGCCCCAGGTGGCCAGCAGCGTTTCTAGCGGGCGACCGTAAAGGAAACGAATGACGCCACGCTCCAGCGCCGCCCCTACCAGGGCTGAGACCAAAAACGCCACCGGCACGCTGGCCAGCAAATACCACTCAAAGGCGCCCGGCAGGTATTTTTGAAACACGCCTTGCACCACGTAAGTGGCATAGGCACCGATCATCATCAGCTCGCCGTGCGCCATATTGATCACGCCCATCAGACCGTAGGTAATCGCCAGGCCCAGCGCCACTAAGAGCAGGATGGAGCCCAGACTGATTCCGCTAAAGATCGCGCCCAAGCGGTCGCCCCAGGCCAGGCGGTCTTTAACCTCGCGCAGGCTCTTAAACAACGCTTGTTTGACATTCGGGTCGGTCTCGACTTGCAAGCGCTCCGCCAGCAAGGTTTGGGTGGCGGCCTGCGCGCTTTGGCCCAGCAGCGCGGCGGCTTGCTGGCGTTTGGTGGGGTCGTCGCTGGACAGCAGGGCAGCAGCGCGCAAGAGGCCCAAGCGGTCGCGGATATCCGACTCGGTTTCTTGCGCCAGCGCCTTGTCAATCAAAGGCAGCTGCGCGTCGCTCACCTGGCCTTGCAAGGCCTTGGCTGCCTCGCGACGCACCGCAGGCTCGGCGCTCAGCAGTTTGAGCGCGGCGAGCGCGTTGTCGATTTCGCCGCGCATGCGGTTATTGACCATCGCGTCTTCGGCGGCTTGCAGCGCGTCGGCGGTGATGCTGAGCGGCGCGCCGCTGCTTGCATCCAATGCTTTATCGCCCTGTACGACCACCGGCTTGCCGCCGACCACTTTGACCGCACCGTCGGCCAGCGCTTGAATGAAGACCAAGGTTTGGGCGTCCGGGCTTTGGACGGCTAACTGGAGCGCGGCGATGCGCGCGTCTCCATCGCCAATGGCCATTTTTTGCGCCTGCTCTGCGGTGAGGGCGAAGCTCGCGCCAGCGCTGAACAGGGCCATCACGCTTATCCACAGTGCGCGCTGAAATGCGAATCTAGCTCTTGCGGATGTGCTTTCCCCCCCTATCCCCCCGGCCCCCTTTCCACCCCAGCGGGGTAGAAAGGGGGGGCGAACAGCCACATTTGGTTTCTGCGCTTCGGCTAGGGCACCACTGGCCACTGCTTCGGAGGGTTGGCTCCCAACGAAAATCTCATAGGCCAGCGACCGGGTGCTACGCCAGTAGAAGGCCAGCCGACGCGACAAAATCAAATGTGGCTGTTGGGCTCCCCTCTCTTGCCCGCCGGGCGAGAGAGGGGTTGGGGGAGAGAGTGGGCAAGCTACAGCCCCCCCTATCCCCCCGGCCCCCTTTCCACCCCAGCGGGGTAGAAAGGGGGAGCGAACAGCCACATTTGGTTTCTTCGCCCCGGCTAGGGCACCACTGGCCACTGCTTCGGTGGCTTGGCTCGCAGCGCATCCATCGTTCGCCAGCGACCGGGTGCCACGCCAGTAGAAGGCTAGCCGACGCGACGAAACTAAATGTGGCTGTTCGCCCCCCTCTCTCGCCCGCTGGGCGAGAGAGGGGTTGGGGGAGAGAGTGGGGAGAACGCTGAAAGGCAGCCAAGACTTCACCGCCCTCGTAAAGGTTTTAACTTTCACGTTGAATCTCATCAGAGTCCTCAAAATAGAAAAACCGTCGCAACTTTCGGGCCAACTTGCATCCGAAAAGCTGCGACGGCGGTTCATCGCCGAAGAACTGTGCTTACTTCTTCACTGGCTCGTCAGGCTTGGACGCATTGCCTTCGATATAGGGCGACCATGGCTTGGCCTTGACCGGGCCTGGCGTCTTCCACACCACGTTGAACTGGCCGTCGGCCTTGATTTCACCAATGAACACCGACTTGTGCAAGTGGTGGTTTTTCTCATCCATCATGGAAGTGATACCGCTAGGTGCTTTGAAGGTTTGGCCGGCCATGGCGGCAATCACTTTATCCACGTCGGTGGACTTGGCTTTTTCAACCGCTTGCTTCCACATATTGATACCGATGTAAGTGGCTTCCATCGGGTCGTTGGTCAAAGGCTTGTCTTTGTGTCCAGCAATTCCCTTGGCCTTGGCGTAGTCCGACCACTTCTTGATGAAGGCGTCGTTGGTGGGGTTCTTGATGCTCATGAAGTAGTTCCATGCAGCCAGGTGGCCGACCAACGGCTTGGTGTCCACGCCGCGCAGCTCTTCTTCACCCACGGAGAAGGCGACCACAGGCACGTCTTTGGCCTTCAGGCCAGCGTTGCCGAGTTCTTTATAGAAAGGCACGTTGGAGTCCCCGTTGATGGTGGACACCACCGCGGTTTTGCCACCCGCGGCAAACTTCTTGATATCGGCCACTATGGTTTGGTAGTCCGAATGGCCAAACGGCGTGTACTTCTCGTCAATGTCGGTGTCTTTCACGCCCTTGCTGTGCAAGTAAGCACGCAAAATTTTGTTGGTGGTGCGGGGGTACACATAGTCGGTACCCAGCAAGACCCAGCGCTTGGCGGCTCCGCCGTCTTTGCTCATGAGGTAGTCCACCGCGGGAATAGCTTGCTGGTTGGGCGCAGCACCCGTGTAGAACACGTTTTTGGACAGCTCTTCACCCTCGTACTGCACGGGGTAGAACAGCAGGCCGTTCATTTCTTCCACGACCGGGAGCACCGATTTGCGTGACACGGAGGTCCAGCAGCCGAAGATCACGTCCACTTTGTCCTGTCCGAGCAGCTGCTTGGTTTTTTCGGCAAACAGGGGCCAGTTGGATGCGGGGTCCACCACCACCGGCTCGAGTTTCTTGCCCAGCAAGCCGCCTTTGGCGTTGATCTCGTCAATAGCCATGAGCACGGTGTCTTTCAACACCGTTTCCGAAATGGCCATGGTGCCCGACAAACTGTGCAAGACACCGACTTTGATGGTGTCACCCGCGTGGGCGGGCATGGCGGACAGGCCAGCCAAGGCAACGGCAGCGGTGAGTGCCTTGAGCGTAAAACGACGATGCATAAAAAAAGTCCTCCAGTGGTTGAACAAGCCGCCCCACCCAAGCGCGCAACGCTTACTTTCGGTGAAACTAGACTTCACTGTAGGGAGAAGTGGCTGCCTGCGAAATACGCCGACTGGCGTATGAACGCCGCAGGGGCGAAGGCGAGGTACCTGCCCTACCCGGCACGTCGTTGTTCCCGCAGCATGAACAAGAACAGGCTTTCCACCTTCTCACGCGCCCACGGGGTCTTGCGCAGAAACTTCAGGCTCGACGCCAGGCTGGGATCGAGCGTAAAGCAGCGCACGGGAATGCGCTGCGCGAGCCCTGCCCAACCATAAAACTGCACCAGCGAGGTGACCATGGACTCCAACGTAACGCCATGCAATGGGTTTTTAGGCTGCGCCCGCGCTGGGGTCGCTGGTTTGCTTGCTTCGTCGGACATGGGGGCATTTTCACCCACCTTGGCGCGCGAATTCGGCGGGAGTCAGCCGCTGAATTGGGGTTGTAGCTGCGCGATGCGCGCCGTGGCTTTGCCGGCGGCTGCGGTGCGAGTTTCCACGCCTAGTTTGACAAACACCCGCTCCAGGTGCTTTTTGACCGTCATCGGGCTGCTGCCCAGGATGTCACCGACATCTTTATTGGTTTTGCCCTTGACCACCCAGTACAACACCTCAGCCTCCCGAAGGGTCAATGTGAAGGCAGCACGCAGGGCTTGCATCACCGCCTGGTCCGAGTCTTCGCGCATCACAATCAGCCAGTCGTCACCCGACCACTCCTCACTGTCTGGGCTAGAAACGCTTTCGTTGTCGCCGGTTTGCTGGTGCAGGCGCAATGTCAGGCGCGCACCTTCATCCAAGGACAAAACCAAAGGCCGTGGTGCCTCGCCACGCTGCAATCTTCGCAAGCAGTCCTGCAGCCATGCATGCACTTCGGGCGCAGTGCGGCTGGCATAGGGTGGGTGATTGGGGCAATAGCGCTGAAGCAGCTCGCGCGACAGCGGTGTTTGCCACATCAATTTGCCATCGTGCGGGCGCACGGTGAGCGTGGCGTAGCCAAAGGCGTCGAGCGCATTGCGCGCCTGGCGACGCTCACGCGCTCCGGCCAGGTGCATCGCCATGCGCGCCAGCAACTCATGCGGCTTGACCGTCTGGTTCACGCAATCTGCGCCACCGACCTCCAAAGCTTGCACGATGTGATCGGTTTGCGTCGGCTCGGTGATGAAAATGATGGGTGCCGGACTGGTGTGCACCAATGCCTTGAGTCGTCGTGCCAAGTCAAAGCCGCTGGCATCACTAAGCATTGCGTCAAGCAGCACCAGGTCTGGCGTGTCCGCAGCTGCCTTCTCAAGAGCCTGCG
>CANFWT010000126.1 GCA_947450895.1 Comamonadaceae bacterium | reverse complement strand
GGCTTGTACAACGCGACCAAGTTTGCGGTAGTGGGCCTGACCGAAACGCTGCACCACGACCTGGCGCTGGTGACCGACCAGGTGTACGCCTCGGTGCTTTGCCCGGCCTTGGTGCCCACCGGCATAGTCCACAGCGACCGCAACCGCCACACCGGTGCTCCGCAGATGGCAACAGCCGGTCAGAAAGCAGGCCGCAGCCTGGTGGAGATGGGCATGGCGCAGTCGCGCGTCAGCGCCCGCGATGTCGCCGTGCAGGTCATGCAGGCAGTGGGCAAAAACCAGTTTTACATCTTTACCCACCCTGAACAAATGGGCCCGGTCCACACCCGCTTTGACGACGTACGCCAAGGCCGCTCCCCCACCGACCCGTTCGCCCACCTGCCCATGGTCAGCGCCCATTTGCGCAAGCAGTTATGGCAGGGCAGGGTCTGACTGGGATGAAAGCAAGCCCGCGCTGAGGCACGCTGCCGGCGCGGGGAACCTGGCTCAAAAGGGCCTTTACAGACAAAGGCAAGCCGTTGCCTGTGATGTTACCCGTCGACCCAACAGCTACGCCCGGGTCAGACCTTGCCCTGGCGCAGGTTCAAAACAACTTGCTGAACCGAATCTGCACAAAATCACCGGCCAGGGAGTTTTTGGTATCGGTGGTTTTCATGTAAGCCAAGTTCAAACCACCACCCACCGCCCGAAGGGGCACGGTGTAAAAGAAGCCGGCACCCGTAATGGCAACGCGGTTCGGACCGATACTATTGGCACCGGTGTCGTCGGTATATTGGCGCAGCATGGTGATATGGGGCCCCACCACGCCCACGGGGGTGCGAAAGGCGGCAGCCAAGTCGATAGCGTAGAAGTCGCCGCTGCGCACGTAGTTATCCGTGTTTTGGGAGTTGAACCCCAGACTGCCGCGCGCGCCCAGCGTTAGCGTTTCTGACGCGGTGTAGGCCACACCCAGACCCATGCGCAGCGTGTAATAGTTGCCGTAGCCAATGTTAGGAGTCATGGCATTGGGTACGTATTTGTAGTTGCCTGTGGGCAAAGACAAAGTGGCGCCAGCCAGCAGCTTGGTCTCGGCATAGGACTTTTCCCAAAGCAAACTGGTCTCTACGTCGCCCACGCCCGATGTACTGACGCTGGCATCCTTGGACTGTTGCGCCAAAGGCACCGTCATGCCACCCACTGTGGCGCTCAGGGCCAAGTCCGTATCAAACGTTGACGCATACGGAATATTGATAGCCGCAACCAGCCTGCCGCCCTGGACATCCCGGCTCAAAATATGGGCCAGCGTGAAATTGTTCAGTGTGGCGTGGTAGCTGTTGACCTTAATGCCGACCAAGGCCGATACCGGACCGATGGTCTTGGGGACTTGAACTGCTCCTCCGTCTTCTCCCGTAACCTGGCTCACATGAATATCCGTGACCGCCAAGGACGTAATCCAGCCTTCATCCGGCAAAGGCGCAATGATTTCTCCCCCCAAGGTTCCGGAAATCGGAAAACGTAGCTTGAATCCATCGGCCGCGTACGAACTGCACGCGGCGAAAAAAAGAACAGCTGCAAAGCTCGTTTTGCGCATCAGAGTTTGGGGCTTCATAAAGAGACTTTCGGTAAGGAACTAAACCATCTTTCGGCAGCCAGAGTGTCAATTAATTTGAGAAATTCGCACTAGGGGAAAACGCTAGGGCTTGTCACCTTGGGGGCAAGGTTTTCACGTCTCCTGCGGCGCGTACTACAAGGTGCCTCAACGCGCTTTTTAACACGTCGAATGAATCAACGACAATCACTCCATGGCACGACACCAAGAGTCTCGCACCGCCACGGTGACCACCCACAATCCGCCCGAGAGCAAGACGGACGGGCGCTTTCACCGTAGCGTACAAACCCGCGAAAAAATTGTTACTGCCTTTATAGACCTGATCGGCTCAGGCAATCCGGCGCCTACGGCCGAGCAAATTGCAGTGCATGCCCAAGTCGGCTTGCGCACTGTCTTTCGGCATTTCGATGACATGGAGACATTGGAGCGCGAAATCACCAGCAAGCTGGACGCGGTGATGATGCCCATGGTTCTCAAGCCACTGATTGCGGTGGGCTGGGAGGCGCGCCTGATGGAAAGCATAGAACGTCGCTGCGAGATTTTTGACAGGGTGGCGCCCTACCACGTGGCGGCGCAAATGCGGGTGCACGCCTCAGAGCACATCCGCAGCCAGGTTGCCCGCGCCGCAGCCTTGCAACGTGAAAGCCTTCGCCGCATATTGCCAGCCTCACTGGTCGACGATCAACCGCTTTTTGATGCCATTGCGCTGCTACTCAGCTTGGATGCCTGGGTCCGGCTGCGCAATTTGCAGGGCCTGTCGGCGCCGGCGGCCACTGCCACCATTCAGCGCGCCATCCAAAAATTAGTGTCCTAATCCACGCGCGCCATGCGCTCGCTTTTCCAGTAAACATCGTCACCAACCGTACCGTCACTGCGGTAGCGGTTGAGCACACGGGCGAGCACAAACATCAGGTCCGACAAGCGGTTAAGGTACTGACGCGGGGTTTCTTTGAGCGCCTCTTCGTTGCCCAGCGCAACCACCGCACGCTCCGCCCGGCGCGCCACCGTGCGGCAGACGTGGGCCAGGGCTGCGGCACGGGTACCGGCGGGCAGGATGAACTCTTGCAAGCGGGGCAGGTCGGCGTTGTACGCCTCCAGCGCCTCGTCCAGGGCGATAACGGCCTGCGCTTTGAGCAATTCAAACCCGGGGATCGACAACTCGCCACCCAGGTTGAAAAGCTGGTGCTGGATTTCCACCAACACGGTACGTACGCCTTCGGGCATGGCCTCGCACAAAAGCACGCCGATGTGGCAATTGAGCTCGTCAACATCGCCCATGGCGTGCACGCGCAGGCTATTTTTAGAAACGCGGCTGTTGTCGCCCAAGCCGGTGGTGCCACTGTCCCCAGTGCGGGTGGCGATTTGCGTGAGGCGGTTGGCCATGGTGGATTCCCCAGGTGAAAGGCCTCGATTATTCCTACTTTGTCGCCTACATCTCGGTATGTTCGGCAATCGCCTGGGCCAGGTGCTCCATTTTGTGCTGCAGATCTTCCTCACTGTCGGCATGGCGATGGGCAATGCGTTCGAATTGATCGGCACAGGCCAAAAAGGCGTCCACCACCATGGGATCAAACTGCCGGCCACGGTCGGCTTGTATTTGGACCACCGCCTGAGCGTGCGATATGCCTTCCTTGTAGACCTTGTGGCTGATCATTGCGTCGTACACATCAGCCACGGCCAAAATGCGAGCACACAAAGGGATGGCCAAACCACTGCACTGATGGGGATAGCCGTGTCCATCCCAGTGTTCGTGGTGGGACAACGCCATTTCTTTGGCCATTTGCAAGCCTGGGTCACTGGCGCCACAGGTTTTTTCTGCATGCGCAAGTGCCTCAAAACCCCGCAAAGTGTGGCTTTGCATCGCCAGCCGCTCGGCGGGGGTATAGCGCCCTGGCTTGAGCAAGACGCGGTCGGCCAAAGCCAGGGTTCCGATGTCGTACACCAGCGCACCTTGCAGCAAGTTGGCAATGTATTCGTCGGTAAGAAGCAGTTGAAGTTCTGGCACTTCCCGCAGGGCATGCGCCAACACACGCAGGTAGCCTTGTACCCGTAGCAAATGGCCTTCGGTGTCGGCATCACGGCGTTCGGCCAGCGTGGACACGGCCAAGAGCAACACCCCTTGTGTCAGGTTACTCCCCAGCGAGGGCAAGGCGAGCAATGGATCCGGAAGGAGACTGGACATGCTAGGACCTCGCAAAGACAAATGGGGTTTGGTACATCCATACCATTTTGCCATTGCTTGCCGTATAGCTAGCGGTCGGCACCAACTGCGCCGCCTCAAAGTCCAGGCTCACCATCCAGGCGCCAGGACGCAGCTCTTTGGCCGCTTTGGCCACCGCACGGGGCATACTCTCGGGCCGCTGAAACAGGTACACCAGGTCATAGCCCGACCAATCTGCCAGCCAGATGTCACCCCGGCGGATGTGCGCCCAGGGCAGGCGCAGGGCGCACAGCCAGCGCAAGGTGGCGCTCCACTCCAGGCCATAGAACTGCGCCTGCGGATAGGCCTGGCGCAGGGCCAGCAGACCATGACCCAAGCCGCAGCCCGCATCCAGCACCCGCGCGCCAGGCACCAAGGGCGCCAATCCGGGCAGGGGCCGCAAGGCCTTGGCCGGGGTCGGAAACAGTGGCGCATCGGCCCAGGTGTTGACCGGATAGACCAACAGCATCAAAACGAGCGGCAATAGCCACACCCAGGCCGGCATATCGCCCAAGCCCAGCATCGGCAAACTCAGGGCGAACGAAACCGGAAACCCAGCCGCAATCACCGCTTTGCGCCACCAGGACTTGCCCCACAAGCTGAGCAACACGCCAATCAAGGCGGCCACCACCAGCGCCCCACCCATGGGCCAACCACGCAGCAGCAGCAAGCGCAGCGCCGCCCAGCTCGCGCCCCAGCTCAGCAGCGCAGGCAGCGGCCAGGGTGGGGCGACACGCCAGCGGCTGGACGGTACCGAAGGGGCTGCGGGGCCGGCCATTGCCTTAGCGGCTGGTGTTGGGTGCCAGACGCTCGATCAGGCCGTTGAGCGCATCGAGCGAACCAAATTGAATCACCACCTCGCCCAGCTCTTCGATCCGCCCGGCGCGTTTGATACGCTTTTTGATGCGCACTTCCACCTGCGCCTGCAACAGGTCGGAGAGCTCTTCTTCGACGCGCTTGAGGTCGCGCGACTTTTCCTTCTTCGGCTTGGAAGCGACCAGCGAAAACTCAGCGCTGAGTTTTTTGACTAAGCTTTCTGATTCGCGAACGGACAGTTTTTTATTCGCAATCTGGTTGGCCGCCGTGATTTGCGTGGCCCGGTCCAGCGCCAGGAGCGCGCGCGCGTGGCCCATGTCCAGGTCACCGGCGACCAGCATGGCTTGCACCGGTTCGGCCAGGTTGAGCAAACGCATCAGGTTGCTGGCGGCGCTGCGTGAGCGGCCCACGGCCTGGGCGGCGGC
>CANFWT010000125.1 GCA_947450895.1 Comamonadaceae bacterium | reverse complement strand
TAGGGATCATGTCCAAAACCCCACCCCAGTCACCTCGATTGAGGCACGCAAATTGCGCGCTTTAACGGCATGAAACAAACAGACCTCGGACTCGATCTCAGCACCCGGCGCACGCGCAAGCAAATCTTGCTCAATGACATGAATCAAGTCATGCCTTGGAGCGAACTGCTGGCGCTCATAGCGCCGCACGCACCGGTGGCCAAAACGGGACGCCCGCCATTTGACCTTGCATTGATGCTGCGCATTCACTGCCTGCAGCAATGGTTTGGCCTGTCGGACCTGGGGGCCGAAGAAGCCTTGTTCGAGACCAGCTTCTACCGCGACTTCGCTGGCATCAGCGGCACCCAACGCATTCCAGACCGCGTCAGCATCCTGCGATTCCGTCACCTGCTCGAAGAGCTCGAGCTGAGTCCAAAGATTTTGCAAGTCATCAACGCCAAGTTGGCCGCACACGGCTTGTTGCTCAAGTCGGGCACCGTGGTAGACGCCACGTTGATTGCTGCGCCCAGCTCGACCAAAAACAAGGCCGGTGAGCGTGACCCCGAGATGCACCAAGTTAAGAAGGGCAATCAGTGGCACTTCGGCATGAAAGCCCATATTGGGGTGGACGCGGAGTCGGGCTTGGTGCACACGGTCATCGGCACGGCGGCTAACGTCAACGATGTCACGCAAGGGCACGCGCTGCTGCACGGTGAAGAACAAGTGGTGTTTGCCGATGCGGGCTACCAAGGCGCCAGCAAACGGCCTGATGCCACTGGGGTGGATTGGCATGTGGCGATGCGACCGGGTAAACGCCGCGCGCAAAAGCACACGCCCTGGGGCGCGTTGAACGAACAAGCCGAGCAACTCAAAGCCAGCGTGCGGGCCAAGGTGGAGCATCCGTTTAGGGTCATCAAGCGCCAGTTCGGTTACGTCAAAGTGCGCTACCGGGGGCTTGCCAAGAACACCGCACAGCTCATCACGCTGTTTGCGCTGTCGAACATCTGGATGGCCAGAAGCAGGCTTATGTATAGGGCGCAGGGATGAGTGCGCCTGCAAACCGCCAAAGGGCGGCAACAGGCCTGAAAAATGACCGGTTGCGGCCCCCAATAGGCGTAATTAACGCTGGCGTTTCACGAGGTGGGACATATTCGCTTATGCCTGGCTCTCAAACTGAGTTTTGGACATGATCCTTAGTTTCAGTAGATTTTATTTAATAAAAAACCGGTCGCCTCACGACGCTCCAATGCCGGTTGCTTCCCAATGGCTGTAAGGCATCGGCTCCCCGCTTTGGCGGCCTCGAAGGCTTTGACGGCATTCTGAAAATGCGGTGGTTCAGCGCAGCCTATCCAGCTTGGGTCTCGCCAGTGGGTTCAGGGCTGTTGCAGAGCCGTCGTATCCGGGCTTTGTGCCAGCGGCAGCACAGAAGACTTGCTGGGGGCTTCGGCGGAAGGAAGCACCGTCATATTAGAAGGTTCATTGCCGGGCTGTGGCCCATCGGGGTGGTTGAGGCGGTCCACAGTGGCATCCACCCATCCGCCAACCAAATCGTCCAAAAGTCCTTTGGCCATGCGTTCAAAAAAACCTCCAGAGAATTTTTTTTCTGGTGGAGGAATGTATCTTTCCGTGACATCGCAATGGCGCGACTCCTCAGAAGAACCCTGGTAATTCGTGTAACACGTCGTCGTAGTTTCTTGCGTACCCCAGCGACCGATCTGATTGTTGGGCGGGCGCACTTTGCGCTCAGTCTTGCTGGTTTCTGTCTTGGTCCAGCGCATGTTGGCGATATTTTCCGCGCAGCCTGAGAAAAGTACCGCGATGGCGAAGGCAAGTACAAGGCGTGAAAGTGATGTCATCGGCAGGTGCTTCAAAGTGAATGTGGCAATAAGACGCATAGAGAGCCAACGCAGCCATCATGAATTGGTTGACCGTATCTTTTTTGATAACCAAATTCAGCTGCAAATCAGGGCTCTCGTATTGCAGGACACCCTCGCGTTAATAGTGTCAGAAGACCTCCGCACTGGGCCACTGTGTGACCTGCGCCGACACGCCAACTTGTATCGACCGCGTGCACGGGTCATTGGGCGGTCGATGAATTCGACCTGAACAACAAAAAAGCCCGTTACTTGCGTAGCGGGCTTTCCGTAAGTCCTTGATTTACAAGGACAATTCTGGCGGAGTGGACGGGACTCGAACCCGCGACCCCCGGCGTGACAGGCCGGTATTCTAACCAACTGAACTACCACTCCTGGTAGCGACAACGTTTCCGTTGCCTACTTTTCGCTTTCATCATCTCTCGATGAATCTGGCGACCCCACGGGGATTCGAACCCCGGTACTCACCGTGAAAGGGTGATGTCCTAGGCCTCTAGACGATGGGGTCAAAACCTTGGACTGATCCGTTTTCTCGAAAGCTTTTGGTGGAGGTAAGCGGGATCGAACCGCTGACCTCTTGCATGCCATGCAAGCGCTCTCCCAGCTGAGCTATACCCCCTAAACCCAGGAGCTCTGCCAGGCACAGCTCCCTACTTCCGAGCCCTCAATTATAGCCAGTAATTTCACGCCTTCCCAAGCCGAGCAAGAACTTTTTCTTTATCACACAGTGCCAGCACCGCATCCAGCGAGGGGGTCTGGGCCGTTCCCATCACAAGCACACGCACTGGCATGGCAAGCTGCGGCATTTTCAGGCCTGTTTGCACGAGCACCTCTTTGAGCACGGTGGCAATGCTGGGTTTGTCCCATACACAGTCAGTAAGCCGGGTCTGCAACAACGCCAATGCAGGCTTGACGGCGTCCGTAACATGCTGCGCCAACTCAGTCGGATCAGGCGAAACGCTTGAATAAAACCGTGCGACCCAGTCTGCCAACGCCAAGGTCGTGTCGCAGCGGTCTTTGAACAGATCACACAGTGCGGCAATCTTGTCGTCCACAGTCAGCTCCCGCCGCTCTAAATGCACTCGCACCAGTGGCGCGAGTGCATCACCCGCCATGGCCTTGAGGTGTTGGGCGTTGACCCACCGGAGTTTTGCCTCGTCGAATTGGGCGGCGCTGCGGCCAAGGTGGTCGAGGTTGAACCACTCCAAAAACTGCGCGCGACTGAATATCTCGTCATCGCCGTGGCTCCAGCCCAGACGCGCAAGGTAATTGACCATGGCCTCCGGTAAATAGCCTTCCAGCGCATATTGGGTGACCGCCTTGGCACCATTGCGCTTGCTCATCTTCTCGCCCTGCTCGTTGAGCACGGTGGGCAGATGGGCATAAACCGGGGGCGTCTTGCCTAGCGCATGGAAAATATTGATCTGGCGCGGCGTGTTGTTGACGTGGTCGTCGCCTCGAATCACATGCGTAATTGCCATGTCCACATCGTCCACCACCACACAAAAGTTGTACGTGGGGGTGCCGACAGCCTCACCGGGCAGGGCCGGGCGGGCGATCACCAAGTCGTCGAGCTCGTCGTTGCTGATTTCGATGCGGCCCTTGACTTTGTCTTCCCACACCACGCTGGCGCCTTGCGGATTCTTGAAACGCAATACGGGTTGCACGCCTGCGGGCACGGGCGGCAAGACCTTTCCGGGCGCCGGGCGCCAGGTGCCGTCGTAGCGGGGCTTTTCTTTGGCCTGCATCTGACGCTCGCGCAATGCATCGAGTTCTTCCATGCTCATGTAGCAAGGGTAGACCCAACCCGCAGCCTGCAACTCCAGCAAAACTTGCTTGTAGCGGTCCATGCGCTGCATTTGGTAGAACGGGCCTTCGTCGTAGTCCAGCCCCAGCCAGCGCATGCCTTCGATGATCACATCCACCGCGGCCTGGGTGCTGCGGTCTTGGTCGGTGTCTTCAATCCGCAAAATGAAGTCGCCACCCGTCGCACGGGCAAATGCCCAGGGGTAGAGCGCCGAGCGAATATTGCCCAAGTGAATAAAGCCGGTCGGCGAGGGCGCAAAGCGCGTACGTGTTTTCGTCATCAGAGTGTTTCCAGACCGCGCGCGAGATCGGCCCTTATGTCGTTAATGTGCTCCAGACCCACGGCCACGCGGATCAGCCCCTGGGTCACGCCTGCAGACTGGCGCTGTGCATCGGTCAGGCGCCCGTGTGAGGTGCTGGCCGGGTGAGCCACCAAGGTTTTGGTGTCACCTAAATTGGTGGACAAAGACAATGTTTGCATGCTGTCGAGCACGTGGAAAGCCCTCTCCCTGGCCTGCGCCGGGTTGTCCGCTTTCACTTCAAAGGACAGCACGGCCCCACCGCAGCCAGACTGCTGGCGCATAGCCAAGGCGTGCTGCGGATGGCTGGCCAACCCGGGATAAAACACGCGCTGTACCGCTGCATGTTGCTCCAGCCACTGGCCCAAGGCCAGTGCGTTAGCCGATTGGGCGCGCATGCGGATGTCCAGCGTCTCCAGGCCCTTGAGCACCACCCAGGCGTTAAAAGGCGCCAACGTCATGCCTGCGCTCTTGAGCACGGGCAGAAATTTCTCGGTAACGAGCTGCTGGCTGGCGCACAAGGCACCGGCCATGACGCGCCCCTGGCCGTCCAGGTACTTGGTGCCCGAATGCATGATGATGTCCGCGCCCAAGGTGACCGGCAGTTGCAAAGCCGGTGTAGCAAAGCAGTTGTCCACCGCCAGCAGCGCGCCCGCTTGGTGGGCGATGTCGGCCAGGGCGCGGATGTCGCAAACCTCGGTCAAAGGGTTGGTGGGTGTTTCGGCAAACAGCAGCTTGGTGTTGGGGCGCACCGCAGCGGCCCAGGCAGCCAGATCGGTTTGCGCGACAAAGGTGGATTCCACGCCAAACTTAGCCAGGTCAGAGCCAATGAGTTTGATGGTCGAACCAAACATGGACTGCGAACACAGCACGTGGTCACCGGCCTTGAGCAGGCCCATGCACATCATCAAAATCGCCGACATGCCGGAGGCAGTGGACATGCAGGCCTCGGTGCCCTCCATGGCGGCCAGGCGCTGCTCCAAGCTGGCAACCGTGGGGTTGCCGTAGCGGCCATAGGTGAAGCCTTCTTCCTCGCCTGCAAAGCGGGCCGCAGCCGCACGGGCTGAGGGCTGGACATAGCCGCTGGTCAAATACAGCGCCTCGGAGTTTTCGCCGTACTGGCTGCGCGC
>CANFWT010000124.1 GCA_947450895.1 Comamonadaceae bacterium | reverse complement strand
GCGCGCGGAGCCAGCTTGTCGCTGAACTGGACGCTCAAAGCGTAAATCTGGCGTTTGATGGCATTGCGCGTAACAGCACGCTTGGCCCAGCGCTTGGGCACCATGGCACCCAGCACCGATTGCTGCGCTGCTTGCCCATGCGCATCGCCGGGCAGACCGGCCGCAGGTGCTGATGCACCTTGCACAAGCGCCAATTCGCAGCTGTGCAATGCGAAATGCGGGGTGCGAACGCCCAATTTACTAGCCAAGACGACTTGGAACTGGGGTCGGGTACGGAGCCGCTGCACGGTGCAAACAGGGCCGACCCTAACGGAATCAGACTGCCAAACGCTTGCGGCCTTTGGCACGGCGCGCATTGATGACGGCGCGCCCACCACGGGTTTTCATGCGAACCAGAAAGCCGTGTGTGCGGGCGCGGCGGATCTTCGATGGTTGGTAGGTGCGTTTCATTTTGAATTCCTGTCTGTTCGGTGCTTGTTGCCTGGTGCCCAAAAAAGCTCAGGGCAGCCCTCCATTATCGCAAATTTTTTATTGCTGAGCAACACATTAGTAAAACCACGTACAACTTGTATGCAGTAAAGCGGTTAATATGCACGCCACGAGCGCTTTTTCAAATTGTGGATAAGTGTTTGATAAGCGCTCTCAGGGTGCGCTATTTTTCCCTACCTGTCCACAGATTCGAACACCACCATGACCGAGGGAAGCCTCCCCCTGCAAACCGAAATGACCGTTCTTGACACCGGCCAAAGCCTGTGGCAATCGTGCCTCGACCAGCTCGCGCTGGACTTGCCCGAGCAACAGTTCAACACCTGGATCCGACCGCTCAGCGTGCAGGTTGCCGACGACGTCAGCAAGGTCGTGGTTTTTGTTGCCAACCGCTTCAAGCTGGACTGGATCCGTGCCCAATACAGCCAGCCCATTACCACCTTGCTGGAAAAGCTCTGCGGCCAACCGGTACAGTTGGAATTGGCCATTACCCCCCGAGAAACTCCCGTGCGCAGCCCTGTGGCGCCCGCTTCTAGCCAAGCGCCGCAGACGATTGCAGAAGCGGATCCAGAACCCCCAGCACCCAAGAACCGGCTCAATAGCTTGCTGACCTTTGACACCCTGGTCGAAGGCACCGCCAACCGCATGGCACGCGCCGCCGCCATGCATGTCGCCACCGTGCCAGGCCACCTTTACAACCCTTTGTTCATTTACGGTGGCGTTGGTCTGGGCAAAACCCATTTGATGCACGCGGCAGGCAACCGGCTTTTGCTGGACCGGCCTCACGCCAAAGTTCTCTACATCCATGCAGAACAATTTGTCTCGGATGTGGTTAAGGCCTATCAGCGCAAGACATTTGACGAGTTCAAAGACAAATACCACTCGCTGGATTTGCTGCTGATCGATGACGTACAGTTTTTCGCCAACAAGGACCGCACGCAAGAAGAGTTCTTCAATGCCTTTGAGGCCTTGCTGGCCAAAAAGTCACATATTGTGATGACCAGCGACACCTACCCCAAGGGCCTGACCGACATCCACGAGCGCTTGGTTTCGCGCTTTGACTCGGGGCTGACGGTGGCCATCGAGCCGCCCGAGTTGGAGATGCGGGTGGCGATTTTGATTAACAAGGCGCGTGCCGAGGGCGCCGACATGCCCGAAGAGGTGGCTTTTTTTATCGCCAAGAACGTGCGCTCCAACGTGCGCGAGCTTGAGGGTGCGCTGCGCAAATGCCTGGCCTATTCGCGCTTCAACCAAAAAGAAATTTCGATTGCGCTGGCACGCGACGCGCTGCGCGACCTGTTGTCCATCCAAAACCGGCAAATTTCGGTGGAAAACATCCAAAAGACGGTGGCCGATTACTACAAGATCAAGGTCGCCGACATGTATTCCAAAAAGCGCCCGGCCAGTATTGCCCGCCCGCGCCAGATTGCGATGTACCTGGCCAAGGAGCTGACCAAGAAAAGCCTGCCCGAGATTGGCGAGATGTTTGGCGGGCGCGACCACACCACGGTGCTGCACGCAGTGCGCAAAATCGGTAGCGAGCGGCTGCAAGTGATTGAGCTGAACCAGCAGCTGCACGTTTTGGAACAAACCCTCAAGGGATGACGAAAAATGCGCCCTCTGGGGCGCAGCCCCAGGGCTAAAACCAGCGAAAATGGGGGCATTACCCCGCCCGCCTAGATAACAAGTGTTTGAACATTGGAGAAAAGCATGATCGTATTGAAAGCAGCACAAGACCAGGTGCTGTCCGTACTGCAGGCGGTGTCGGGCATTGTGGAGCGCCGTCACACGCTGCCCATCCTGGCCAATGTGCTGGTGCGCAAAACAGGGGGCGCTGTGCAATTCACCACCAGTGACCTGGAAATCCAGATCCGTACCAGCGCAGCGTTGGGCGGTGACGACGGTGACTTCAGCACCACCATCGGTGCGCGCAAACTGATCGACATCTTGCGCACCATGCCCGCTGACCAGACGGTGTCGCTCGAATCGAACCAGAACAAGATCATCCTCAAAGGCGGCAAGAGCAAGTTCACCCTGCAAACCATGGCGGCAGAAGACTTTCCGCTGGTGCAGGAATCGGCCAGCTTTGGTCCGGTGTTCAGCGTGCCGCAAAAAACCCTGAAAAGCCTGCTGTCCCAAGTGTCGTTTGCCATGGCGGTGCACGACATTCGCTACTACCTCAACGGCATTTTGTTTGTGGCCGAGGGCAAACAGCTCAGCTTGGTAGCCACCGACGGCCACCGCCTGGCTTTTGCCTCCAGCACGCTGGACGTGGAAGTGCCCAAACAAGAAGTGATCTTGCCGCGCAAGACCGTGATTGAGCTGCAGCGCCTGCTTTCAGACGCCGAAGGCGCGATTGAGATGCAATTTGCCAGCAACCAGGCGCGCTTTTCCTTTGGCGGCATGGAGTTTGTGACCAAGCTGGTGGAGGGCAAGTTTCCGGACTACAACCGCGTCATCCCGAAAAACCACAAGAACAAGATCACCCTGGGCCGCGACACCCTGCTCAAAACCCTGCAGCGCACGGCCATTTTGACCAGCGACAAATTCAAGGGCGTGCGCCTGAACATTGACCCCGGCACCTTGCGCATGGCGGCCAACAACGCCGAACAAGAAGAAGCGGTGGACGAGTTGGACATCGACTACGGCGGCGACAGCATCGAAATTGGCTTCAACGTGACCTACCTGATAGACGCGCTGTCCAATATGGGCCAGGATATGGTGACGCTCGAGTTTTCCGACGGTAACAGCTCTGCGCTGTTGACCATTCCCGACAACGCCACCTTCAAGTACGTGGTGATGCCCATGCGCATCTAGAGCGGGTGAAAAGCGCAAATGCCCCCAGCAGCAAACCCCCGGTCTTCGGGGGTTTGGTCATTCAAGATTGCATGAAATACAGGGTTTGAGCGGCGCTTAACGCGCCACTTGGGCCCGCAAATGAAGAAAAAACGCCAGCCATGACCGAAGAAAACAAAGCTACCCCCGCCCCTGACGCCACCACGCAAGAGGTGCATACCGGCGAGAGCGGCCTGGACAGCTCCAACTTCCAGCCCACCATCGACGCCCACCAAGCCGGCGCGTCCGAGGCCTATGGCGAAGGTTCCATCCAAATTTTGGAGGGCCTGGAGGCGGTGCGCAAACGCCCGGGTATGTACATCGGCGACACGTCCGATGGCACCGGTTTGCACCACCTGGTGTTTGAGGTGGTGGACAACTCGATTGACGAGTCGCTGGCCGGCCACTGCGACGATATTTTGGTCACGATCCACTCGGACAACTCGGTCAGCGTGGTGGACAACGGGCGCGGCATTCCCACTGGCATCAAGATGGACGACAAGCACGAGCCCAAGCGCTCGGCGGCCGAAATTGCCCTGACCGAGCTGCACGCCGGCGGCAAGTTCAACCAAAACAGCTACAAAGTCTCGGGCGGCCTGCACGGCGTGGGCGTGTCCTGCGTGAACGCGCTGTCCAAAATGCTGCGTCTCACCATCCGGCGCGATGGCAAAGTGCACGTGATGGAGTTCAGCCGCGGCTTTGTGCAAAACCGTCTGCTCGAAACCCAGGACGGCGTGGAAGTCTCGCCCATGAAGGTGATCGGCGACACCGAAAAGCGTGGCACCGAAGTGCACTTTTTGCCCGACACCGACATCTTCAAAGAGAACAACGACTTTCACTACGAGATTTTGAGCAAGCGCCTGCGCGAACTGAGCTTTTTGAACAACGGCGTGCGCATTCGCCTCAAAGACGAGCGCAGCGGTAAGGAAGACGACTTCTCGGGCGCCGGTGGCGTCAAGGGCTTTGTGAACTTCATCAACAAGGGCAAGACGGTGTTGAACCCCAACATCTTCCACGCCATGGGCGACCGCCAAAGCGACCAAAACACCAACATCGGTGTGGAAGTGGCCATGCAATGGAACAGCGGCTACAACGAGCAAGTGCTGTGCTTTACCAACAACATTCCCCAGCGCGACGGCGGCACCCACCTGACCGGCCTGCGCGCGGCCATGACGCGGGTGATCAACAAGTACATTGACGAGTCGGAGCTGGCCAAAAAAGCCAAGGTGGAAGTGACCGGCGACGACATGCGCGAAGGCCTGACCTGCGTGCTGTCGGTCAAAGTGCCCGAGCCCAAGTTCAGCAGCCAGACCAAGGACAAGCTGGTCAGCAGCGAAGTGCGCGGCCCGGTGGAAGACATTGTGAGCAAGCTGCTGGCCGACTACCTGCAAGAGCGCCCGGCCGACGCCAAGATCATCGTCGGCAAAATCATCGAGGCCGCCCGCGCCCGCGAAGCCGCCCGCAAGGCGCGCGACATGACGCGGCGCAAAGGCGTGCTGGACGGCATGGGCCTGCCCGGCAAACTGGCCGACTGCCAGGAAAAAGACCCGGCGATGTGCGAGATCTACATCGTCGAGGGCGACTCGGCCGGTGGCAGCGCCAAGCAAGGGCGCGACCGCAAGTTCCAGGCGATTTTGCCCCTGCGCGGCAAGATTTTGAACGTGGAAAAAGCGCGCTACGAAAAGCTCTTGACCAGCAACGAAATTTTGACGCTGATCACCGCCTTGGGCACCGGCATCGGCAAGGCCGGGGGCGCAACGGGCAACGACGACTTCAACGTCGCCAAGCTGCGCTACCACCGCATCATCATCATGACCGACGCCGACGTAGACGGCGCGCACATCCGCACGCTG
>CANFWT010000123.1 GCA_947450895.1 Comamonadaceae bacterium | reverse complement strand
AGAGTTTTTTTCATTTTTTGATTCCTAAATTGAAAAGTTAAGAAATAAAACCAGCCCAGGCCACCTTGGAGAAGGATGCTTGGGCCGGCTTGTTCGAAGCGAACGAGGTAAACCGACCGAAGTCAGGTAAATAGGTTTAGAACGTGTGGTTGATACCGATGGCTACGCCGGTGGATGTCGGAGTCTTTCCATCAGTTCCAGCAGCCTTACCAGAGGCAAAATTGCCAGCGCTGTAGATTTGACTACCAGCGGCTGTCGTACCGCCATCGTTGGTTACCTGGCTCACCGTGCCGTACAGCTTGGTGCGTTTAGACAAGGTGTAATCTGCACCCAGACCGATCAGTGTGCCCTTTTGGTCTGGGGCGTTGGTTACGCCGGTGTTGTAAATGGAAGCGATGTATGACGCTTTGTAGTTCAATGCGCCCATCGGCACGACAACGCCAATCATGTTGGAGTTGTTGGCACCCGTAACAGTGGGGCTCGTGACCAGCTTTTCCTGCACATTAGTAAACATCACTTTTGCCATGCCAAAGTCGTACGAAGCGCCAACAGCTGCTTGCGTGTAATCGCCAGGGGTGGCCAAGGTGCCAGCGCTTGACCCCGAAGGCGCCGCCGCAGCTTTGACCGTGCCTGTTGTTACTTGTTGTGCGGCAGAAATCAGTAAGGGGCCGTTAGAGTACTGGGCCTGTGCGGAATAGCCACTGCCGTCGGTGCTGTTGGTTCCTTCACCAGCGAAAGCTTGCAAGCGCGCGGTTATACCCGACATGTTTGGCGAGGTGTACCCCACCATATTAGAGATATTGGTTGCAGTGTAGGGGGCGCCGCGCAACGCCAAGTTAAACGTCATTGCAGTGGAATCCGCTGGGCCGTTCGTGCCAAACGGATCAAACGCACCTGCTGCGTATAAGAAGGTGTTGGTGTAGTCCCGGCCAAGACGCACTTCGCCAAAGCTTCCATTCAAACCCACGTAAGAAAAGCGTTGAAACACCAGACCCTGCGTGCCAGCTACTTGGGTCAATTGGCCAGCGCCGCCCGCCGCTTGATTACTGGTGTTGGAAGCTTTGCCGTTTCCGGTGTCGTTGGCCAAGCCACCTTCGAGCTTGAAGATTGCATTCATGCCGCCACCGAGGTCTTCGGTGCCCATGAAACCGATTTTGCTGGAGCCGAGTTGTGAGTTGCCCAGGCCTGTCTTGGTGTAACCGTCTTGGCTGTACTGCGTAACAGCCGCGTCCACGGTACCGTAAATCGACACTTGAGCAGATGCGCCGCCCACTGCTGCCACAGCAGCCAATGCAAAAAGGCTGCAACTATTTCATCGAATAATTAAAATCCCCGATTGGCCTATGGAGCGAGGTAAAACTTATTTGTTGCATGAACTAAACCTATTGCATAGCAACGGCTGTACAACTTTTCACGTGGTGTGCTGTGATGCGCGCCAGCGTGACCGGTGGTGGTTGCAACGCGGCGCTCTACAACTGGCGCTGTTTTTACGATGATTGAAGTCATCACCACCACGCGCACCGCCGCCAATGACGAAGCTGGCGCGGTCAAGCGAGAGCGCACGGTACCCATTCCATCTACCATTACCCGCGTTCCTGGCTATCCAGACAAGCTGTGCGTCTACAAAATGGAGGCCAGCAAGTTCTGGCAGGTGCGTTGCTGGATTGCCGGGCGCACGTACCGGCTTAGTACCAAAACCCAAAACCTGCACCAGGCGCAAAGGTTTGCGCGCACCGTATACGAGGAGTGGCTGGCCGAAAATTACCAGCCCATCTCCGGCAGTGCAGGCGCTGGGCAAGACCGCGCATCCTATGCGCCCCAAGCGGCAGCCATCGTCACTTTTGGCGTCCTAGCGGCACAAATGTTTTCCAATGAAGAAGGGCGCGTGGGCCGGGGCGAGTGGACGCTGGGCAGCCTGCAGGTGCTGCGCAACCGGCTTGATTCCTTCATCCTGCCGCGCTGGGGCTGCGCCCCGCCGTCAGCGGTGAGCTACCAAAGCCTGCTGGACTTCATCAACTTCATGAGCGACCGCCACTCCACCACCACCATCAGCCAGTACCTGGTGGCCATCCGCAAGGTCTTGCGCCACGCCGTGTCCTGCGGCCACTTGGAGGCCTTGCCCGACTTCCCTAAAGTCAAGGTGCTCACCAAGTCGCGCGGGGCGTTCACGCCCACCGAATACCGCTGCATCATCCGCAAGGCGCGCAGCCTGCGCGGCGTGCGCCACCCCGACAGCGGCGCCGAAATCCGCATCAAGTACAAAGTGCGGCTCAAAGAACAAATCATGCCGCCCGACCTGGCGTGGGCGATTGGCTTTATGGTGCACGGCTTTATCCGCCCCAGCGACCTCAAAACCCTCAAACACAAGCACGTCGAAATTGTGCGCGGCGACAACACCTACCTGCGTCTCACCCTGCCAGAGACCAAAAGCCACGGCAAACCCATCGTCACCCTGTTCCCAGCGGTGCGCATTTACGAGCAAATTGTCAAAAACAACGCTCGCCGCGACCTGGCCAAGCCCGACGACTACCTCTTCATGCCCCAGCTGCGCGACCGCCAATAGATGCTGGCGGTGCTGAGCTTTCACCTCAACTGGGTGCTGGGCCTAACCAGCCTCAAAGACGGCGCCCACGGCCAGCCGCGCAGCATGTATAGCTTTCGCCACTCGGCCATTACCTTTCGGCTGCTCTACGGCCAGGGCATTGACCTGCTAACGCTCGCGCGCAACGCCCGCACCAGCGTAGACGTGATCAACACTTACTACGCCAGTACCGTGACGGGCGAGCAAAACATCGCCTTGCTGCAAAGTCGACGTACGCGCAAGGCCAGGTAAGGGGTTTATCTGGGGAAAACGGGCAAGTTTTCGCAGCCTCTATATAGAAAGCAGCGTGGCCCTTGTGAAACAGCCGAAGGCCCACACGCTCAGTGCGTACTCAGTGCGTAGCTACACCCTACACCCGCTGCGCCACCGTCGTCATCACCTTGGCCATGGCGCGCATCGCCGCTTGCACTGGCGCGGGCAACGCGGCGGCTCCGGCGTCACGGGCTGCGTCAGCGTGGCGCAATTCATCGTCTCGCATTTGCGCCACGATGGCGCGCGACGCGTGGTCGCCTGAGGGCAAAGCCTGCAAATGGCTGTCCAGGTGCGCACCCACCTGGGTTTCTGTCTCCACTACAAAACCCAAGCTGACCGCGTCTCCCAGCCGCCCGGCCACCAGGCCCAGCCCAAACGCCCCGGCGTACCACAGTGGGTTGAGCATCGAGGGCCGCGACCCCAGGTCCTGCAGGCGCTGTGCCGTCCAGGCCAAGTGGTCCGTCTCCTCCACGCAAGCGGCGGTGTAGTGCGCGCGCAACGCCGGGTTGCGCGTGGCCAATGCCTGCGCGGTGTAGAGCGCCTGCGCGCACACTTCGCCCACGTGGTTGACGCGCATCAGCCCGGCGGACTGTTGTTTCTCAGCATCACTGAGCGAGGTAGGCGCCTCGGCCAGCGTAGGGCAGGGTTTGGATGCGTGCGGCGTGGCAAACAAGGTGCGTAGCGCCGTGTCTGCGGCAGCCAGAAGTCGGTCGGTGGTAGTAAACATGTGCCCGAGCATACAAGCCCCGGCACCCGGCACACCCAAAGCCGGGCATTGGCGGCAGTGAGCCGAGGCGTCAGTGCGGAGCCACCCAACCCGCTTTTGTTGCATGTTTGCAACGCATTGCGCCTCTGCGGTACTAAAAAAAGGGCTTTCCTTTGCTAAACCAGCGAGCCTCTGGTGCAATAGGCCTAACTTCTGAAAAGGAAGTTGCTGCTGTAGCCTGAATTTTCCGGGCCAGCACCTTTTAATAACCTTGGAGTATTTTTAAATGAAAAAGACCCTTATTGCATTGGCTGCTGTCGCAGCAGTGGGCGGCGCATCTGCTCAAGTGTCGATTTACGGTACCGTGGACGCGGCTGTTACGCAGTACAGCTCCGAAGGCACGAGCAAAACCGGCCTGGGTAACTCTCAGCTGGGCTCCAGCAAAATCGGTTTCATGGGCACCGAAGACCTCGGTGGCGGCATGAACGCAATCTTCAAGCTCGAAGGTGGCCTGGCCAATGACACCGGCGCTGGTAAAGCGACCAATAACAGCAACCAAGCTGGCGGTACCGGCAATGGCGGCGCAGGTGCTTTCACTTCTTTGGGCGGAACCCAAGGCCTGGTGTTCCAACGTTTCTCCTACGTTGGCGTGAACGGTGGCTTCGGTGAAGTCCGTCTGGGTCGTGACTACACGAACGTGTTCTTGTACACCGTCACCTCTTACGACATTTTCGGTACCAACGGTCCTGCCGATTCTTCGGCTCTGACCCTGAACCTGGCATCCCGCAATGGTTTGGCTACCACGGCCAACGCCTCCAACATGGTGGGTTACGCTTCGCCTGACATGGGCGGACTGCGCGTGCGTCTGCAAAGCTTCTTCGGTGAGAACGCTAGCTCTGCAGCGAACTCCAACGACGGTAACGGCTACTCTGCGCAAATCGGATACGCAGCTGGTCCCCTGACTGCTTCTGTGGGTCAACAACAGACTCAAGGCACAGCCAAGGCGGCCGTGAACCCTGTGTTGAACACCACAACGGGTGCAGGTCTGGCAACCAACACCGGCATTCCCGCCTCTACCGGCAACTACACGCAATCGGCCCTCGGCGCTTCGTACGACTTTGGCATGGCCAAGGTGTTGTTCCTGAGCACCCGTGAAGAGTTGGTTGGTACAGCTTCTACCGCAACCAACACCGTCAACATGATCGGTGTGAACGTGCCCGTTGGCGCGATCAACTACAAGCTGTCCTACGCCTCTGCTGCGCAAAACACCGGTGCCGCCAACGCCAAAGACAACACCGGCACTTTGACTGGCCTGGGCATCGACTACGCCTTGTCCAAGCGCACCAAGTTGTACGGCACTTATAGCAGCGTGACCAACGACGGCGGCAGTGCATACAGCGCAGCCCTGGCTGGCGGCGCTGCTGGTACCACGCTCACCAGCAAGTCCAACCCCACATCCACGGGTCTGGCACTGGGCGTGTTCCACACGTTCTAAACCTATTTACCTGACTTCGGTCGGTTTACCTCGTTCGCTTCGAACAAGCCGGCCCAAGCATCCTTCTCCAAGGTGGCCTGGGCTGGTTTTATTTCTTAACTTTTCAATTTAGGAATCAAAAAATGAAAAAAACTCT
>CANFWT010000122.1 GCA_947450895.1 Comamonadaceae bacterium | reverse complement strand
CATGAAGAAACCCATCCTCTCCCCCAAAGCGCTGGCCGCCCAGCCCCTGTCCGGTTTTGCTTACAGCCGCGCATTTTTTGAATCCCGCGTTGACGCCAGCCTCAAGGCGGCCAAAAAACTCGGCGCCACAGACGCCGCCGCCGAAGTGTCTGAGGGCTGCGGCCTAAGCGTCTCGGTGCGCAATGGCGAGCTTGAAAACGTGGAGCGCAACCGCGACAAGTCGCTCGGCGTGACGGTGTACCTGGGCCAACGCCGGGGCAACGCCAGCACCTCCGATTTCTCAGACGCCGCCATCGCCCAAACCGTGCGTGCGGCCTACGACATTGCCCGCTTCACCGCCGAAGACCCGTTTGCCAGCCTGCCCGCCGCCGAGGACATTTGCCCGGTGGACGAACGCAATCGTGATCTAGATCTGTTTCACCCTTGGGACATTAGCAGCGCCCAAGCCGCCGAGCTGGCGCTGGCGTGTGAGGCTGCGGCCTTGTCGGTGGACAAGCGCATTACCAACAGCGAAGGCGCGGCGGTGTCGGCGCAGCAATCGCACTTTTTTACCGCGCACACCAATGGTTTTCGCGGTGGCTATGCCAGCTCGCGCCATTCGCTCTCGGTGTCTCCCATTGCCGGCAAAGGCAAAGACATGCAGCGCGACGGTTGGTACAGCTCCATGCGCAAGTCCTCGGACCTTGCTTCGCCCGAGGCGGTGGGCCGCTACGCCGCAGAGCGCGCGCTGAGCCGCTTGAAGTCCCGCAAGATTGCGACGACCGAGTGCCCCGTGCTTTTTGAGTCGCCTATGGCGGCTGGTCTGCTGGGCGCCTTGGTGCAAGCGGTGAGTGGCGGCGCGCTGTACCGCAAGAGCTCGTTTTTGCTCAACTCGTTGGGGAAGATGGTGCTGCCCAAGCACATGGACCTGCTTGAAGACCCGTTTGTTATGGGGGGCAAAGGCAGTTCGCCGTTTGACGAAGAAGGCGTGCGCGTGCAACCCCGCCAGGTGGTGGAGGCCGGGCGCTTGCAAGGCTATTTTTTGAGTAGCTACACCGCGCGCAAACTGGGCATGCAAACCACAGGCAACGCCGGCGGTTCGCACAACCTGATCTTGCGCTCGCGCCGTACCCGTCCCGAAGACGACCTGGACGCCATGGTCCGCAAACTCGGCACCGGCCTGCTAGTCACCGAGCTGATGGGCCAGGGCGTGAACTACGTCACTGGCGACTACTCGCGTGGCGCCAGCGGCTTCTGGGTGGAAAACGGCCAGATCGCCTATCCCGTCCATGAAATCACCATTGCCGGCAATATGAAAGACATGTTGCGCGGCATTGAGGCGGTGGGGGCGGATGCTTACAACTACGGGGCCAAAACGGTGGGTTCTATTTTGGTGAACCGGATGAAGGTGGCGGGCTCCTAAAAGCCACGGTTGCAGCTTTAGGCACGGTTGCTGCCTTTTTTCTCTGCTGCTGCCTGCATCCTTCGGGGTAGCGAGGCCGTGCGATGCCGGCCCTTTGTTTCGCTTCGCGCACGCTGTCTGACGTGTCCGTGGTGCGACTGCGCCGCGTTTCGCAATGCAATGAGGCCAGGGCAAACTTCATGGGCCCGCTGCCGTGGCAGCACAAGTTTGACCTGCGTCATGGTTTTGAATCCCTGGGCGTGCGATGCTTGGTCGGTACAAGAATAAATTTTCATCCGAGACGCCATGAAACATTCCAGCATTCGCGTGATTCACGAGGAGCACGCCTCGCTCATCGCTGTGTTGCGGTCTATGAACCTGATGGTCGAGCGTGGTCCCGAGGACCGACCCGAAGTGTTTTTTGACTTATTGCGCGCCATGTTGTTCTACATGGACGAGTTTCCCGAAAAGCAGCACCAGCTGAAAGAGGATGAGTTGCTGTTCCCTGCGGTCGCGGCACGGTCTGCGGTGGCACGCGAGCTGATTGACAAGCTTGCCGGGGCGCGTGCGCTGGGGCGTCGCAAGATACAAGAGCTCCAGCAACAGCTTCCCGCATGGGAAATGTTGGGCGACTCACGGCGCCCGTTGTTTGAAGCCAACCTGCGGTCTTACGTGGAATTCTGCGTGGACCATATTCAGTTGGAAGAAAAAATCGTGATTCCTGAGGCGCTCAGGGTGCTCAAGGAGGCAGATTGGCTGCAACTGGACGCCAATTTTGGCAACCAGGGCGAGCCGGTGGGTGGCCGGTATCCGCGAGAGCCCTTGTACGACCGCTTGTACGCACGCATTGCAATGCATTCGCCAGCGTCGCTTGGATTGGGTCGTTACCACACCGATTGGACGGCTTTTTCGCCCTTGCAGTCAGCGGCGCATGGGATGCGTGCATGAGTACCAAGACCTTGCTGGTGGCCGTGGCCTGTTTGTGGGCCGGACACACGGTGGCGCAAGGCGGCGCCACTATTGCGCCGCACCAGTTACCACCGCCTTTGCAGGCGCTTTATGCCAAGGAGCGGCCAGATTTAGGGCGCTATGGACACTGCGCGGCCGCCTTTGACAGCCGAACCGACGGCATGAAGATGGCGTTGAGTTGCGCTATTTACGTTCGTCTGTCCGCGCAAGGTGAGCGACTGGCTGTTAGTTTGTGTGGAGAGCGCGCTAAGCTGCTGAAGGTTAAGGCACCGTGCTTGCTGATCGTAGAGGACTGAGCGCACCCGTACCGCACGCACCCATTGGAAATGCGTTGGGCAGTATCTGCCGCCAGGGATATCCCTTTGTGAGGCGCCGACCTTGAGGCGCGCAGCATAATTGGCAGCATGCAAGCCCCGAACTTTTCCCTTCATCCCCCATTCGAATTTTCATTGCCACAAGGCGGAATTACTGCGCTGGACCATCTAGGTGTTATTGAGGTCACCGGGGCCGACAACACCGTATTTCTGAACGGTCAATTGAGCAATGATCTCCTGCAGCTATCGCCCACGCAGGCACGCCTGGCGGCGTTTTGTTCGGCCAAAGGGCGCATGCAGGCCAGCTTTGTTGCAGTCCGGCGTGCCAATGGAGACATCGTGCTGGTGTGCAGCCGTGACCTGGTGGCTGCGACAGTCAAGCGCTTGTCGATGTTTGTCATGCGGGCCAAGGCGGTGTTGCGTGACGCAAGCAGCGACTATTGTCTTTTCGGTTTGATGGGAAGTAGCACCTGCGCGATGGGAGCAGCCCCGGTTTCGCCTTGGAGTGCAACCCTGGTGGGCCACGCGACTGTGGTGCAGCTCTATCCCGCGAACCACCTGGCGCGTCAACTGTGGATTGCACCAACGGGTTCTGAGCCGCCAGCAGGTGCGGTCTTGCCACTGGCGGCATGGCATTGCAGCGATGTACTAAGTGGCGTGGCAACGTTGAGCGCCGCCGTGGTGGATGCGTTTGTCCCCCAGATGCTCAATTTTGAATCGGTCGGCGGCGTTAATTTCAAAAAAGGCTGCTACCCCGGCCAGGAAGTGGTAGCTCGCAGCCAATTCCGTGGCACCCTGAAGCGCCGCGCCTATCTGGTGCAACTACAGCCGCCTGCCGCGCTTTCCAATGCGCAGGCGCGCGATATTGGTCTTTCGGCGGGCCAAGAGGTTTATTCCAGCCAAGACGCTGACCAACCCTGCGGCTTGGTGGTTCAGACGGCCTTGCATGCCTCGGGTGTTTGGCTGGGCATCGTTTCCATTCAGACCACTGCAGCGGAGCAAGGTGAGTTGCGGCTCTCAAGCGCCCACGGTCCGGCGCTTTCCTTATTGCCGCTGCCCTATACGCTGCTTGAGGATGTGTAGTTGCCCGGCTGCGCTTGGGCAAGCAGCGTCGCGGCGGCGAAACGGCCCCATCCGGCGCCCCGCAGCGTGGGCGCGGCTGCGATACCGTCTGCAACGTGGCTATCTGTGCACAGGCGTGCGGTAGCCACTGGCGCGCCCAATGCATTGGTGACCACGCAGTGCAGGGCGCTCAGGTCTTTGTCATCCGTGGGACGCAGTGCTTGTACCGCCAAAGCAGCAATCTTCCAGTCAGACGCTTGGGTTTGGACGACCGTTCGGCCGTTTTCAAACTCCAGCATAGTGTTGCGCAACGCGGCTGGTACCGGCAAGGACGTTTTTTTCACCGGGTCGGCGAAGACATAAATCAGCTCTGCACTCACTAGCAATACATCGTCGCGAAAAATGCCGCTGAGAAATTGCAGCGACGAATTGCCGATGCGTGCGCAGCGCAGGCCAACGACCAAACGGTCGTCGTATTGCGCCGACGCATGAAATTCCAGGCTTGATTTTTTGACAAAAAGTTCGCCACCCAAGGCGCGCAGGCTCTCTTCATAGGGCAGGGCGATCGCACGCCAATAGTCGGCAATCGCGGTATCCACGTACATCAGGTAGTGCGGGTTAAAGACAATTTTCTGCAAGTCCACCTCGCCCCAGCGAACGCGCAATGGGTGCTGGAGCCGAAAATCGCTCAGTCGGGGTGCCATATCAGCCATGGTCAAACGCCTTTCGTAAAGCCTGCGCTGCGTCCGCATGGGCCTGAAGCGCCTCTGGGATGGCGCGTCCCATTTTGATGAATTCATGCACCACGCCGCGGTAGATTTCCAACTCTACCGGCACTCCCGCCAGACGCAGGCGGTCTGCGTACAAAACGCCCTCATCCACCAATGGATCGCACTGCGCCAAACCCAGCCAAGCCGGCGCTACGCCCTCAAGGTCAACAGGGTGACCATCGGCTGCCAGACCGTCCAATGGTGCAAAGCGCCAGTCATCGCGGTGATCGCCATCGCCCAAATAATGACCGAAGAAATAGCGCAAGTGTTCTTTCTCCAGCACAAAACCCTGCGCGAACATGGTGTGTGACGGCGTTTCTTGGCGCGCGCAGGTGCCAGGATAAAAAAGCAATTGCAGCGACAAGGCGAGCGCATGGTCGCGCGCCGCAATGGCACACGTTGCGGCCAAGGTTCCCCCCGCGCTGTCGCCGCCCACGGCAATACGCTCGCAGTCCAACCCCAGCAAAGTGCCGGACCGGGTCAGCCACTGCAACGCGTCCCAGGCGTCTTCAAAAGCGCAGGGAAACCGGTGTTCCGGTGCCAGGCGGTAGTCCATGGATACGACTGCACAATGCCCCAGGTGGCTCAGGCGCCGACACAGGGCGTCGTGGGTCTGCACGCTGCCTATGGTGAATCCGCCGCCATGGAAATACAGCAGTACCGGTAGGCGCTGTGCGCTGGGCGCATACAAGCGCGCCAGCAAAGCTTGTCCGTCACGTGCGCGGAAATAATGGTCTTCCACCCGCTGCAGCGCTTGCACGGGCAATTCCAGCACGCCCGAGCCGGCAGCATAGGCTGCGCGGGCTTGGCTCGGGCTGAGCGCATGCATGGGTACATGGCCGGCACGCGTGATGCGCTCAAGCACGCCGCGCATTGCGGGTGTTAACAAGCCAGCGGGTGACCGGTGGTGCGGCATCAGGAAGCCTTGTCTGGCGGCTGATGTGCCACAGCCTGCGCGCGCGCAGTTTTCTGCCCGACACCT
>CANFWT010000121.1 GCA_947450895.1 Comamonadaceae bacterium | reverse complement strand
CGCACTATGTTAGGGGCGAGGTGCCCAAACCCAAGGGCGGCGCCAGGTGATGAGCCTACCAAAACTGCGGGCTTTTTAGCCCTCGCGTGTGAATGCGGGGCTTGGCGCGCGAAACACCGACAGGTCGTCGTAAAAACCAGGGTCACCATTTGCCGCCCACCAGCCCGGCACGCCAAGCACGGGCAAATGGGCAAAGGGTTTGGCCGCTAGCTTGTCGGCGCTCAGGTCGTGCGCCATCCAGGCGTCCATTGCCGCCAGGCCCGAGGCGCTGGGATGGGCGCGGTAGACGTGGGCGGTCATGCCCTTGCGCGGTTGCACCAGCTTTTCCAGTAGCGCGTGGCCAAACAGCACTAGCTGCGCCTGGGCCCAAAGAGGGCGCAGCGTGATGAACAAGCGCGTCCAGTCCTTGGCCACCAGTGCCAGCCACAGGGCGTCCGGCGCCTGCAAAAAGGCGGCGTTCTCATCGAACACGGTAATGCCGTCGCGCGCCGGGCCGCGCACGCTTTGGACGCCGCTGCGCGCAATTTGCTCGGCCTGCAGCGCATTGAGCCGGGTTTTGGTGTGTGGGAAATGCAGCCAGCACAGGCCGTTAAAAAAGTCGTGCAGCCCCTCGCGCGTGGGT
This sequence comes from Comamonadaceae bacterium, assembly GCA_947450895.1. Lineage (GTDB taxonomy): Bacteria > Pseudomonadota > Gammaproteobacteria > Burkholderiales > Burkholderiaceae_C > Allorhodoferax. The sequence continues at coordinate 5,048 of CANFWT010000121.1, read as the reverse complement.
ACCTGGCGACTGCGAAAGATAAAGGCCTCGTAGGCCTCGCCTGTGGGCAAAGCGTGCTGGGGCGCAAAGCGCACCGGGGCCTCCGGGGCGCGGTGCGCGTTGAGGGCGTTGGCACAGCTTTGACCCGCCAACACGTGCGCTGCAACCGCCTGACCCTGGGCTTGCCAAGGCGCCAGCCAGGGAGCGCTCCAGTCGATGGCGTCTAGGCCAGTCGCCACTGCAGGGGCTCGCCGCCGGCCATGGGCTTGAGTAAGGCCTCGCCAAAGGGGTAGCCCTCGGGCGGCGTCCAGCTTTCACGGCGCAAGGTGACACTGCTGGCGTTGCGAGGCAAGGCATAAAAGTCAGGACCAAAAAAGCTGGCAAAGCCCTCCAGCCGGTCCAGCGCCCCGGCAGCTTCAAAGGCCTGGGCGTACAACTCAATGGCAGCGTGCGCGGTATAGCAGCCGGCGCAGCCGCTGGCGTGCTCCTTCAGGTGTGCGGCGTGTGGGGCGCTGTCGGTGCCCAAAAAGAACTGGGGCGAGCCGCTGGTGGCCGCTTCCACCAAGGCCAGGCGGTGGGTTTCGCGCTTCAAGACCGGCAAGCAGTAGTAGTGCGGGCGGATGCCGCCCTTGAAGATGGCGTTGCGGTTGTAAAGCAGGTGATGGGCGGTAATGGTGGCTGCCGTCAGTGGCCCGGCGCTGTGCACGTACTGCGCTGCCTCACGGGTGGTAATGTGTTCAAAGACGATTTTTAGGCCCGGAAAATCGCGGCGCAGGGGCGTTAATTGCTGGTCAATAAACACCGCCTCGCGGTCAAACAGATCAATATCGCTGTCCGTCACCTCGCCGTGCACCAGCAGCGGCATGCCCGCGCGCTGCATGGCTTCGAGCGTGGGGTAGGTTTTGCGCAGGTCGGTCACCCCCGCATCGCTGTTGGTAGTGGCGCCCGCCGGATAGAGCTTGACCGCCACCACACCGGCGGCTTGGGCACGCGCGATTTCATCGGCGGGCAAATTGTCAGTCAGGTACAGCGTCATCAGCGGCTCAAAGGCCAGGCCTGCAGGGACGGCGGCCAGAATGCGCGCCCGGTAGTCTTGGGCCTGCTGCGCGGTAGTGACGGGCGGCTTGAGGTTGGGCATAACGACCGCGCGGCCAAATTGGGCTGCCGTGTGCGGCACCACGGTCTGCAGCGCTAAGCCGTCGCGCAGGTGCACGTGCCAGTCGTCGGGCCGGGTGAGAGTGAGGGTAGCGGGTGCGAGGGTGGTGGGCATAAGCGCAAAGGGTGGGTTTGTTCAGCTCCGATTGTCCCCGGTTCAAGGCGCCACACCATGGCCTTGTCCACGTGCCCGTCAGAAACCGCCGCTGCGATAAAGGCCGCAGCACCCTGCTACAGCCTTTGCACGAAGGCATTCCGCAATTTTTGGGGCCGGATACGCGCAACAGCCGGCAAGCCCAAGCGTCACAGTGGCGCGGAAGATCCGTGTGGGGCCGTGCTATTTTTTCAAGCTATCGCGGATTTCACGCAGCAACATCACTTCCGGGGTGTCGCTAAGCGGCAGGGGGGCTGGCGGCGGTGGCACAACTTGGCGCGCTTTAAGGCGGTTTATTTGCTTCACCATGGCAAATATCACCAGCGCCAGTAACAGAAAGTTGAGCACGATTGTCAGGAAGCTCCCATAGGCCAGCACAGGTACCCCGGCTTTTCGTAGCGCTTCGAGCGTCATCGCGGTTCCCGCAGGTAGCGATGCGAGTGGCAAAAACAGACCGCTAAAGTCTGGTTTTCCAATGATGGCGCCCACCACTGGCATCACCAGGTCGCCCACCACCGAATCAACGATTTTTCCAAAACCGCCCCCAATGATGACCCCCACTGCCAGGTCCACCACATTGCCCTTAACCGCAAATTCCTTGAACTCTTGCATCACCGTCATAGCACCCTCCTTTTTGTTAATTATTGCCAATTGAACTATCGAATAACAGCATACCAAGGACGCGGCGCCTGCGCCCGAACGCAAGCAACGCAGCACATCCAATCGCAGCTCTTATGATTTCGCCAAGTAGTCCCACAGCGCCTGCGCGCTGCTGGGCGCGCCCCCACCTTTTACGCGCCGGGGCGCAGCACCTGTGTGCTGCGTCACTTTGAGTTGGGGGCGCTCGCGGTAGGCACGCACTTCCATGGTGATGTGCATAGCGCCTAGCTCGGGGGGCAGTGCGCTGGCCAATTTGTGGGTGGACAGCTCGTGCTGTACTGCGCTTTGGGGCAGGAATGCCACACCGTGCCCTTCAATTGCCATGGCTTTGAGGCCTTCAGCCATGTCGGTCTCGTAGACGCGGTCGAGGTGAATGGCGCTGGGCGCGTCCTTGAGTACCAGCTCCACCATTTGCCCCAGGTAGGCGCCTTCGGCATACGCCAGATAGGGCAATGGCTGCCCTGGCGTGCCCGGAAACTGAAACAATGGCTGGCCCAGGGCGTCGGCTTTGGCGTAGGGCGCCAGAACCTCTTGGCCCAGACTGACCATGTCAAATCGGTCAGCACCCAGCTGGTAGGGCTGCGAAGGGTGGTGGTAGGCGATTAACACGTCGCAGCTGCCTTCCACCAGACGGGTGACCGCGTCGTGCACATTGAGCGCAATCAGCCGGCTTTTGATGGGTCCAAAATGGTCACGCAACGTCGACACCCAGGCGGGGAAAAAAGTGAAGGCAAGCGTGTGCGGCACCGCAAACTCCACTACGTCCTGGCCCGGGGCGGTATGGCCACGCAGCATGGCACGCGTAGTGTGCAGCGCCTGCAGCACGTCGAGCGCCTGCTCGTACAGGGAGGCGCCAGCGGCCGTGAGGCGCGTGGGGTAAGAACTGCGGTCGACCAAATCGACCCCGGCCCAGGCTTCGAGCGACTGGATACGGCGCGAAAACGCCGGTTGCGTGACGTGACGCAACTGGGCGGAGCGACTAAAACTGCGGGTTTCAGCGAGCGAGACAAAGTCTTCGAGCCATTTGGTTTCCATGGTGGGAAATTATGGCCGCTTTGACTGTCCGCGCCGGCCAGCAAAAGGGGGCAAGGTGGCGCTCTTTCGCCGTATAACAAGCCACCTTGGCAGGCTGACTGGCGCCTACTGCGTTTGAATGGGACCTGGATGGACACGCCCACCAAGGTGTCACACGTTGGCGCACGGCGCGTCACCATCAGTAAACGCACCAACCGGCGGGATCGCCAATACGCTGCCAGAGCCATGCTGCGGTGTACTTACTTCACCGCAATGCGGTGGCTGGAGGTGCCGCTCTTTTTCGGCAAGTCCAGAGTCAGCACGCCATCTTCGTACTTGGCCACAGCCTTGGTTTCATCCACCGCGTTGGCCAGGGTGAAGGCGCGAGAAACCGCGCCGTAATAGCGTTCATTGCGCCAAACCTTGCCGTCGGCGTCCCTCGTTTCCATTTCATCGGCGGTCTGCGCGTCGATTTGGACCAGATTACCGTCCACGCGGACATTGATGTTGTCCTTCTTTACGCCAGGTATGTCGGCCCGAACCTTGAAGTGGCCGTCTTTCTCCGTCACATCGACACGGATATCCATGTCCCCGCTCGTGTGCTCTGACCGAAACGGCGCCATCATGCGACGGAAAACGACCTCAAACGGATCACTGACATGGTTTTCGAAAAGGCTCAGATTGCTCATAGTACTTACTCCAAAAAATGAATGATTGAACGCAGGCAACACCGTTGGTTACGAACGCTACCGTGCGCTGGGAAGATTAGTGTGACGCCGTAACGGACCGGCTGCGGAAAATCACAATGTGAGCGCGGCGACCCCCATCGGCCTGAGCAATGCCCGCGTGCAGACCATGTGATCTGGCGCAACTCCTTTGGTGGGTCTGGGGCTTAAATTGACCCATCGACCGGCGACGTTTATGACGCACCGGCCCCCTCGGTGTTATCTCCCAAGGCGACAGGCTTCGGGGGCGCTGCACCGCACTTAAGGAGAGAGCATGAACCGTACTTGGGTTTTGATTGCCGACAGCCACCGGGCGCGCTTATTCGAGCGCCAGGCCAGCCAGCATGCCCTGATCGAACTGGCCGACTTTGTCTATCCCAGCACACACGCCATGGGCAATGGGCAGGACAAACCCATTGACGGTGACCGCAGCAAAGGCCATGGCCGCACCGGACACGCGGGCACGCAGTTTGAACCGGCAACCGACCTGCACACCAAAGAGCGCAGGGGGTTCTCCCAATTGCTGGCTGCCCACCTGAACGATGGCGTGGCCTCGCAACAATGTAATGCGCTGGTTCTGATTGCGCCCGGTCCGATGCTGGGCGAATTGCGTCCGCGATTAAGCCCCAGCGCCGGCAACGCACTGCGCCACACGGTGGTTAGTGACATGACACACTTTGAAGGCCGGGAGCTCGAAGAGCGTGTGGACAAAGTTCTGCAGTTTGTCCACTAAAGCGACGACCAAGACAATCGACTCGCGTGTTGCAAGCGAAGCCTGGCAAAAACTCAGTTCTCACACGATATAAATCAGCGGCAAACAAGAGATAAGCAGATTGAATAATAACGATCGCTGCAATAAATTTTTATATAAAGTTTTATTTCTACGCGACTGATCCCAACTGTAAAAAAAACATCCAATCAGTCCGTAAATAAAGCCCTCGATCGCTTGCCTGAGATAGTGACTCTTCCTATCAGCTTGAAATTGCGAATTTATACAAGCTTCAAGAGTTTTCTTATTCTGCGAAATTTCAGAAATACTCGCAACATTGACCTCTTCGACACCACAGGCTACTACATGGCTGTCAAGCAATTGGCTCCAAAGCAAATCATACTCTTGCGGCAACCAGATACTTGGTGACAACCTGTTAAACAGAGGAAGTGCGATAAAAAGAGTCCAAAAAATTATCCTTAATTTTCGGCGCATATTAAGTTTAGGGATCATGTCCAAAACCCCACCCCAGTCACCTCGATTGAGGCACGCAAATTGCGCGCTTTAACGGCATGAAACAAACAGACCTCGGACTCGATCTCAGCACCCGGCGCACGCGCAAGCAAATCTTGCTCAATGACATGAATCAAGT
>CANFWT010000120.1 GCA_947450895.1 Comamonadaceae bacterium | reverse complement strand
GAAGTTCACCTTGTCAGCCTCGGCGTCCCAGGTCAGCATGGCCTTGAAGGCGCGCCGGGTGCGCATGCTCACGAACTTGTCCAGCAGGTCGGTTTTGCCGGTGGCCAGCAGCTTGTGCATTTGCTCGCGCGCAATCGGCTGCTGCAGGATGATTTGTCCGCTCTTGAAGTCGCAGCTCGGCGTGGCCTGCGCCAAGGTGGGCACCGAGCGGGCGCAGACGTAGTTTTTGCCATGCTCAAACACGTCGCCGCCGCATTTGGGGCAGGCGCCCAGGCTTTCTTGCTGCGCAAAGTCGATCAACTCGCCCGACTCTTCGCCCGCCTTGTCGTCGCCAAAGTCGAACTCGAGCTTGTAGTTCTTGGTCTCTTCGTTAAATTTGACCACCATCTCGGCAGTAAACGGCCAGCCGGCCTTGGACCGAAAGCCGTCCAGGGGACCAATCTTTTTGTCGGTCAAAAACTTTTCCACTTCGGCCAGCTCAAACGTGCGCCCGGCGGGGGACTTGCCAAACGAGAAGCCGCAGCCGTCCTCCGCGCCGGTCTTGCCGGTGCAGGTGTAGCGGCGGTAGTTTTCCTTGATGACGCCGCCGCAGTTCGGGCAGGGTGCTTTTAGGGTGGCGTAGTCGCCGGGAATGGTGTCGCGGTCGTATTCTTTGGCCTTGCGCACCAGGCGCTCGGTCATGGCCGCAATCTCGGCCATGAACACCTCGCGCTTGAGCTTGCCTTGCTCCATCAGCGCCAGCTTGTATTCCCACTCGCCCGTCAGCTCGGCTTTGGACAACTCCTCGGCACCCAAGCCGCGCAACAGCGTCATCAGCTGAAACGCCTTGGCCGTGGGAATGAGCTCGCGGCCTTCGCGCAGCATGTATTTTTCGGCAATCAAGCCCTCGATGATGCTGGAGCGCGTGGCCGGCGTACCCAGGCCTTTTTCCTGCATGGCTTCGCGCAGCTCGTCGTCTTCCACGGTTTTGCCGGCACCCTCCATGGCGCCCAAGAGCGTCGCTTCGGAATAGCGCGCCGGGGGCCGGGTTTTCAGGCCTTTGGCATCTACCGCCTCGGTGCGCACCTTCTCACCGGGCGCCACCGGCACCAGGCTCTGGCCCTTGTCGCCGTCTTTGGCGTCTTCCACCTCAACGGCCGCTTCCTTGCCGTAAATTGCCAGCCAGCCGGGGTTGACCAGCACCTTGCCTTCGGTTTTAAAGGCGTGCGCGGCGTTAGCCACGGTCACGGTGCTGATGCGCGTGGTCACTTGGTACTGGGCGCTGGGAAAAAACACCGCCATAAAGCGCCGCACCACCAGGTCATAGACCTTTTGCTCGGCCTCCGACAGGCCGCTGGGCGCTTGCAGGGTGGGGATGATGGCAAAGTGGTCGCTCACTTTGCTGTTGTCAAACACGCGCTTGGTCGGTTTGATGTAGTTGTTGTTCAGCGCCACCAGCGCGTGGGGCGCCAGGTGGCGCATGCCGCTGTCTGCCAGCATCTCAAAGGTTTGCTTGACCACCGGCACATAGTCCTCGGGCAGCGCGCGCGAGTCGGTCCGCGGGTAGGTCAGCGCCTTGTGGCGCTCGTACAGGCTTTGGGCGATTTGCAAGGTGGTCTTGGCCGAATAGCCAAACTTGCCGTTCGCTTCGCGCTGCAGGCTGGTCAGGTCAAACAGCAAGGGCGAGGCTTGCGTGGTGGGCTTGCTCTCCTCGGTCACCGTGGCCTGTTGGCCCCGGCAGGCGTCGGCAATCGCCTGGGCCTGGGCCAGGTTCCAGACGCGGTCGGCCTTCTTTTCGGCGTCCTCGGCGTCTTTTCTGTGCTGCGGGTCAAACCACTTGGCCGGGTATTGGCCGGCCACGGCGGCAAAGCTGGCGTGGATTTCAAAGTAGTCGCGGCTGACAAACTTGCGGATCTGCTCCTCGCGCTCCACCACCACGCTCAAGGTCGGCGTTTGCACCCGGCCCACGGTGGTCAAAAAGAAGCCGCCGTCGCGCGAGTTGAACGCCGTCATGGCGCGCGTGCCGTTGATGCCCACCAGCCAATCGGCCTCGCTGCGGCAGCGCGCGGCGTCGGCCAGGGGTTGCATTTGTGCATTCGTGCGCAGGGCGCCAAAGCCGTCGCGAATCGCCTGCGGCGTCATGCTCTGCAGCCACAGGCGGCTGACCGGCTTGCCCAGTGGCTTGGCGCCCCCGGCGTATTGCTCAATCAATCGAAAGATCAGCTCGCCCTCGCGCCCCGCGTCGCAGGCATTGACGATCTGGGCGACGTCTTTGCGCTTGGCCAGTTTCACCACCGCGTTCAGGCGCGTCTTGGTTTTGTCCACCGGTTTGAGGTCAAAGTGCGGCGGAATCACCGGCAGGTTCGCAAAACTCCACTTGCCGCGCTTGACGTCAAACTCTTCGGGCGCCTGGATTTCCACCAAATGCCCCACGGCGCTGGAGACCACATACGTGTCGCTCTCAAAGTACTCGTCGTGCTTTTCGAATTTGCCCGCCAAGGGCGTGAGCGCACGCACGATGTCCTGGGCCACCGATGGCTTTTCGGCAATCACCAGGGTTTTGCCCAGCGCGGTGTTTTTAGAGAGTTCTGCAATTTTCATGTGACTACAATTCCGGTTCTCGCGCACGCACCAGCGCGCACTCGCAGGCACGCACACGCGCACCCATACGATTCACCATACCAAATTTTCCCGTGCTCAAAAAAACTGTGCCTGTTCCCGGCAGCCGCCGCACCCAAGTTCGCCAGTCCGGTATCCACGGCAAGGGCGTGTTTGCGATGCGCGATTTTGCCGAGGGCGAGACCATCATGGAATACACCGGCGAGATCATCAGCTGGCAAGAAGCCCAGGACCGCCACCCGCACGACCCGAGCAACCCCAACCACACGTTTTACTTCCATATTGATGACACGCGGGTGATCGATGGCCTGCGCAAGGGCAATTCGGCCAAATGGATCAACCATTCCTGCGACGGCAACTGCGAGGCCGATGAAGTGCGCGGGCGCATCTTCATCAAGGCCTTGCGCAATATTGCAGCGGGGGAAGAGCTGCATTACGACTACGGCCTGGTGACCGACGAGCGCTACACCGCCAAACTCAAGGCCGAATACCCCTGCTGGTGCGGCGCCAAGAACTGCCGCGGCACCCTGCTCGCGCCCAAGCGGCCGCAGTGGCGCAAACGCTAAAGGCCGGTACCGCTCGAGTCACCTGTTCATCTGCCAGCCACGCCAGCGCAATGCCTGACGCCGACCTTGTTCCGCCTCTGCGGTGGCCAGCCGAGGCCATTTGGCAGGCGCTGGAGCCGCTGCTGCCAGGCTTTAGCGTCGAAGTGCTGCCGGAGTTGCCGTCCACCAACACCGAACTCATGCGCCGCGCCCGCCTGGGCCGTGCCGACCCCGTGCTGCTGGTGGCCGAGCGCCAAACCGCCGGCCGGGGCCGCCTGGGGCGCCAATGGACGAGCCACGGCGCCGATGCGCAGACGCCCGGCCAGGCGGCACAAGCCACGGCCTCACTGACTTTTTCGCTCGGTCTGGTGCTCTCGCCCCAGGACTGGTCGGGCCTGTCCCTGGCTGTGGGGCTGGCGGTGGCGCAAAGCCTGCACCCCGACGTGCGCTTGAAGTGGCCCAACGACCTGTGGTTTGACGGCCGCAAGCTCGGTGGCATCCTGATCGAGACCGCCGCCGTGGGTGCGCTGCGCTACGCCGTCATCGGCATTGGCCTCAACATCGAGCTTCCCGTAGCGCAAGACCTGCGCACCCCCCCTGCTGCGCTGCGTGAGCTGCTACCCGCCACCGATGCCGCGCAGGCGCTGGGCTGCATCGCTTTGCCACTGGTGCAAACCGTGCTGCGCTTTGTTACCGAGGGTTTTGGCCCCCTGTGCGACGCCTTCCATGCGCGCGATCTCTTGTACGGCCATGTGGTGCAATGCACGGACGGTACGGTGGGTCAGGCTCGGGGGGTGGATGCCAGCGGCGCACTGATGGTGCACACCGCCAGCGGCTTGCAAAAAATCAGCAGTGCCGAAGTCAGCGTGCGCGCGCAGCCTGCCGCGCCAGCAGGAGGGGTTTGTGCGCAGGGCTGAACTGCAAGCCCCGATCGCTGCGCCAGTACGCCGGCGTGCGCGGTGGATCCTGGTGCTGCTGCTGTGCCTGAATGTGGGGTTTTTCGTGTGGTCGCAGGGAGCGCTGGCGCGCCTGGGCATCGCCAGCGGGCCTGAGAACGGGCGTCCAGCCGGGGATGTCGCTACCGGGGGTATGCACTTGCTCTCGGCCCAAGAGGGTGCGCAGGTGCAAGCGCGCATTGCGCTGGAGTCGCGCCAGGCCCTGGCATTGGCCCAAGCCCAGGAAACTGAAATGGTGCTCGAGTTTGAGACCCCGTCCCAGGCCCCTGCAGCGCGCGCTTCGCCGGCCAAAACCCACCACGCACCATCCGCGGCGCACCCCAAGCACAAGCTCAAGAATCCGCGACACCAAAGCGCAAGGTAAAACACGCCCCGGGCGGGGTCTGGCCCGGACGGCTGTCTTCCACGGACACCGTGGCGCGGTGTTGTTTGGCAATTTCCAGCACGATGGGCAGGCCCAGGCCTGAGCCGTCTGCCTCGTTACCCAAGGCGCGGTAAAAGGGCTGAAACACCAGTTCGCGCTCGGCAGCGGCAATGCCCGGGCCGGTGTCTTCCACCTGCAGCACCAGCGCTTTGCTAAATGGATCCACCAGCACACGGGCGGTGATCATGGCCTGCTTTCCAGGGCGCGGCAGGGTGTAGTTGATGGCGTTGTCCACCAGGTTGCGTACCATTTCCTGCAAGAGCGTAGCGTTGCCCATCAGAATGACGCCCTCGGTGCTGGGCTCGGCCCCTTCGTAGCCGATGTCGATTTGCTTTTCCACCGCACGTGGCACGCAGTCGCGAACCACATCCATGGTCAGGCGCGCCAGGTTGCAGGCTTGGTGGGCCAGCACGGCGGCGCTGCTCTCGGCGCGGGCCAATGCCAGCAGCTGGTTGACGGTGTGCGTGGCGCGGATGCTGGAGCGCCCGATGTGGCGCAGCGACTGTTTGAGCTCTTGGGCGCTGGCGTCCTGGCGCTGCGCCAGATCGGCTTGCATGCGCAGCCCGGCCAGCGGCGTTTTGAGTTGGTGCGCAGCGTCGGCCAGAAAGCGCTTTTGTGTGGCGATTGAATCTTTCAGGCGCATCAATAAGTCGTTGACCGAGGACACCAAGGGTGCCACCTCTAGCGGTACCGCTTCCACGTCCAGCGGACTGAGGTCGTCCGGGTTGCGTGCTCGGATGCGCTCTTCGAGCCGGTTCAAGGGCTTGATCGCCTGGGCCAGCGCCAGCCACACCAGCAGCACGGCCAGCGGCAAAATCACAAACTGCGGCAGCATCACACCCTTGACGATTTCTGTGGCCAGCACCGCACGTTTCTCCATGGTTTCTGCCACCTGCACCAGCGCCAGTGGGCCGCCGGGCAGGTCGACCCGCACCCACATGTATGCCACCTTGAGGTCCTGGCCCCGCAGTTGTGCGTCACGCAAGCGCACCTCGCCCACGGGCGCGCGCTCGTCGTCGGCGGGGGCGGGCAGGCTTTTCTCGCCACTCAAGACCGTGCCGTCGGGGGCCAGTACCTGGTAGTACACGGTGTCCGCCTCGTCAGCACGCAGCAGCTCGCGCGCGGGCTGCGGCAGTACAAATTGCACGGCGTTTTTTTGCACCGTGATCAGCTGCGCCAGTGCCGCGACGTTGTACTCCAGCGCCCGGTCAAACGGCTTGCCCGCAATCCCCTGCGCCACCAGCCAGGTCAGCACCAGCGTCACCGGCCACAGCAACAAAATCGGCGTGAGCATCCAATCCAAAATCTCGCCAAACAGCGAGCGCTGCTCACGCTGGAAAAGCTTCATCTAGCTAGCTGCGCCGCCGGGCCGCCCCAAGGCGCAGCAGCCCCCTCGGGGGGCAGCGCAGTACGCGAAGCGACAAGCGTGGGGG
>CANFWT010000119.1 GCA_947450895.1 Comamonadaceae bacterium | reverse complement strand
TTGGCACACCTCGCACTGATAGGCCAAGCGCGTTCGCACTGCCAAAGAGTCATTACTGTGTCATACGGCACCCCGAAAATCCGGGGTGTTGAAAAGTTTTACAGCTACCCCATGGGGTAGCTTTTTTTCATCAATAAAAAATTCCCGGTGTGCGCAAGCCCGAAAGCCTAACCCAGCCACTTTTGCAAAAATTGCGCCGTTCCCACGGCCGCGTTTAGCTGGTATTGCGCGAAACCGATGCGCGCATACAAGCGCTGCGCGCTGTCGTTGCCCGCCAAGACCTCCAGAGTCAGCTTGCAAGCGCCCCGCTCCTGCGCAATCACTTGCACCAGCTCGAACATGCGCTCGGCAACGCGCTGGCCCCGGTAGGCGGACAGTACCACCACATCGTGCACATTGACCAAGGGCCGACACGCAAAGGTAGAAAAACCCTCAATGCAGTTGATCAAGCCCAGCGGTTGCGCCTCACTGGCGTCCTCAAACGCCAATACGCTAAACGCCTGGGGTCGTGCTATGAGGCAGGCCACCAGGTTTTGTTTGGCGAAGTCACTCAATGGTTCACCGCCGCCCATAGGGTCTTGCGCATAGGCGTCCAGCAAGTCCACCAGCACTTGGGCGTGGCGCGTATTGGCGTAGTCGGCGCGGCAGACGTGCACGGTTTGCGCGCTCATTGCAGCGTGTCCGCAATCCGCTGCGCGCAGCGCAAGGCCTGCGCGGGGTCACGCGCTTCCACCATCACGCGCACCAGCGGCTCGGTACCGCTGGCGCGGATCAAGACGCGGCCAGATTGCCCCAACTCGTGCTCCGCTGCGATGGTTTCTTCCTTGAGCGCGGCGTTGTTCTGCCAATCTGAGCCAGGGCGCAAGCGTACATTGAGCAGGGTTTGGGGGAACAGCGTAACGCCTTCGAGCAAACCGGCCATGGCTTTGCCCGCACGCACGCAGGCTTGCAGTACCTGCAGGGCGGAAATCAGCCCATCGCCCGTCGTGTGCTTATCCAACGCCAGCAGGTGGCCCGATCCCTCGCCGCCCAGAATCCAGCCGCGCGCCTCCATGGCTTCAAGCACATAGCGGTCGCCCACCTTAGCGCGTACCAGCTCCACACCCCGGCTTTTGAGCGCCAGCTCTACGGCCATATTGGTCATCAGCGTGCCCACCACGCCCGGCAGCGCCTCACCCTGGCCCAGACGCTCATCAGCCATCAGGTAGAGCAGCTCGTCCCCGTTGTACAGGCGTCCCTGCACGTCGACCATTTGCAGGCGATCTGCGTCACCGTCCAGCGCCACGCCAAAGTCCGCCTTGTGCTCCTTGACAGCTGCCACCAACGCCTCAGGATGGGTGGCGCCCACCTCATGGTTGATGTTGAGGCCATCTGGTGCGCAACCGATCGCAACTACATCGGCGCCTAATTCATGAAAAACCTTGGGCGCAATTTGGTAGGCTGCCCCGTGCGCGGCATCCACCACAATCTTTAAGCCTCTAAGGGTCAAGTCGTTGGCAAATGTGCTTTTACAAAACTCAATGTAGCGCCCAGCCGCGTCGTCTAAGCGCCGGGTTTTGCCCAAGCCTGCCGACTGTGCCCACCGCGGTGGCTGCTGCAAAGCCGCCTCCACGGCCAGTTCCCACGACTCTGACAGTTTGGTGCCCTGGGCGCTGAAGAATTTGATGCCGTTGTCCTCAAAAGGGTTGTGGCTGGCGCTGATCACCACACCCAGCGAGGCGCGTTGCGCCCGCGTCAAGTAAGCCACCCCCGGCGTGGGCAGTGGCCCAAGCAAGACCACATCCACGCCCGCCGAATTAAAACCGCTCTCCAGCGCGCTTTCCAGCATGTATCCCGAAATCCGCGTGTCCTTGCCAATAAGCACGACCGGGCGCGCTTCGGTTTGCCGCAGCACCTGCCCCACCGCATGCGCCAAGCGCAGCACAAAATCGGGGGTGATGGGCGCCTGCCCTACCGTGCCACGGATCCCGTCGGTGCCAAAATATTTACGTTGCATGAATAAGGGCTCCTGTTCGCCTTTGGCCGCAATAGCCTTAAGAAAGTGTCCGTTTACGTTACTAGCTACTGATGGCGGTCGTGCTTGCGACGCTCAATACGCCGCTTGCGTAGCCTGAAGCACGGACAAGGCCTGAACGGTGGCGCGTACATCATGCACCCGCAACACATGTGCGCCATTCTGTGCTGCCAGCGCTGCGGCCACCGCGCTGGCGACCACGCGGTCGTCGGCTGACGCGCCCGTCACCACACCCAACGACGATTTGCGTGACCACCCGGCCAGCAGTGCAAAACCAAGTTCAAGCAAAGTCGCTTGGTGCGCCAGCAAACTGAAATTTTGGTCTACGGTTTTGCCAAAGCCGATGCCTGGATCCAGACAAATGCGCTCTTTATCCACCCCAAGCGCCATCAGCGCATTCGCCGACTGCGACAAAAAGTCACGCACCGGATCCACAATGTCGCCCACCATGGGCGATACCTGCATGGTTTGGGGGTCGCCATGCATGTGCATCAAACACACGCCACAGGTCGGGTGCTGGGCCACGGTCTGGAAAGCCAAGCCAGCACCTGCGTGGTCAACCCAGCGCAGCGCCCAAATGTCGTTGATGATGTCCGCCCCCAAATCGAGCGCTGCCTGCATGACGCCGGGCTTGTAGCTGTCCACCGAGATCGGGACTCCCAGCGTGACCGCCTCGCGCAACACTGGCAGCAGCCGCGCCAACTCATCGTCCTGCGACAAGGGGCGAGCGCCAGGCCGTGTGGACTCGGCACCCAGATCGAGAATATCGGCACCCTCTTTCATCAATGCCTCACAGTGCGCCAAGGCCAAGCGGGTGGTGGCGTGCTGACCACCGTCGAAAAAGGAGTCGGGTGTGATGTTGACGATACCCATCACTTTCGGACGCGCCAGGTCTATCCGGTAACGGCTGGTTTGCCAATGGGGCACGGTGCTAGCCCTAGAAATGCGATGACAGAGCGCCTGTTTACCAGGCGCCCCTGCCAGAACTGTTAGGCGGCTGTTGCAGCAGGCGCAGGCGTAACCGTGGCAGTAGGTGTGCCACCATCGCCAGAGCCAGAACTGGGCATACGGGGTGACCAGTCTTTGGGCGGGCGCGGATCTTTACCAGCCATGATGTCGTCCAACTGGTCGCTGTCGATGGTTTCCCATTCAAGCAAGGCCTTTGCCATGGCGTGCATCTTGTCCTGATTTTCTTCAATCAGGGTACGAGCCAGAAGGTACTGCTGGTCAATGATGCGGCGCACCTCGGAGTCTACCTTTTGCATGGTTTGCTCGCTCATCGTGGTCGTTTTTGTCACCGAGCGCCCCAAGAACACTTCACCCTCATTTTCAGCGTACACCATCGGCCCCAATGCGTCCGTCATGCCGTAACGGGTGACCATGTCACGGGCAATCGAAGTCGCACGTTCAAAGTCGTTACTGGCGCCTGTGGTCATTTGTTTCATGAACACCTCCTCAGCAATGCGGCCACCAAACAGCATGCTGATCTGGTTGAGCATGTACTCGCTGTCGTAGGAATAACGATCCTGCGCTGGCAAACTCATGGTCACTCCCAGGGCGCGGCCGCGGGGGATGATGGTCACTTTGTGCACCGGATCGCACTTGGGCAGCAACTTGCCGATCAGCGCGTGGCCGGACTCGTGGTACGCCGTATTGCGGCGCTCGCCTTCGGGCATGACCATGCTCTTGCGCTCGGGGCCCATGAGAATTTTGTCTTTGGCCTTCTCGAAATCCTGCATTTCCACCAGGCGCGCGTTGCGCCGCGCGGCCATCAAGGCGGCTTCGTTGCACAGATTGGCCAGGTCGGCGCCAGACATGCCAGGGGTACCGCGGGCAATGACACCGGGGTTGACGTCCTGAGATACCGGCACCTTGCGCATATGCACATTCAAAATCTGCTCGCGGCCCCGGATATCGGGCAGCGTCACGTACACCTGACGATCAAAACGCCCAGGACGCAGCAAGGCAGCGTCCAAGATGTCAGGTCGGTTGGTGGCCGCAACCACGATGACGCCGACATTGGTCTCAAACCCATCCATCTCCACCAGCATCTGGTTCAGGGTTTGCTCGCGCTCATCGTTACCACCCCCCAAACCCGCGCCACGCTGGCGGCCCACGGCATCAATTTCATCGATAAAGATGATGCAGGGTGCGTTCTTTTTGGCGTTGTCGAACATGTCGCGCACGCGCGAGGCTCCCACACCAACGAACATTTCTACAAAGTCGGAGCCGGAGATGCTAAAAAATGGTACCTTGGCCTCGCCCGCGATCGACTTTGCAAGCAAGGTCTTGCCGGTTCCCGGAGGCCCCACCAGCAACAGACCGCGCGGAATACGGCCGCCTAATTTTTGAAACTTGCTGGGGTCTTTCAGGAAATCGACGACCTCCTTGACTTCTTCCTTGGCTTCGTCACAACCGGCCACGTCAGCAAAAGTGACCGTGTTGGTGCTCTCATCAAGCAGACGCGCTTTGCTCTTGCCGAAACTGAAGGCGCCACCTTTGCCGCCGCCCTGCATCTGGCGCATAAAGTAGACCCAGACGCCGATCAGCAAAAGCATCGGTCCCCAACTGACCAACAGCGTCATGAGCAACGAGCTTTCCTCGCGCGGCTTGACATCAAACTTAACGCCATTGGAAATGAGATCACCCACCAACCCTCGGTCAAGGTAGGTCGCGGTGGTTTTGATACGCCGCTCATCGCTGGTAACGGCGATGATTTCGGTACCGCCTTGGCCCTCTTGGATGACCGCGCTCTTGATGTGCTTGTTGCGCACTTCTTCCAGGAAATCGGAATAGCCCAGGGTGGCCGCATTGGCGCCGTTGTGCGAGTCAAATTGCTTGAAAACGGTGAAAAGTACCAGGCCGATCACCAGCCAGACTGCAATTTTTGAGAACCACTGATTGTTCAAGCGAAGCTCCAGTTAGGGGCGCAAGAGAATTTACCTTGCACAGATGCGCTGCATTTTAGGACTTTCAAGGCAGCCCGTACGACTATTTGCGCAGGTAGCCACAGACGCGCCAAGGCAATACAGCGCAAACCATGGCATGCCGAGACGGCTATTTCAAGCCAATGCCAACCAAAAATGTTTCCGAGGAGCGGTCGCGCGAGGCCTTGGGCTTGTAAGGCTTGACCAAATGGAATGCTGCTTTAAAGTGTTCCACAACATCGTTGTAGCTGGCACCGTGGAACACTTTGGCCACCAAAGCCCCTTCGAGCTTCATATGGTTTTGGGCAAATTCGATCGCCAACTCGATCAAATACTCTATGCGGGCAGCATCGGCAGACGCAATACCTGACAAGTTCGGGGCCATGTCTGACACCACCAAATCTGCTTGTCGACCCGCCACAGCCGCCTCCAACTTGGCCAAAACTTCGGCTTCACGGAAGTCGCCTTGGATAAAATGAACGCCTTCGATCGGCTCCATGGCCAGCAGGTCCAGCCCAATGATGGTGCCGTTGAGGTCCCCCACGGCGGCGCCCTGAGGCGACATGCGCCGTCGCAGGTACTGGCTCCAAGCCCCTGGAGTGCAACCCAGATCCACGACCAATTGCCCAGGTTTAACAAGCCCGAAGGTTTCGTCAATCTCCTTGAGCTTGTAGGCCGCCCGGGCCCGGTAGCCTTCACGCGCGGCGAGTTTGACGTAGGGATCGTTGATGTGGTCGTGTAACCAGGCCTTGTTGACCTTTTTTCCTTTGATCGATGGCTTGGGCGTGCCCGCCGAGGCGGAAGGGCTGGGCGCAGAGGGAGCTTTCTTCATTGCGCCGATAATACGGCCATGTCTCAAATTCAACTCACCCCTGCCCAGCGCAAAGTCCACCGCGCTGAAGCGCACCACCTGGACCCTGTGGTCATGGTCGGTGGCGATGGCCTGACAGCCAATGTCAAAAAAGAAGCCGATGCCGCGCTCAACGCCCATGGCTTGATCAAAGTCCGCGTGTTCTCGGACGACCGTGTCGCCCGCGAAGCCATGTTCCAGACCCTGGCTGACGAACTTAGTGCAGCGCCCATCCAGCACATTGGCAAGCTGCTGGTGCTGTGGCGGCCCAAGCCGGACGTCGAAAAAGAAAAGACCGTGGACGAGGACCGAATGGCCGGTCCGCGCGACTTCAAGGTGCTGAAATACAGCAAGCGCGCCGGTCAGCGGCCCGAAGTCAAAACTCTACGGGTGCTGGGCAACCAGCGTCTCACTGCGGGCGGCAATGTGCGCCGCGCCAAGCCAAAACCAAAAGTTAGCGTCAAAAAACGCAGCCAGACCTGAGAGTCACTCCCCCGCCTGAGCGGTCCCCGCGCGGCGGATCTGCAAGTGGAACGCGGCCATGGCGCACAGCCAATGAAGCAAGTAAAACCCGCTGCCAAGGCGATGCCAAAACGCCAGGTTGTCCCGCGCGATGATGTGCGGTGAGACCCAAAACTCCGCCGCAAGCGCACACGTCAAACCCAGCGCTGCCAGAGCCATAAACCGCCGACCCCCCGTATCCTGAACGTGAGGCAAGGCAAAGCCCAGTAGCAAGCACGCGCAAACAGCAGAGATGCCGGTTTGCACCTGGAACAAATGCGCCGCCATGGCGCCCGCCAAGGCCGGGC
>CANFWT010000118.1 GCA_947450895.1 Comamonadaceae bacterium | reverse complement strand
GGAGAACGCGCGGCTCACGGTTTCGAGCTTCAGGCCCAGGTAACTGCCAATTTCCGCCCGTGACATGCGCAGCACCAGCTCGGACTGCGAAAATCCGCGCGCTTGCAAACGGTCCACCAGGTTGAGCAAAAACGCCGCCATGCGCTCTTCAGCGCGCATGCTTCCCAGGAGCAGCATGATGCCGTTTTCGCGCACGATCTCCCGGCTCATGATTTTGTGCACATGGCGCTGCATGGATGCGATATCACGGGAGAGTTCTTCAATGCGCTCAAACGGCATCACGCAGACCTCCGAGTCTTCGAGGGCAATCGCGTCGCAGGTGTGGTGATCGCTGGAAATGCCATCGAGCCCCAGCACCTCGCCTGCCATCTGAAAGCCTGTGACCTGCTCATGCCCTTCGGCTGAAGCCACCGATGACTTGAAAAAGCCGGTACGTATCGCGAAAAGGCTGTTGAACTGTTCTCCATTGCGAAAAAGATGGCCTCCCTTTTTGACCTTGCGCCGCATATTGACCAGGGTATCAATCTGGTCTAGCTCGTCGCGGTTGAGGCCCACCGGCATGCACAACTCGCGCAAGTTGCAATTCGAGCAGGCCACCTTGATGCTGTGGCTGTTGATGGGATAGACCGTGGTGGTGCGCGCGCTGGGCACGGTCGTGGGTGCGGAATCAAACATAGTGGGCCTCTCTTGGTGAACTGGGGTCGCTGCGCATGGACTGCCGTTGACGCAGATCAAGCTCCCCTTCGGCTCGCCGGTTCATATTATGGATTCATTAGCAAGATCACTACTTATGCGTCCCACGACATCGCCGGTTCCCTTTGAATTGCTGCAAAAATTTGACGTCGCGGGTCCGCGCTATACGTCCTACCCCACGGCGGACCGGTTTGTCGAGGCCTTTGGCGCAGACGAATACCAAGCCACCTTGGCGCAACGCTTTGGCGGCGCTGGTGTGCGGCCCCAAGCCCTTTCTTTGTACGTGCATATCCCGTTTTGTGCTTCGCTTTGCTATTACTGCGCCTGCAACAAAGTCATCACCAAACACCACAGCCGCTCTGCCCAATACCTGCGCTACTTGGCGCTCGAGCTGGACTTGCACACCCGCGTGATCGGTGCCGGGCGCACCGTCAGCCAGTTGCACTTAGGTGGTGGTAGCCCCACGTTCATGAACGACGCGGAATTGCGCGAGTTGATGGATCTCCTGCAACGCAATTTCCGCTTTGCGTCGGGTGCAGAGATTTCCATCGAGGTTGATCCCCGCACAGTGGACACGTCCCGCATCGACGCCCTGGCCACCATGGGCTTTAACCGCCTGAGCTTTGGCGTGCAAGACTTTGACCCGGTGGTGCAGCAGGCGGTACACCGTATGCAACCCGCGGAGCAGGTGTTTACCCTGGTGCAGGCGGCGCGGGAGCGGGGATTTGGATCCATCAACGTAGACTTGATTTACGGCCTGCCACAGCAAACGCCTTCGTCTTTTGACCGCACGCTGGCACAAATTGCCGACTTGCGCCCAGACCGCATTGCCCTGTACGGCTACGCCCACCTGCCGCAGCGCTTTAAGCCCCAGCGACGCATTGACGAGGCGCAATTACCCAAAGCCGGCGCTAAGGTGGTGATGCTGGCGCGCTCGCTAGAAGCGTTGCTGGATGTAGGTTACGTCTACGTGGGTATGGACCACTTCGCCTTGCCCGAGGACCCATTAGCGGTTGCCAAGCGCCAGGGCCGCTTGCACCGCAACTTTCAGGGCTACAGCACCCAACCCGACTGCGACCTGGTTGCGTTGGGTGTCTCCTCCATAGGGCGCGTCGGCCCCACCTACAGCCAAAACGTCAAAACGCTGGACGCCTACTACGACTTGCTCAACCAGGGCCGCTTTCCGGTAGAGCGCGGCCTGGCGCTCACGCGCGACGATATGCTGCGCCGCACGGTCATCATGGCGCTGATGTGCCAGGGCGTGGTGCATTTTGAGTCGATTGCGCTGGCCCACTTGGTGGATTTTCCGCGCTACTTTGCCCCAGAGTTGGCGGCGCTTGCGCCATTGGCCGCGCAGGGTCTGGTGGTGGTGGACGCTGACGGCATCGAAGTCACGCCCACGGGCTGGTTTTTTGTGCGTGCAGTGGCCATGGTGTTTGACCGCCATTTGCAGGCCAGCCGCCACCTGAACCATTTTTCCAAAATTTTGTAAGCGCGCGCTAGCATCGGGCGGTGGCAAACACCCTTTATTCACTCGCACCTACGGCCCTGCTCATGGGTTTGGTGGGGGGGCCGCATTGCGTGGCCATGTGTGGTGCGGCCTGTGCTGGCATAGGCCAGGCGGCCGGGCCACGCGGGGGGCAGGCGGTTGCCCTGTTTCAAAGTGGACGTGTCGTAGGCTACGCGCTGCTGGGGGCTCTGGCGGCGGCTTCGATGCAGGGCTTGGGTTGGCTCACCGTGCAGTCGGTGGCCTTGCGCCCCTTGTGGAGCTTGCTGCATATGGCAGCGCTGGTTCTCGGCCTGATGCTGTTGTTAAAGGCCCAGCAGCCCCTCTGGCTGGAGCGGCTGGGGCGAGGCCTGTGGCAGCGCGCGCGTCGCTTGGGCGCGCATACCGCTGGCGCGCCGCTGGTACTGGGCACTTTGTGGGCCTTGTTGCCCTGCGGGCTTTTGTATTCAGCGCTGATGGTGGCCGCCTTGGCGGGGTCGGTGGCCGGTGGGGCCTTGGTGATGGCGCTGTTTGCCCTGGGCACCAGTGTGTCCATGGTGGCCGGGCCCTGGCTGTGGCTGCGCCTGCGGGGCGACGCGGCGTTCGGTGGTCATGGCAGCCTTGGCGTGCGATTGGCCGGTGCAGCGCTGGCGCTGAGCGCAGGCTGGGCACTCTGGATGGGTCTGGCGCGCAATGCCGCGCCTTGGTGCCTGGTTTAAGCCTTTTAAGCCAGGCTGTGAATGGGCGCCTGGGCTCGGGCTACTTGCGCCAATTGCGCCAGCGCATCGGGCTGGAGAACAGCCACGCTGCGGCGGTTGAGCCTCACCAGTCCGCGTTCATGCAGGCTGGCAAATGCGCGGCTGACGGTTTCGTTCTTCAGGCCGAGAAAACTCGCAATGTCTTGCCGGCTCATGGGCAATTGCAATTCCGACGCTGAAAACCCGCGCGCTCGCATGCGCTCCAGCAAGTTAAGCAAGAACGCTGCTACGCGTTCGTCCGCATTGAGGCTGCCCAGCATCACCAGCACCGCGTTGTCGCGCACCAGCTCCTTGCTCATCATTTGCAAAAACAGGCGCTGCACCGGTCGCAGCTCGCGCGACAGTATGGCGACCTGCTCAAACGGCATGGCGCATACCTCGCTGTCCTCGAGCGCCTGCACCTCACAAACGTGTTGCTGGGCCGCAATGCCGTCAAAGCCCATCATGTCCCCCGGTAAATTAAACCCCGTGACCCGCAGATTTCCGCCAAGCGACAGCAGGCCCGACCTAAAGCTGCCGAAGCGAACGGCAAATATTTCGTGGAATTTTTGACCGCCTTGGAACAAAATCTGTCCCTTTTTTACACGCCGCGGCACAAAAATAAGCTTTTGTACCCGCTCGAGTTCTTCCGCGTTTAGGCCGATGGAGCCAAAAAGTTCGGACGGAATGCAGCGCGGATAAGGCGCTGCCGAGGCGGGACATGATGATTCAACGGATGGGTGTGGTGCAGAAGACATGCTCACGAGCGGATCCTTGGACCAATTGAAAGATGTCAGGGTTTACGGCGTTGCCCATTGCATTCTTCAAACTAACTTAATCCTTATTTTCTTGGAAAGGGGGCTGAGCGCGCGTCCCCCAACTGGGTGAAATTTGCACAAAAACTTCGGTTTTTATGGAAAAAATAAATTTTTAGGCCTTAATTCAGCGCCTGTCCTGGCTGCCAGGCATGCTTGGGCGCTACGGGCGCAGTCGATTGCATGGCGTTCGCTTGCCGTATCTGCCCGGGGATAATCGGGCGATGACGCAAGCAAGCCCCACCACTTCACCCTGGCGCCTGAGCGTAGCCCCCATGATGGATTGGACGGACCGCCATTGCCGCTACTTTCACCGCCTGCTCACCCGCCATACCCGGCTGTACACCGAGATGGTGACCACCGGCGCCCTGGTGCACGGTGATGTGCAGCGCCACCTGCGTTTTAACGCAGAGGAGCACCCGCTGGCGCTGCAACTTGGCGGCAGCGACGCGGCCGATCTGGCCGCCGCCGCCCGCCTGGGCGCGCAATGGGGCTACGACGAAATCAACCTCAACTGCGGTTGCCCCAGCGACCGCGTGCAGCGCGGCGCCTTTGGCGCCTGCCTGATGAACGAGCCTGCGCTGGTGGCCGACGGCGTGAAAGCCATGCTGGACGTGGTCGACGTGCCGGTCACGGTCAAGCACCGCACCGGCCTCGACAAGGACGAAAGCTATGGCTTTGTGCGCGACTTTGTGGGCCAAGTCAGCGAGGCGGGCTGCCAAGTGTTCATCGTCCACGCCCGCAACGCTTGGCTCCAAGGCCTGAGCCCCAAAGAAAACCGCGAAATCCCGCCGCTGCGCTACGACCTGGCCTACCAGCTCAAAACCGATTTTCCAGACCTGACGTTTGCGGTGAACGGCGGCATCAAAACCAACGACCAGATTACCGAGCACCTGCAACACGTTGACGGCGCCATGCTCGGACGCGAGGCCTACTACAACCCCTGGCTCTTGAGTGGCTGGGATGCTACGTTTTTCAATGATGACCATCCCTTGCCCAGCCGCGAGGCCGTGGAAGAAGCGATGGTGAGCTATATGGAGCGCGCTTTTGCCGAAGACGGCTGCCCCTGGTACGCCATCGCCCGCCAAATGCTGGGCCTGCACCACGGCCAGCGCGGCGCCCGCTTGTGGCGCCAGGTCTGGAGCGACCACCGGCTTAAGCCCATGGCCCCGCGCGAGGTTTGGAAGCTCGCGCGCGAAGCTTTGGAGCGGGGTGCAGAGGTTCCGGCCTAGCTCGCCGCCTCCAGCCCATTGGCAAAGTGCTCGCGCATGCGCTGGGCGCTCAGGTGCGGATCGTGCGCCATCAGCGCGTCCATGAGCGCTTGGTGCTCGTTCAAGGATTCAGCCACGCGCCCGCTTTTGAGCAAGGAGTGGTGGCGGTTGAGCTTCATCACCTTGCGCAAGTCGGCCACCAGTTGGTCGCGCCAGCGGTTGTCGGCGATCTCCAGCAGGCGCATGTGAAAGCGCTCGTTCAATGCAAAAAACTCGTCGGTATCCGCCACTGCCGCAACCAGAGCCTGGTGCAGGCTTTGCAGGTCTTGCAGTTGCTCGGTGCTGGCGCTGGCTGCCACCACGCTGGCCGCGTCGGCTTCCAGCAATGAGAGCAGGTGGTACACATCGCGCTGGTCTTTGGCATTGATTTCGGTCACGTAGGCGCCGCGTCGCACCTTCATGGTCACCAGTCCTTCGGTGGCCAACACTTTGAGCGCCTCGCGCAACGGTGTTCGGCTAATGCCGTATTCCTCAGCCAGCTTGAGCTCGTCAATCCAGCTGCCCGGGGTGAGCTGGTTGGAAAAAATGCGCTGTCGCAGCAGTTCAGCCACTTCTTCGTAGAGGGCGCGCGGGGTAAGGGTCAGGGCGGACATGGCCGAAATTGTAAGCCTTTTGAAGGTTTTGAATTAATAATTATGAATGATATGATGCAGGTAAACCCGTAGCCTGCGCATTGAGAGACCCTGCCATGACCGACAAGAACCCCGAATTCAAACCCGCCACCCTGGACGCCTGGCACAAGGCCGCCGCCAAATCCGCCCCCGGCGGCAATGTGGACGCCCTGAACTGGATCACGCCCGACGGCATTGCGGTCAAGCCTTTGTACACGGCTGCGGACACGGCCAATCTGCCCTACGCGGACACGCTGCCCGGTTTTGAGCCCTATTTGCGCGGCCCCCAGGCCACCATGTACGCGGTGCGGCCATGGACGATTCGGCAGTACGCGGGTTTTTCGACCGCCGAAGAGTCCAATGCCTTTTATCGCAAGGCCTTGGCGGCGGGTGGGCAGGGTGTGTCGGTCGCGTTCGATTTGGCCACCCACCGCGGGTACGACTCCGACCACCCGCGTGTGACCGGCGACGTGGGCAAAGCTGGGGTTGCTATTGACTCCGTGGAGGATATGAAGATCCTGTTCAACGAGATTCCGCTGGACAAAGTCTCGGTGTCCATGACCATGAACGGCGCGGTGCTGCCGGTCTTGGCTGGCTATATCGTGGCGGCGGAAGAGCAGGGCGTGTCGCAGGCGCAGCTCAGTGGCACCATCCAGAACGACATCCTCAAAGAGTTCATGGTGCGCAACACCTACATCTACCCGCCCGAACCCAGCATGCGCATCATTGGCGACATCATTGGCTACACAGCCAAGAACATGCCCAAGTTCAACTCGATCTCGATCTCGGGCTACCACATGCAAGAGGCCGGTGCCAACCAGGCGCTGGAATTGGCGTTCACCCTGGCCGACGGCAAGGAATACGTCAAAACCGCCATCGCCAGCGGCCTGGACGTGGACGAGTTTGCGGGGCGCCTGAGCTTTTTCTGGGCCATTGGCATGAACTTCTACCTGGAAGTGGCCAAGATGCGTGCCGCGCGCCTGTTGTGGTGCCGCATCATGAAGGGCTTTGACGCCAAGTCGCCCAAATCGCTCATGCTG
>CANFWT010000117.1 GCA_947450895.1 Comamonadaceae bacterium | reverse complement strand
TTTGTTAGCCGCCCGGCGATGTTTGAGCGCTTTGGCCAAATGATCACCCAGGAAGAATTCACCCTGGACCTGTCCGACGGTACTTTTGTGCAAACCCTGACCTTCAAGGACGGCACGCGGCGCCACATGCTCAAGGGCATTTGCGCCAAGTTCGCCAAAGCGCCCTTCAAATAAGGCGACCTGCGCGCGCTTGCGCAGCGCCAATTCGTTCGCCGGCCACGCACCCTGGGGCAGCCGCCCCGGCGCTGCGCCTGCCTACAATGGGACATGACTTTTCTCGCCCAACTCGGCGCTGCCGAACGCCTCAACCAGTCCTTGCTCTGCGTCGGCCTGGACCCCGATCCGGCCAAATTCCCCTTGCATTGGCGCGGCGACACCAACAAGATTTTTGACTTCTGCGCATCCATCGTCGACGCCACCGCCGACCTGGTGATCGCCTTCAAACCCCAAATCGCCTACTTTGCCGCCCACCGGGCCGAAGACCAGTTAGAGCGCCTGGTGGCCCACATGCGCCAGACCGCGCCCCAGGTGCCGGTGATTTTGGACGCCAAGCGCGGCGACATCGGCAACACGGCCGAGCAATACGCCATTGAAGCCTTTGAGCGCTACGGCGCCGACGCAGTGACGCTCTCACCCTTCATGGGCTGGGACTCGGTGCAACCGTATTTGAAGTACCACGGCAAGGGCGCTTTTTTGCTCTGCCGCACCTCCAACCCCGGCGGCGACGACTTGCAAAGCCAGCGCCTGGCCGACCTGCCCGGTCAACCCGCGCTGTTTGAACACATCGCCGCGCTGGCCAACGGCCCGTGGAACCTCAACGGCCAGCTCGGCCTGGTGGTGGGCGCCACGTATCCCGCAGAAATCGACCGGGTGCGGGCGCTGGCGCCCGCCCTTCCGCTCCTGATTCCCGGCGTCGGGGCCCAAGGGGGCGACGCCGCCGCCACGGTGCGCGCAGGCTGGCGCGGCAACGCCGAGCACACGCAAGCGCCGATCATCGTCAACTCCTCACGCGCCGTGATTTACGCCGACAGCAGCCCCGATTTCGCCAAGGCAGCGCGCGCCGAGGCGCTTAAAACCCGTGACCTGTTGCAGGCCTGCCGCGTGCTAGCGGCCTGAGTCCTCTGTTTTCACTTGGAAAGTCATCCCCATGCAGCTTTATTACGCCCCGCGCGCGCCCAACCCCCGGCGCGTACAAATGTTCATGGCCGAAAAGGGCATCAGCGGCATCGCCCTGGTTCCCGTGGACCTGAACCAAGGGGAGCATTTTGGCGACGCCTTTCGTGCCAAAAGCCCGCTGGCCAAAGTGCCTGCGCTCGAACTCGCAGACGGCCGGGTGCTGACCGAAACGCGCGCCATTTGCAGCTACCTCGAAGGCCTGACCCCCGAGCCCAACCTGATGGGCGTGGATTTTGAGGAACGCGCCTTTATCGAAATGGCTGACCGCCGGGTGGAGTGGACGCTGCTGCTGGGCATCGCCAACGCCGTTCGCCACACGCACCCCGGGCTGGCGCCGCTGGAGTCGCCCCAGTTTGCCGACTTTGGCCAGTCGCAAAAGGGCAAGATTGCGCAGAACGCAGCGGTGTTTGACCAACTGCTGCAAACCCAAGCCTGGATGGCCGGGCCACGCTTCACCATTGCCGACATCACCGCCTTTTGCGCGCTCGAGTTTGGGCGCGCCCTGCTCAAGATCAGCCCCGCCGATCTGGGCTTGCACGCCTTACAGGAATGGCGCGACCGCATGGCGGCGCGACCGAGCGCCAAAGTGGTTTAGCTCGGGCCGTGTTTTTCGCCTCCAAACTGCTGCTTTTCCTGACCCACCCCTTGGCTTGGGCAGCGGCCTTGATGCTGGTGGCCCTGGTGCTACTGGGGCGTGCCACGGCAGGAAGCCTGCGCTGGGGTCTGCGCACCGTGGGACTGGCTTTGCTCGTGCTGCTCCTGCAGGGCTGGGAGCCTCTGCCCGACATGCTGTTGCGGCGTCTGGAAGACCCCTACGCCCGCACCCCCAGTGCCCAGGAACTCCAGTCCTATGACGGCGTGGTGGTGCTCGGTGGCGCGCTAGAACCCTCCTACGTCTGGGAGGGTCGAAGCCAGTTCGCCCTGAACGACGCCGCCGAACGCATGGTCATTCCCCTGACACTGTTGCGCGAAAACCCTGCGCTGCAGCTGCTGTTTACCGGCGGCGAAGGCGACTTGCTTGACGAAGGCCTGTCCGAGGGCGCCCGTGCGCGGATTTTTTACGCGTCGCTCGGTGTACCGCCGCAGCGCCTGCTGGTGGAGGAGCGTTCACGCACCACCTACGAGAACGCCGTATTGGGTGCCCGTGTGCCCGGCGTGGACCCGGCCAAGCGCTGGCTGCTGGTGACCTCGGCCTGGCACATGCGAAGGTCCCTCGCAACCTTCCAAAAAGCCGGTTGGAACGTCACGCCTTACGCCGCCGACTTCACCACCGGCACCAACACGCCATGGACCGCCTACTCCATGGTGCGCGGCAGCCGCAAGTGGGCCTTGGCGCTGCACGAGTGGCTTGGTTTATGGGCTTACCAGCTTGTCGGACAGGCCTGACAAGGCGCCTTACACCGCCTCATCCGTCATCCGCTGGCGCACCGCCAAGACCTTGTCCACCCGCCGTCCGTCCATGTCGACCACTTCAAAGGTCCAGTGCTGGCATGCGATGCGCTCACCCAAATGTGGCAGGCGGCCCGAGATAGACATCAACAAACCGGCCAAGGTGTTGTAGCGCCCACGCTCTTCCCCGGGCAGCGCCTCCATACCGAGCCGCGACTTGAGCTCACCCAAGGGCATGACGCCGTCGAGCAGCCACGAACCATCCTCACGCTCCGTGGCCCAGGCGTCGGCCTGGGCGCCAACCTGCAATTCGCCGGTAATTGCTTCGAGCAAATCGCGCGGCGTGAGCAAACCTTGCACCACGCCATATTCATCCACCACAAACACCAGACGCCCAGCCTGCAGGCGAAATTGCTCTAGTAACTCCATGCCGCTGAGGGTTTCAGGCACAAAGGTCGCGGGCGCTGCGTGCAGGCCAATGGAGGCCCCCTGGCGATCGCGCAGGTCGAGCATTTGCGCCACGCTGATGACGCCCACCACATCGTCGAGCGACCCCCGACACACCGGGTACCAGGAGTGGGCGCCTTTGCCCCCGCCGATGCCGGCCATGGCCAGGCTGTGCGCCACGGTGTCGGAGGCGTCAAACCACTGCACATCGGTGCGCGGTGTCATCAGCGAGGTCAGAGGCCGCTCGTCCAGGCGAAACACGTTTTGCACCATCTGGTGCTCGTGCTCTTCAATCACGCCCGCGTCCACCCCCTCTTCCAGGCTGGCCGTGATTTCCTCTTCAGTCACAGCGCGTGAGGCATTGGTATCAATACGCAGCAGTTTGAGCGTGCCCGCCGTGGTGCTGGAGAGCAGTTTGACAAAGGGCTTGGCCGCGGTAGCCAACCACAGCATAGGGCGCGCCACCCAGCAGGCCACCGTCTCAGGGTGCAACTGGCCAATGCGCTTAGG
Organism: Comamonadaceae bacterium; assembly: GCA_947450895.1. Classification (GTDB taxonomy): domain Bacteria; phylum Pseudomonadota; class Gammaproteobacteria; order Burkholderiales; family Burkholderiaceae_C; genus Allorhodoferax. The sequence goes on along the minus strand of CANFWT010000117.1, from coordinate 3,226 downwards.
CACCAGTTCGCCAAAAATGATCGTCGTGAAGGTGATAGCCGTCACCACCAGGGCGGTCGCACTGATGGCGGCCGCCTTTTCAGACGTTCCCCAGGCCTGCAACCAAGTCGCCACACCGTCGCTGAACGCTGCCTCACCCACAATGCCGTTGAGCACGCCAATCGAGGTGATTCCGACCTGCACCGTGGACAAAAACTGGTTCGGGTTGCCCAGCAGTTCCAGCGCAGCTTTGGCGCCCTGGTTGCCCGCCTCAGCCAATGCGCCAAGGCGCGAGCGCTTGCTGCCCGCCAGCGCCAGCTCGGACATGGCGAAAACGCCGTTGAGCAGCGTCAAAAAAACAATCAGCAAAAATTCCATGCATCTGGCGCGAAAATGAAGACATGGCACTTTACTTGATCGGCGATGTCCAAGGCTGCGACAGCGCCCTGGAGCGGCTGCTGGACGACATTTCCTTCTCGCCCAGCCGCGACACCCTCTACCTGCTGGGTGACTTAGTCAACCGTGGACCCGATTCGCGCGGTGTGCTGCGCCGCCTCATGGCGCTCGATGGCGCTGCACACTGCGTGCTGGGCAACCACGACTTGCATCTGCTGGCCATCGCGCATGGCGTGCGTGGCCCAGGGCGTGGTGACACGCTGGGCGCCGTGCTCGATGCGCCGGACCGGGGCCTGCTGCTGGGCTGGCTGCGCCAGCAGTCCATGGCGCTGAGGCTGGATATTGCAGGCCACCAGATCCTGCTGGTACACGCGGGGGTGCTGCCGAGCTGGAGCGGTGAGCGCACACTGGCGCTGGCCGCCGAGGTGCAAGACGTGCTGCGCAGCCCTGGCTATGGAGATTTTCTTGGCGCCATGTATGGCAACAGCCCTGCGCAATGGAGCGACCATCTGCATGGCATGGACCGGCTGCGGGTGATCGTCAACGCGCTCACCCGTTTGCGCTTTTGCGACGCCCAGGGACAGATGGAGTTTGCGAGCAAAGAAGGCCCAGGCCAGGCGCCGGCCGGATTCATGCCCTGGTTTGACGTCCCGGGCCGGGCAACCGCCCAGGACACAGTGGCCTTCGGCCACTGGTCTACCTTGGGGCAGCTGGCGCGGCGCGACGTGCTGGCGATGGACACCGGATGCGTATGGGGCGGCTGCCTGAGCGCTTTGCGGCTGGAGCCGCAGCAAGCACCCGGCACGCTGGCCTGGACCTTGCACCAGGTTCACTGCACAGCTGCGCAAAGCCCAGGGCTGGCATGAAAAGCGCAGGTGTCTCGAGCAAAGCGCCACGCGGGATGCGAGGCCCCGTCCCCCGTTGGGACCGGCTTACTCGGCCTTGAACAAGGCCGCTACGCGGCGCTTGGGCTTGATGTTGGCCGAGATGCTGCGCACGCCGGAGCGCGGCGCAGCCTCCCACGACGGCGCCACTTCTGCAGCAACACTGGGTTCGTAGGGTTTGTCAAAAAACGGATCGCGCGACGGCGTCGGCGCACGCGTGTAGTCGCGCCGGGGCGCGCGCTCATCGCGCGCTGGTCGGGCAAACTGCCCCTCGTGGGCCACGTCGCGCACCGCACCGCTGTGGGCGCGGGGCGGACGGCGGGAGTCGTCGCGTGCGGCGTCGCTGTACATGCGGCGACCATCGTTGATGCGGCCCTGCGCTGCGATATCGGGCGTGTCCTGGGGGAATTCGATGGCCTCGAGATCGACTTTGACCTTGATCAGCTTCTCAATGTCAGCCAGCAAGCGGGCATCGTTTTTGCCACCGACAAAGCTCACTGCCAAGCCCGAAGCGCCCGCGCGCCCGGTGCGGCCAATGCGGTGGACATAGTCTTCGGCGTTGAACGGCAGGTCAAAGTTAAATACGGCGGGCACATCTTTGATGTCCAGACCCCGGGCGGCGACGTCGGTACAAACCAGCAAATCGACCTCGCCGCTCTTGAAGGCTTCAAGCGCCTTGAGCCGCTCGTCCTGGCTCTTGTCGCCGTGCAGCGCGGTGGTTTTAAGGCCTTCGCGCTCCAGCGAGCGGGCCAGGCGGGCACAACCGAGCTTGCTGTTGACAAACACAAAGGCCTGTTTCATGCCACGCGTTTTCAATATTTGGTGCAAGGCCGCGCGTTTGTCATCTTCGCCCACACTGTAGAAGCGCTGCTCGACGGTTGACGCGGTGGCGTTGGAGCGGGCGACTTCAATGGTGACTGGGTTTTGCAGGTAGCTGTTGGCCAAGCGCTTGATCTCGGGCGAAAAGGTGGCCGAAAACAGCAGCGTCGTGCGCTGCTTGGGCAGATAGCTCAGGATGCGCTGCAGGTCGGGCAAAAAGCCGATGTCGAGCATGCGGTCGGCTTCGTCCAGCACCACGTACTCGACCTGATTGAGGACCGCGTTTTTGGCCTCAATGTGGTCCAACAGCCGCCCGGGAGTGGCCACCAGCACTTCCACGCCTTTTTTCAGCTCCAGGGTTTGGGGCTTCATGTCCATGCCACCAAACACTACGGCGCTGCGCAGGTGGGTGTATTTGGCGTAGAGCTTGACCTGCTGCGCCACCTGGTCGGCCAGCTCGCGGGTGGGCAGCAAGACCAAGGCGCGCACGGGATGGCGCGCGGGAGAGGTGGACGCGTTTTCATGCTTGAGCATGCGCTGCAACAGCGGCAAGGAAAAGGCAGCCGTTTTGCCGGTACCGGTTTGGGCTGCACCCATCACGTCCTGGCCGGTCAGTACCACCGGAATGGCCTGGGCCTGGATGGGCGTCATGGTCTCGTAACCCATCTCCGCCACGGCACGGGCCAGGCTGGGGGCCAGTTGCAACTGGGCGAAGGCCATGACCGGGGTGTCGGTCGACAGGGCCAAAGGAGTGGCGGGGGATGGGGTTTCAGTAATCAAGTCGGGCATGCATAGCAAGAATGGTTGCTATCCGTCCGATAGCAGGTTGCCCCCAAGAGGCGGGGGTCGCCCGGGATTATCCCCGATAAGGGCCGTTTCAGGTTTTGGGCAAGGTCACACCGGTTTGACCTTGGTATTTGCCGCCCCGGTCTTTGTAGCTGGTCTCGCAGACTTCGTCGCTTTCAAAAAACAACACCTGGGCGCAACCCTCACCCGCATAAATCTTGGCCGGCAGGGGTGTGGTGTTGGAAAACTCCAGCGTCACATAACCCTCCCACTCGGGCTCGAAGGGGGTGACGTTAACGATGATGCCGCAGCGCGCATAGGTGCTTTTACCCAGGCAAATGGTCAGCACATTGCGCGGGATG
>CANFWT010000116.1 GCA_947450895.1 Comamonadaceae bacterium | reverse complement strand
GCCTTCGCCGCAGTTTCTGCATCGCGCGCTGCGCTCAATGCCGTCTTTTCTTGGGCCAACGCGTCGCGTTGCTTTATCGCTTCGGCCTTCGCCGCAGTTTCTGCATCGCGTGCTGCGGTGAGTGCATTCTTTTCTTGGGCCAACGCGTCGCGTTGCTTTATCGCTTCTGCCTTCGCCGCAGTTTCTGCATCGCGCGCTGCGGTGAGTGCATTCTTTTCTCGGGCCAACGCGTCGCGTTGCTTTATCGCTTCGGCCTTCGCCGCAGTTTCTGCATCGCGCGCTGCGGTGAATGCATTCTTTTCTTGGGCCAACGCGTCGAGCTGGGCCGTGGCTTGGGCCAGGCTCTGCGCTTGCACGTCTTGCGAGGCGGCAATTTCGGCCATCTGGTGTTGCAAGGCCGGCACATGGTGGGCCAAGGACACGGTGTTCAGCACGCTGTCAAGCAATAGGTGGGGCACTCCGGGCACGACGCCGGGGGCTGGCAAGGCCATGGCCACCGAGGCGATTTCGTGCTGCAGGCTCAGGGCCTGCGGGTAGGCTTGGCACAGCTCTTGGGCAAAGTGGCGCAGCAGTGCGTCGCCGGGGCCGGCGTCGGCCATGGCTGCGGGGGAAGATTCGGCGGGCTGCTCGGTGCGCAGGGCTTTGAGTTTGCGCGACCAGGTGCTTTTCACGGCCTGGACCAGGGCGTCGGTTTGAAGCGGCAGGTGGTCAGCCAGCAGCAAAACGCAGCGCTTGGGGTGGTGCAGCGCAAAGCGCAGCATGGCTTGGTGCGATTGCTGCCATTGGTCCATGAGGCTGTCCACAGGCAGGTCTTGCAGGCTGGCGCCTGCTTGGTGGGCTAGCTGGGCGAGTTGGTCCGCCAGGTACTGCGCGGGCGTGGTAGCCAGCAGCACAAAATGCGTGCTGGCATCCAAATCCAGCCAAAAGTCCAGCAAGCCCAGGCTGTTCGCGTCGGCCCAACCCCAGATTTTGGCGTCCATATTGGCCAAAAACAGGTCGCTGGCGAGTTGCTCCCACAAGCGGCCCATCGTGGCGGGGGCTGCGTCGGCTTCGGTGGTGTCGCTGCCATCAGCCTCATCACCAGACTCGGCCTGGCTTTGCAGCAGCGCTTGGTAAACGCGTTCGTGCCAGGTGGCGAAATTGATCTGCGCGTCACGCGCGAGGGGGCGGGCGGGGGCCATGCCTGCGGCCACCAGGGCGGCATGCGCAGCGGTGATGGCAGGCGCGCTGTGGCCAGTAATGCAAAGGGAAATCATGGGCAGAGGCTTAAGGAGCGCCAAAAAGGTAACGCTGGGACTCTAGCACGGCCTCTAACGGCGGCGTAGCAGACAACAAAACCAGGGCCAAAATGTTTTGCGCCTGGGTGGTGGCCAAAGAGACGTAGTCGCTTTTGACCTGGTACACGGTTTGGATGGCGTTGAGCACGTCCACGGCAGTGCGCACGCCGCCTTGGTAGCTTTTGGTGTTGGCTTCAACGCTGAGTTCGGCCGAGGCGATGGCCTCGCGCTGGATTTTGAGGGCTTGTAGGCCGCTGTCCACCACGGCGCGGAGTTTGTCGGCGTCGAGGCGGATTTTGCTTTCGGTCTCGCGCAGCGCTTCTTGGGTTTTAACGACCGTGGCTTCTGCGGCCTGCATGCTGTAGTAGGTGCCCGCCTTGAGGGGCACGGACAGGCCGACGCCCCAATAACTGGCGCTGGTGGTGGTGCCTGCGGCCTGGTTGTAGCTGTACTGGGCAGACACGGTGGGCACGAAGCTGGCCTTGATTTTGGTGACTTCGCTGCGTGCCAAGTCGACGTTCAGGCGTGCGGCCACCGCCGAGGGCGAGGCCTGCAGGCCCAGCTCGGTGTAGGTCTGTAGCGGCTGGACCGCAAATTCGCCTTGCTCCAGCGGCAGCACAAAGTCGGCAGCAGCCTGCGTGGTGCCGGTAATGGACGCGTATTGCTTAAGCGCGGTTTGCAACTGGGTTTGAAACGCAAACTGCTGCGCGCGCGCTTGGCTGACTTTGACCTGAATGTCGCGCAGGTCGGTGACGGTACCCTGCCCCATTTGCAGCAAGCGCGTGGCGCGCTCGGCCTGCTGGGCTACGGCCTGGAGCTTGGCGTCGTTAAGGCGCAGGCTTTCGTTGGCCAGCGTGATGTCGGTGGCGGCCTTGAGCAGGCGCACCGCCAGCTCTTGCTGCTTGACCAGCAGGCTGGCTTGCCCCAGGGCCTCTTGCGGCTCTGCTTGGCCCAAGACCACCAGGCGCTGCCAGTCCAAAATGGGCTGGCTGACGTTCAGGGCAAAGCGGTCGCTGGTGTCAGTGGCCAGGCGTTGGGTGCTGAAAGTGGCTTCTGGGTAAAAAATAGTCCGCGACTGCTTGGCTGTGCGCGCACTGATGGCCGAGTCAGCCACCGCGGTCTGGTAACTGGGGTCAAACTGCAGGGCACTGCGAAAATCCGCCGCCAGGTCACGTGCGCCGGCCGATGCAGCCAGCAGGCAGGCACACAGGCCGCCGGATAGAGAAACAAGGTTTTTCACTCTTTAAAGGCTCTCGCAAATTTATCGGCCAGGGGCTTGAGCAGGTAGCTCATGAAGGACCGCTCGCCCGATTTGATGACCACGTCGACCGGCATGCCAGGCTGAAGTTTTAAGTCTCCCAGCATTTTGAGACCTTCGTCGGTGGTCTGGATTTGTGCCAGGTAAAACTCAGGCTCGGACGCGGCAGTGCCCGCCTGTTTGTCGGCACCCACCACGGCCACCAGGCCCGGGATGACAGGCGTGGTGGTTTGGTTAAAGGCGACAAAGCGCATGTCGGCCAACATGCCCACGCTGACCTTGTCGATCAGCGTGGGCGGCACATGCACGTCCACCGCCAGGGCGCCGTCTTTGGGCACAATTTCCATCAACACCTGACCGCCAGAGATAACGCCGCCGGCGGTAAACACCTTCATACCCACCACGGTGCCATTGGCGGGGGCACGCACGGCCACGGATTCGCGGTCAAACTTGGCAGAGTCCAAATTGCCCAGTACCGCGTCACGGGTTTTTTGAATTTCTTGCAGCTGGGTGTCGATTTCTTTCAGAAACAAAGTGCGCACTTGGCTGATCTGCAGTTTGGCACGGGCAATGTCGGCCTGGGTGCTGACCATGCCGGAGTCGATCTCTATCTTGGTGCGTTCGGCCTGGTTGGCCTGGTTTTGCGGCACAAAGCCGTCTTTGGCCAGGTCGCGGGAGTTTTTCATTTCCTGGTCCAGGGTGCGCGCCTGGTCTTGGCGAGACTTGAGCACGGCCATCAGGCCCACGATTTGCTCCTGCAGGCTGGCAATCTGGCCGTCAAAGTCGGCTTTTCGCGAGCTAAAAAGCTTGACCTGCAGGTTTTTGGCCTCGAGCACCCGGGGGTCTTGCTTGCTGAAGCGCCGGCCTAGCTCTTCAGCCCACACAATGCCGCCCGCGCCGTCGCGCTCAGACTTGAGGCGCGATTCTGAGGCCAGCATATTGATGTATTGCAACTCAAAGCCGGTCATCTGCGCGTCGCTTTTCAGGGGGTTAACGCGCAACAGCACCGCGCCGGCCTTGACCTCATCGCCTTCTTTGACCAGTATTTCTTGCACCACACCACCAAACGGATGTTGCACCGCCTTGCGGTTGCCCATGACCACCACGCTGCCTTGCACCGAGACGCCCGCGTCCAGCGGCGCCTTGAAGGCCCAGACCAGGAAAAGGGCAAAAAACAACACAAAAATTTGTGTGGCGCGCTTGCGGATGTTGGACTCTTCCACCGCCACAGGCTTGAGGCTGCGGTGCTTAAGGCGAGTGGGGTCGTAGGGGTTCCATCCGCCTACCCAACTGGCCACCACTGCGTCAATGCGGCCCACCAAGCCCAGCGCGGGCTCGTCTTTGGCAACCGGGGTGCTCATGCGGCCACCCCCATGGCGGGAACAGCCTGCACCGCGGGCGCTGCAGCGCCTGAAGGCACCGCGGCCAGTGCCGCGCCCGAATTGCCGGCCTGCACTTTGCGCACCGCGTCGAGCACGCCTTTGGCCGGGCCAAAGGCCACCTGTTTGCCGGCCTGAAGTACCAGCATGGAGTCCACCACGCCCACCAGGCGGGGCCGGTGGGTGGTGATGACCACCGTAGAGCCCATGGCCTTGAGTTGCTCGATGGCTTTAACGAGCGCACCCTCACCCGCGTCGTCCAAATTAGAGTTGGGTTCGTCCATGACAATGTATTTCGGGCATCCGTATACCGCCCGCGCAATGGCGATACGCTGGCGCTGGCCACCAGACAAAGCAAAGCCGGTGGAGCCCAAAGGCGTGTCATAGCCCTGCGGAAAGCCCAAAATCACCGCGTGCATGCCAATGAGCTGGGCGGCTTGGACCACTTTTTCTGAATCCACGGGGCCCAGACGGGCGATGTTTTCGGCGACCGTGCCTTCAAAAAACTCGATTTCCTGGGGCACATAGCCCAAAAGGGGGCCTACTTCGTCGTGACTCCAGTCCGACAGCTCCACGCCGTCCAGACGCACCGAGCCCGCCGCAGGCTTCCACAGCCCCAAGAGCAATTTAACCAGCGAGCTCTTGCCCGCAGCGCTAGGCCCCACAATGGCCAGCACCTGACCTGGTGCCAAAGTGAAGTTGATGCCAGCCAGCACCGGGCGGGGCGAGCCAGGTGGTACGCCCACCAAATCCGCCACGGCCAGACTGCCTTGGGGCACGGGCAGCTGCATCTTGTCGCCCAGTACCTCGTCGTCTTGCAGCAGCGCGTTGATGCGGTCGTAAGCTTGGCGGGCAGTGGCAATCTGGCGCCAGTTGGACAGCAAGGAGTTCATCGGGCCCATGGACTTGGACACCAGCATGCTGGCCACGATCACCATGCCGCCGGTGATCAGGTTTTCCATGGCCAGGTAGACACCCAGCGCTATTTGCAAAGACGGCATGGCCTTGGTCAAAAAGCCGGTAAAACCACCCATCAGGCCGCTGGCCTCGCTGGCGTAGACCTGCTTGGTTAAAAACTGGCTGTGTTCGCCGTACCAGCGGTCGCGCACGGCGCCCAGCATGCCCATGGCCAGCGTGGTTTCGGCCTGGCGCAAGCTCTCGGACGCTACTCGGTTGGCGTCGGTCTTGGCCTGTTCGGCTTGGCGCAAGATGGGCCCGGAGATCTTGAGCGTCAAATACGTCATGACCAGCATCAGCACCGATGCCACCGCAGAAAAAATGGCCAGATAAGGGTGGAACAACCAGCCGATCACCACGAAAACCACCATAAACGGGGCTTGGATAAGGGCCAGCACTGGCGCACCGGTGAGAAACTGGCGGATGTTCATCAAGTCACCCAGCATTTGGTGCACGTCCACATTTTTGCGCAGTGCGTAGCGCCTGAAAGACGCGTCAAAAACGTCAGGACCCAGGTCCCAATCAATGCGCAGCGACAAACGCACCATCAGCCGCTGGCGAATCCACTCCACCGCCATCCAAAACACGTACACACCAACCATCACCGTGGTGAGGGACACCAGCGTTACGCCACTGCGGCTGGTGAGCACACGGTCGTACACATTGAGCATGTAGACCATGGGCGCAATACTCAATGCCTCAAGCACATAGGTGAGCAACACCATAAACACGAATGTTTGCTTGCACTGCCCCAGCAGCTTACCCAAGGGCGTCTGGCGCGATGAACGCGCCAGAAGCGCATCTGCGCCGGCAAAGGCGGCTTTTCTATCGATCGTTGCCATGTAAATCAGCTCCTCGGTTTCGCACAATTCGCGAGCCTACCACTCTGAACCCTCTCAAGCTCCCGCAGGGCGGAAGGTGGGCGGCGTAAGCCGTCCCCTTCCTATTGGGCAACGTGCCCAAACCGCTGTCAAGTGTTGTGGTGGTTGAGCAGATCGCGATACTGCTGCGGATCTTGGCCAATCTGCTCGACACCGGTGCTGTCGGCAACGTACACATGGTCGATGCCGATCGCGGCCAGCTTGCTGACGACATCTGTGGCCTCCGTGCTGGTGCCTTCCAACAGGTTAATGATCTCGAGCTGACTCTCACCATCAAGCACCAAGGCCGTTTCCACTGCGCCACCGTCGGCATGTGTAACCAGGCTGGAGCCCTCGCCCGTGGACAAACTCTCCAACAAAGAGGCCAGGCCACTGGCATCGGAGATGTTGCCCAAGTCGATGTAGGCCTGGGCTTGACCGTCTGCCACCACCACGTGGTCTGCGCCGATTTCGCCCAGCTGTGCAAGCGTAGTGCCCACATGACCGTCTTTGTCGGACGTGGCATCGACGTTGACGATGGCAGCCGCATCGGCGCTGAACATGTTGTTGTCCAGCAAGGCCTTGACCATGGCGTCATCGATGGAAATGTCCGCGGTAGCGTCCACAGCCACGAAGGACACATCGGTCACATCCATATGCACAGACGCAAGGTCTTGCGCGGTGAGCACTCCCGAACCGGTCAGCGCCGTAAGCAAATCGGCAAGCGACTGGTCGCCACCCAACATGATCTCGACGCCGCTTGTACCCAACTGCAGCGCGTCTACTTGCATTCCATCCAGCCCGTTGCCACCATCGATAAAGCTGGCCATGGACGCCAGATCGCTGGCGCTTGCGATGTCCAACACAATGTCGTCACCGGAATCAAATGCCATACCAGCGTTATGGACTGCCAAGGCGTCTGCCGCATTGATATGCAGCAGGTACTCACCTGCAGCACCATCATGGCCCACCACGTCAATCACGTCCACGCCAAGACCGTGGCTGCCCAGTTGATCCAGGCTCAGGCCGCCAGTTTGTGCATGGCTGCTGTCGGTGCCGAGGTGCGTGGACAGGAACGAACCGCTTCCGTGCTCTTGGTAATCGCCTGCAGCCAGCGCCACGTCCATCGTCACCGTGTGGTGACCGGCGTCCGTAACACCCGAGTCGATGTGCAGCACCAGGTCCGACACGCCCGTGTCTGTGGCCATCACCGTGACCTGGTCTACACCCGGGTCGCCCAGGTGTTGCAGGCTCAGGCCATCAAAGGCCGTCGAGGCGCTGGCCGTCAGGGCGTCGCCGGTGAGGGC
>CANFWT010000115.1 GCA_947450895.1 Comamonadaceae bacterium | reverse complement strand
GGCGATGCGCATGGGCAAGCAGCGCAGCAATCGGTGCTGGGTGCCATGGTGCCCAAGCGCTGGGCCAAGCGTGCTGTTACGCGCAATGCCATCAAACGCCAGATTTACGCTTTGAGCGTCCAGTTCAGCGACAAGCTGGCTCCGCGCGCGCACGTGGTGCGCTTGCGCGGCACATTCGACCGCCAAGAGTTCATCAGCGCCACATCGGACGCGCTCAAAGCCGCGGTGCGGGCGGAGCTGATGGAGCTCTTCGTGCGCGCCAGTGCCCACCCGCAATTGCGTGCTTGAGGCCATGGTGCGCGCCCTGTTGATCGGCATGGTGCGGGCCTACCGCCTGTTGTTGAGTCCCTGGTTGGGCTCAGCGTGCCGCTTTGAGCCTACCTGTTCTGGGTATGCTCTTGAAGCCTTTGAAGCCCATGGCGCCGGCGCTGGCAGTTACTTGGTATTGTCCAGATTGGCGCGCTGCCAGCCCTGGTGTGCTGGGGGCCACGACCCGGTCCCGACCGAAAAACCCCGGCTTTTTAGCCGCCTGATTTCTCCCTCTTCCGAAAAGAAAACTTCATGAACGATATTCGCCGCACTATTTTGTGGGTGGTTTTTGGCTTTTCCATGGTGCTGCTGTGGGACCAATGGCAGATTTACAACGGGCACAAGGCGACCTTCTTCCAAGGTCAGCCTGCCAAGGTGGACGCCACAGCGGCAGCCCCGGGCGCCAAAGCTGCTGCCTCCGACGCCAGTGTGCCTGGTTCCGTGGCCACGGCAACCGCTTCCCTGCCTGCGGGTGGCGTGGCTGCGGCTGATGGATCGGCGCCAAGCGCTCCGAGTGAGCGCTTTACCGTTAGCACCGATGTGCTCAGTCTGCGTTTTGACACCCAGGGCGGTACCCTGGTGGGCTCGGAATTCCTGAAATATGGCGACACCGCCGACCACGCCAAGCACTTTGTACTGCTTGATGACAGCAAGGACCGCGTGTACTTGGCCCAGTCGGGTGTGGTGTCGGGCGCCGTGCCTGGCGCTTTTCCGACCCACAAAACGCCCATGGCGGTAACGGGTGAGCGCACCCTCAAAGACGGTGCCGACAGCCTGCAGATTCGCTTTGAATCGGCGGACGTGGGTGGCATCAAGCTCGTTAAAACCTATACCGTTAAGCGCGGCTCATACGCCGTGGCCGTCAGCCACGCGCTGATCAATACCACCGCCGCGCCGATTGCGCCGCAGCTCTATTTGCAACTGGTGCGCGATGGCAACAAGCCTGCGGGCGAGTCGTCCTTCTATTCCACCTTTACCGGCCCGGCGGTGTATACCGAAGCCAAAAAATACCAAAAAGTCGAATTCAGCGCCATCAAGAAGAAGAGCGCTGATTACGAGAAACAGTCCACCACCGGCTACGTGGCCATGGTGCAGCACTACTTCGCCAGCGCTTGGATCTTGCCCGAGGGCATGAGCCGCACCATTTCGCTCGATGCCGTCGAGCTCGGTGGCGGTCTTGCCGATTGCTGCTACCGCGCCGCCATGGTCGCGCCCCTGGAAGCCATTGCACCGGGCGCCACCCGCACCATAGAGACCACCTTTTTCGTGGGGCCGCAAGAAGAAAAAATGCTCGAAGCCCTGGCGCCGGGGCTGGAACTGGTCAAGGACTACGGCTGGCTGACGATTCTGGCCAAGCCGTTGTACTTTTTGCTGGACCACATCCACAGCGTCATCCAGAACTGGGGCTGGTCCATCGTAGCGCTGGTGCTGCTGCTGAAAATCGCGTTCTACTGGCTCAACGCCAAGGCCTACGCCAGCATGGCAAAAATGAAGGCCGTCAACCCCAAGATTACCGAGATGCGTGAGCGCCTCAAAGACAACCCACAGCAAATGCAGCAGGAGATGATGCGCATTTACCGCGAGGAAAAAGTCAATCCGATGGGCGGCTGCTTCCCCATCATGGTCCAGATTCCGGTGTTCATCGCCCTGTACTGGGTGCTGCTGTCGAGCGTGGAGATGCGCAACGCGCCCTGGATGGGCTGGATCCATGACCTGTCGGCGCCTGACCCCTTCTACATCCTGCCGCTGGTCATGACCTTGACCACGCTCTTGCAAACTGCGCTCAACCCGGCGCCACCAGACCCGATGCAAGCCAAGATGATGTGGTTCATGCCGCTGGCATTTAGCGTGATGTTCTTCTTCTTCCCTTCCGGCTTGGTGGTCTACTGGATTACCAACAACATCCTGTCAATCGCGCAGCAGTGGCTGATCAACACCCGCATGGGCGTGCCGCCGCAGTTCAACCTGCCGTCATTCAAGTAAACGCAGCTTGCAGGTTGCCAAGCCAGGGGCCGCGCAAGCGGCCCCTTTTGCATTTGTTGCCTGTATAACCCGCACACCGCTGTTTAAACCATGCTCAGCCGCCACCACGACCCCATCATCGCCATTGCCACCGCCCCTGGGCGCGGTGCGGTGGGCATCGTGCGCCTGAGCGGCAAGAGCCTTGGCGCCTTGGTGCGCGCCTGGTTGGGCCGTGACCTGCACCCGCGTGAAGCCACCTATTTGCCTTTCCAGGATGCCGCTGGCGCACCCATAGACCAAGGACTGGCGCTGTATTTCCCCGCGCCGCATTCCTTCACGGGTGAAGACGTGCTGGAGCTGCAAGCCCATGGCGGGCCGGTGGTATTGCAACTGCTGGTGGCGCGCTGTTTGGCGCTGGCGCAAGAGGGCGATGCGGCTGGTGCTGCACCGCTCTTGCCCCGCTTGCGGCTGGCGCAGCCGGGCGAATTCACTGAGCGCGCGTTCTTGAACGACAAAATCGACCTGGCCCAGGCCGAAGCCATTGCCGATCTGATAGACGCCAGCACCGAGGCGGCAGCCCGCAGCGCCACCGCCTCGCTCGCGGGCGCGTTTTCCAAACAGGTCAACACCTTGCGCGACGCCCTGGTGCGCCTGCGCATGCTGGTCGAAGCCACCTTGGATTTTCCGGAAGAAGAAATCGACTTCCTGCAAAAGGCCGACGCCCAGGGCCAGCTCGCACGCCTGCAAGCGGCCTTGCAGGCGCTGCAACAGCAGGCCACCCAAGGCGCGCTGCTGCGCGAAGGCATTCAGGTGGTGATTGCTGGCCAACCCAACGCAGGCAAGTCCTCGCTGCTCAACGCCCTGGCCGGGGCCGAGCTGGCCATCGTCACGCCGATTGCCGGCACCACCCGCGACAAGGTAGAGCAAACCATCCAGATCGAAGGTGTGCCTGTGCATGTGGTCGACACCGCTGGCCTGCGCGAGGGCCTGGATGCAGTCGAAAAAATCGGTATTGAACGGGCTTGGGCAGCGATTGAAGGTGCCGACGCGGTGCTGTTTTTGCACGACCTGACGCGCTGCGACAGTGCTGCCTACGCCGCCGCCGACGCGCAAATTGCAGCCCAATTGGCACAAAAAATCGGCCGCCAGGTGCCCATCATCGACGTCTGGAACAAAGCCGATGCGGTTGCCGAGGCGCCCCAGCCAATTGCCGGCATCCGCCTGTCCGCCAAAACCGGCGCGGGCCTGGAGGCGCTGCGCGCCGCCTTGCTGCACGCCGCAGGCTGGCAAGCCCCGGCCGGCGGCCTGTTCATGGCCCGCGAGCGCCACGTGCAGGCGCTGCGCCAAGTGGACGCCCACCTGATGGAAGCAGCGGCCCATTTGGCCCAAAGCGCCCAGGCGCTGGACCTGCTGGCCGAAGAGCTGCGTCTGGCACAAAACGCCCTGAACGAGATCACCGGCGCATTCAGCTCGGACGATTTGCTAGGCGTGATTTTTTCCAGTTTTTGTATCGGCAAGTAGGCCGCGCCGCGGGCATCAATGCCCGGCAAAGTCCAGCAGCGTAAACAGCGGCATGCCGGTGGCACGCAGCTTCTCGGAGCCGCCGAGCTCGGGCAGGTCAACGATGGCCGCACCCTCCGTCACCGCCGCGCCCAGGCGCTCCAGCAGTTTTTTGCCCGCCATCATGGTGCCGCCGGTGGCGATCAAGTCGTCAATCAAGAGCACGCGCTGGCCCGGCTTGACCGCGTCGGTGTGCAGTTCTACCGTGGCGTTGCCGTATTCGAGTTCGTAGGTTTCTTCTACCGTGGTGAACGGGAGCTTGCCTTTTTTGCGGATGGGCACAAAACCGATATTGAGCTCGTAGGCCACTACCGCGCCCAGGATAAAGCCGCGCGCGTCCAATCCGGCGACGATGTCGGGACGTCGCTCGGCGTCCATGTAGCGGTGCACAAAGGCGTCTATCAGCACACGAAACACCTTGGCGTCTTGCAGCAGCGGTGTGATATCGCGAAATTGCACCCCCGGCGCAGGCCAATCGGGCACGGTGCGGATGTGGGCGCGCAGGTAGTCGGAAACGTGGGTGTGGTCCATGGGCAAACAAAATCGTGAAGTTGGTGCGTGCACCAGCTATCAAAGCGGCTGCAGGTGCGCTGGTGCGGCACACCGATTGTGACGGTTCATCGCATCGCGCCCGTGGCATCGCGCAAACCATGCGCCAGCGCCGAGCAGCGTCACCGAGTCCTCACCGCAGACGGTCTATAAAATGCCGCGATGACCCAATCCCTTGCCGCCCTGTCCCCCGCTGCAGCCCGGCGCGCGCTGGAATTGGCGAACGCCACGTTTGATATTGAAGCCGCAGCCGTGTTGGGACTTAAAGCGCGATTGGACGACTCCTTTGCCCAAGCGGTGGGCATGGTGCTGGCCATTTCTGGTCGCGTGGTCGTTATGGGCATGGGCAAAAGTGGGCATGTGGGGCGCAAAATCGCTGCCACGCTAGCCTCCACTGGCACGCCAGCCATGTTCGTTCACCCGGCCGAAGCCAGCCACGGCGATCTGGGCATGGTCACGGCGCATGACCTGGTACTGGTGATTTCCAACAGTGGCGAGTCGCAAGAGATCAGCGCCATTGTTCCAGTGCTCAAACGCCTGGGTACGCCCTTGGTGGCCATGACTGGCAACCCCGATTCCAGCATGGCGCAGCACGCCAACGTATGGCTCAACACCGCAGTGGACAAAGAAGCCTGTCCGCTGAATTTGGCACCTACGGCCAGCACTACCGCACAACTGGCCATGGGCGATGCGCTGGCCGTGGCGCTGCTCGATGCGCGCGGTTTCAGGGCCGAAGACTTTGCCCGCTCCCACCCCGGCGGCGCGCTGGGGCGCAAGCTGTTGACCCACGTCAGCGACGTCATGCGCGCAGGCGACGCGGTGCCGCGCGTAGCCCTGAATGCAAGCTTTAGCGACCTAATGCGTGAAATGAGCGCCAAAGGCCTCGGTGCTACCGCCGTGGTGGACGCCCAAGGCGGCGTACTGGGCATCTTTACCGATGGAGATTTGCGCCGCTGGGTGGAGCGCGGCGTGGACTTGCGCGACAAGACGGCCCAAGACGTGATGCACGCCGGCCCCACCACGATTGCCGCCCACGCGCTGGCGGTGGATGCGGTGGAGCTGATGGAGCGGCGGCAAATTACCAGCGTTTTGGTGGTGGACGCGGACGGACGCCTGTGCGGCGCCGTCAACACCAATGACCTGATGCGGGCCAAGGTGATCTGATGGCGACCGTACCGCCCTTTAGCGCTGGGCTGTTGCAGCGCGCCAAAGCGGTTAAGGTGGTGTTTTTCGACGTGGACGGCGTCTTGACGGATGGCGGCTTGCTGTATTCCGAGACCGGTGAAACCCTCAAGCGCTTTCACACCCTGGACGGGCATGGCCTGAAGATGCTGCAAAAAGCGGGCATCACGCCCGCCGTCATCACTGGGCGCGACTCTGCGCCCTTGCGCAAACGACTGCAGGCCCTGGGCATCAGCCACGCGCATTTCGGTACCGAAGACAAAGGCCCGGCGGCCCAAAGCACCCTGGCAGACTTGGGCTTGGACTGGAGCCAGGCCGCCGCCATGGGCGACGATTGGCCAGATTTGCCCATGATGCACCATGCCGCCTTGGCCTGCGCACCGGCCAACGCCCACCCGGAGGTGCTAGCGCGCGCCCATTTTGTGACTGTTCGCCACGGCGGCCAGGGCGCAGTGCGCGAACTTTGCGATCTGTTGCTCTCGGCCAGCGGCCACTACCAGGCGCTGCTGTCGGCGTACACCCCGTGAGGCATCTCTTTGCGACGATCTGGGACCGCTTCTTGTTGTCCTTGCCCTTGGCACTGATGTCGGTGCTGGCCCTGGGCAGCTATTGGCTGGTGCGCACCGCGGCGCCCATCGCTGCGCCACCGGTGGCCACGTTGGCGGTGCATGCGCCGGACTATTTCATGGAGGATTTTTCCGTCAAGAACTTCGACAAGGATGGGAGCTTGCACGCGGAAGTGACGGGTGCTGCTGCGCGCCATTATCCCGATGCGCAATGGACGGAGGTCGACGCAATCGCGCTGCGCGCGCAGGACGCACAAGGCCGCCTAAGTTTGGCTTCGGCGCAGCGTGGTTTGACCAATGAAGACGCCAGCGAAGTACAGCTGATGGGAAAGGCGCATGTGGTACGCGAAGCACAGGCCCTGCGACACGAGGGCGAAAGTCCTCGCATGGAATTTCGGGGGGAGTTTTTGCACGTGTTCGCCAAAGACGAGCGGGTCAAGTCACACTTGCCAGTGGAATTGCGCCACGGTGCGGACCGGTTTACGGCGGATGCGCTGGACTATGACAATGTGACGCAGGTGGTTCAACTCACCGGTCATGTGCATGCCACCCTGGTACCCAATCGCTCAGTGCCCTAGTGCCGCTGTTCGTGCGTTCCTGTTGGCACGATTGCTGACAGCAGGCACAAAAAAAGGGCCCCGAGGGACCCTGTACTTTATTGCATTGGCACAAGGCCAATGCAATCCAGAGGCTGTTTAGTAGCCGCCGCCGCCGGAACGGCCACCGCCGTATCCACCGCCACCACCGGAGCGACCGCCGCCAGCGCCGCCGCCGTAGCCGCCACCGCCTGCACCACCGTAGCCGCCGCCTGAGCGGCCGCCGCCAGCGCCACCACCGAAGCCGCCGCCGCCAGTGCGGGGAGGACGGGGTTCCATCGGACGGGCTTCGTTGACCACCAGGCCACGGCCGCCGAATTGTTGGCCGTTCATGCCGTTGATTGCGGCTTGTGCTTCAGCGTCGCTGCCCATTTCCACAAAG
>CANFWT010000114.1 GCA_947450895.1 Comamonadaceae bacterium | reverse complement strand
TGCAGCACGGTAATGGTGTCGGCAATGCTCGATACCACGCTCATATTGTGTTCCACCATCAGCACGGTGCGGTTGGCTGCTACTTTTTTGATCAGCTGGCGAATGCGGTCCACGTCCTCCAGGCCCATTCCTTGCGTCGGTTCATCCAGCAGCATGAGTTGCGGGTCCATGGCCAGGGTGGTGGCGATCTCCAGCGCGCGCTTGCGGCCATAGCTCAGCTCCACGGCGGGGATGGCGGCATAGGCTTCCAGGTCCACCTCGCGCAGCAGTTCCAGCGCGCGCGGGTGCAACTGCTCCAGCACACGCTCGGAGCGCCAGAACTGGAAGGAGGTCTTCATCAGCCGCTGTTGCAGCGCAATGCACACGTTTTCCAGCACCGTGAGGTGGGGAAACACCGAAGAAATCTGAAACGAGCGAATCACCCCCTGGCGGGCAATGCGCACGGGCGAGAGCGCGGTGATGTCACGGCCTTCAAACAAGATCTGGCCCGCGCTGGGTGTCAAAAACTTGGTCAGCAGGTTAAAGCAGGTGGTTTTGCCCGCGCCGTTGGGCCCGATGAGCGCGTGGATCGTGCCCTTGCGCACCCGCAGATCGACGTGGTCGACGGCCACAAAGCCTTTGAACTCTTTGACCAGTTGGCGGGTTTCTAGGATGAATTCGTGGCTCATTCTTCAATTCAAAGGCGGGGACTGCTCTGGCCGGACGGTCCGAACCAGTGCGCTACGTCAACCCTTCTATTAAACCCGCAATTGATGGACGGTTCCACCGCGGTTTTCCCGTAGAACACGTTTGCTTGCTTGATTTGCATCATAGCCTGCGGCGCGGCGCTGCCTACCATGGCTGGCAACCAGCGCAAAGGAGAAGCAACCGTGACCCAGTCTGACCTCGCCGACGAATATCGCAAGCTTCTGCTCACCCGGCGCTCGACGCTCCTGGCCCAGATCGCCGAGCAGCGCGGTGGCGTGCGCAGTCGCGCTGACGTAGCGCAAGAGCATTTCGCCCATTCTGAGGACTCTGCGGCGCAGGTGGCCAGCGAGCGGGATGTGGAATTTGCCCTCAATGAACGTGAAACCGCCGAGCTGGGTGCGATAGATGCCGCCTTGGAACGGATCGATGCTGGTACCTACGGTTTATGCAGCGACTGTGGTGGCGCCATCACGCCGCAGCGTTTGCACGCCTTGCCCGAGGCTGCGCGCTGCATCACCTGCCAAGAGCGCGCGGAGCAATTGCCGCAGTACGCGCGGGCATGAGCCCGCGCTGGCCCCGGCTAAAAGGGCAGCTCGCCGGATAATGCAACGCAATCCAAGCCTGTGTTCATCTATGTGGAGTCTGTGATGCCCGATAGCCCGGTTGTAGTGCGCCACCATGGCGCGGTCACGGTGGTTTACCTCAACCGCGAGCAGGCACGCAATGCGGTGGACCGCCAGACTGCACAAGCCTTGGCCGACGCCTTTCGCGCTTTTGATGCGGACCCCCAAGCCCACGTGGCGGTGCTGCATGGCGAGCACGGCACTTTTTGTGCCGGCGCCGACCTCAAGGCCATGAACGATCCCGCGCGGCGCAACCGCCTGGAGCCCGATGGCGACGCACCCATGGGGCCCACGCGCATGCTGCTGTCCAAGCCCGTGGTGGCGGCCATCAGCGGCCACGCCGTGGCCGGCGGCCTGGAACTGGCGCTGTGGTGCGATTTGCGGGTGGTGGAGCGTTCGGCGGTGCTGGGCGTGTTCTGCCGCCGCTTTGGCGTGCCGCTGATCGACGGCGGCACGGTGCGCTTGCCGCGTCTGATTGGATTGTCTCGGGCCTTGGACCTGGTACTCACCGGACGCGCCGTGGGCGCTGATGAAGCCTTGGCCATGGGCCTGGCCAACCGCGTGGTCGATGATGGTCAGGGCCTAGTCGCCGCGCTGGCGCTGGCGCAGCAGCTCGCCGCTTTGCCCCAAAACTGTCTGCGCCACGACCGCTTGAGCGCCTACGAGCAAGGCGGCCTGGATCTGGAGGCGGCGTTGAACAACGAATTCATCCACGGCCAAGCCACGCTGGCCAGCGGCGAATTCAGCGCCGGTGCCAAGCAGTTTGCGCAGGGGGCTGGCCGGGGCGGGGTAGCGGTCTAAATTTCCAGACCATTGCCTGCGGTGTGCTGCCTGAGCTGCGCACTGCCGTGTTCGCGCAGTGACCCCAACGCAAACAAGAGATCTTGTTATTGCGCATTTTTTGCATATAGAAGTAACAAAACAGTATTTTTGGTTTTAACAAGACGCGTCCAGAATCCCGTCCATCGCAGTGTTGCGTGGCCTTTTTCTGGAGTTGTTCCGTGGTCTCTTCCCGCCCCGCATCCCTTTTCTTGTCCCGTTTTGGCCTCCAGGCGGGCCGTCTGGCGCTGGTGGCCGCTGTGCTGGCGTGCGCATCCGCTGGAGCATTGGCGCAGCAGGCGGCGAGTTTGCTCAACGTGTCCTACGACCCCACGCGGGAGTTGTACGTGGACTTCAACGCCGCCTTTGCCAAATACTGGAAAGGCAAGACCGGCCAGGACGTTCGCATCCAGCAAAGCCACGGCGGCTCGGGCAAGCAGGCCCGCTCCATCATCGACGGGCTGGACGCCGACGTGGCCACGCTGGCGCTGGCCGGTGACACCAACGCGGTGGTCAAAAACGGCGGCTGGATTGCCCCAGACTGGCAAAAGCGCTTGCCGCATAACGCCTCGCCCTACACCTCCACCATCGTGCTGGTGGTGCGCGAGGGCAACCCCAAGCACATCCAAGACTGGGACGACCTGGTGCGCCCGGATGTGAAAGTGATCACCCCCAACCCCAAAACCTCGGGCGGCGCGCGCTGGAACTACCTGGCGGCCTGGGAGTTTGCCAAGCGCAAAACGGGAAGTGACGCCAAAGCCAAAGACTTTGTGGCCAAGCTGTTTGCCAACGTGCCGATTTTGGACACCGGGGCGCGCGGATCGACCATCAGTTTTGCCCAACGCGGCCAGGGCGATGTGCTGATTGCCTGGGAAAACGAGGCCTATTTGTTAGAAAAAGAGTTTGGCGCCAAGTTTGACGTCGTGGCGCCGTCCTTGAGCATTCTGGCCGAGCCCGCCGTGGCGGTGGTGGACAAAAACGTGGACAAAAAAGGCACCCGCGCCCTGGCCACGGCTTATCTCGAGTACCTGTACACCGAAGAGGGCCAGGACATCATTGGCAAAAATTTCTACCGCCCCGCCGTATCGGCCAAAGCGCAGGCCAAGTACGCCAAGCAGTTTGCCAAGATCAAGCTCTTCACGATTGACGAGGCCTTTGGCGGCTGGGAGCAAGCCGACAAAGCGCATTTCGCCGATGGCGCAAGCTTTGACCAGATTTACACCAAAAAGTAATTTACCCTCGCACCCTTGCCGGCGTCGGCCGGCGCGGCGCCTTTGGCCCCTTTGACCACCTATTTGGAATTCACCCATGTCGTTCAAGAAAACCGCTACCCGATTCCTCGTGCTTTTGGCCCTGGGCGCCAGCCAGTGGGCCAGCGCCCAAACCACCTTGCTCAACGCCTCCTACGACGTGGCGCGGGAGTTCTACAAAGACATCAACGTCGCCTTCATTGCCAATTACAAGAAAACGACTGGCAAGGACATCAAGATTGACCAGGCCCACGGCGGCTCCAGCGCGCAGGCGCGCGCCGTCAATGACGGGCTGGACGCCGACGTGGTGACCATGAATACCACCACCGACATCGACTTTCTGGCCAGCACCGGCGTGGTGGCCAAGGACTGGACCAAGAAGTTCCCGCACAACGCCGCCCCCACCAGCTCCACCATGCTGTTCTTGGTGCGCAACAACAACCCCAAGGGCATCAAGGACTGGGACGACCTCATCAAGCCCGGCATACAAGTGATTGTGGTCAACCCCAAAACCGGCGGCAATGGCCGCATGGCCTATCTGGCCGCCTGGGGCCAGGTGCGCAAAAAGGGCGGCACCGACGCCCAAGCGGCGGAGTTTGTGGCCAAGCTGTACAAAAACGTGCCGGTGCTGGCCAAGGGCGGGCGAGACGCCACCACCATCTTTTTGCAGCGCAATATTGGCGACGTGCTGATTACCTTTGAGTCCGAGGTGGTGTCGGTGGACAAGGAGTTTGGCGCGGGCAAGGTGGACGCGATTCACCCCAGCAGCTCCATCGTGGCCGAAAACCCGGTTGCCGTGGTCGAGCGCACCGTGGCTAAAAAAGGCACGGCCGAGCAGGCCAAGGCCTACCTGAACTTTTTGTACTCAGACGAAGGCCAAGAAATCGCCGCCCAGCACGCCATCCGCCCGAGCAACCCCGCTATCCTGAAAAAATACGCCAGCACCTTCAAGCCCATCACGCTGTTCACGGTGGAAGACTACTTCGGCTCGTTTGCCGAAGCGCAAAAAGTGCACTTCAACGACGGCGGGCAGTTCGACAAGCTGTACACCGTCAAGTAAGTGCTTACTCGCCCTTATTCCTGCTGCCCACCTTTTTGGGCACGGGTGGGCGCAGGTAGTTGTCGGCGGACACCACGGGCTTGCCGGTTTTACGCTCTAGCTGCTGGCGCGCACCGCGTGCAATGCCACCACCGGCCTGTGCCGCGCTGCTGTTTTCTGCCATGCCAGTGGCCTCTGTGCTTTGCGCAATCTGGCGGGTGGACAGCTCAGCCAGTGCGGTAAAAATCAGTTCCGCCTCGGTCATGTGGTCGCGCAGATTGTGGCTGCTCAAGCCCTTTGCTTGTTTGTGCGCCTTGACGCTCACGCCAGCCCACTCTTGGTGAATGATGTTGGTCAGAATGGCAAATTCACGGCCTGTTTTGATGTCGTGCGCGCTCCAGTAATCGGTCAGCTTGTTGCGGGTTTCCTGCCCGGTCATGCGTTGCTGTATCCATGGGTCGCTGCGACCATGCAGCTGCCAGGTTTGCCGTGCACGGTCCAAGGACAGGGCGGGGTCCGCCATTTCTTGCATGCGCTCATAGCCCACTTTGGCCAACCACAATTTGATGGGCTCGGCTTTGGGGCTGGGCACTGATTGGACGATGCGCAGCAAACTTTCGGCAGTCGCCACGTCGGTCAGCCGCAGCCGCCCATCCGCAGCGGGCATTTTCAACTGGTGACAGTTTGTCACCAGTTGGCTGCCTTCTTTGTCCAGGCGCCGCTTGAGCTGGTTCCAGTACTTTCGTGCGGTCAGGTCATTCGCTTGTTGGGTGAGCACTTGCACCACATCTATGACCGAAAACCACCAGGTTTCGGTGCCTTCGTCGTACACGCGGCGGATGGCTTGACCATCAAAATCCGTTGGCAATATCTTCATGGCGGGCTCCTGGCGTGGGCTTGGATAGGGCAGGCTTGTGGCTTGGAATGATACTGTTATTTCATACAGCTTTCGGTCCTTGGCGCCACCCTGCATGGGGCAAGTGCGTTGAAAAGGACGCTGCCGCAGTTGCACGGCTGGCCCTCCTGCGGCCTTTGCATAAGCAAACATCCATAAAGTCGTTTGCCCTTGGGGCGAAAGTACGCACAATCGCCGATCAATCGCGTTATTGCCGCTTTTTGTTTTTTCCGCTTTAAAGCGATCTTGTTTTTCTTCCCCACTCCATGCCCACATTGACCGCCCCCCGGCGACCCCCTAGGCGCGTGCTGCCCGGCTTCAAGGTCACGCTGGGTTTTACGCTTTTTTACCTGAGCGTCATCGTGCTGATTCCGCTCTCGGCCTTGGTGTTCAAAACCTTCACTTTGACCTGGGCGCAGTTTGTGTCCGCCGTAACGAGCCCGCGCGTGGTGGCGTCCTACCAGCTCACCTTTGGCGCTTCGTTTCTGGCGGCGCTGGTCAACGCGGTGGCTGGTTTGTTGGTGGCCTGGGTGCTGGTGCGCTACAGCTTTCCAGGCAAAAAAATCGTCGACGCGTTGGTGGACCTGCCTTTTGCCCTGCCCACGGCGGTGGCCGGCATTTCGCTCACCGCGCTGCTGGCCAGCAACGGCTGGGTGGGCAGCCTGCTGGAGCCCTATGGCATCAGCTTGGCGTTTAACCGCAACGGCGTGGTGATTGCGCTCATCTTTATCGGCCTGCCCTTTGTGGTGCGCACGGTGCAGCCGGTGCTCGAAGACGCCGAAAAAGAACTCGAAGAGGCCGCAGCCAGCCTGGGCGCCACGCGCTGGCAGACTTTTCGCTACGTGATTTTTCCGGCCATTGGCCCGGCGCTGCTCACCGGTTTTGCCATGGCCTTTGCGCGCGCCATTGGCGAATACGGCTCGGTCATCTTTATCGCCGGCAATATGCCCATGGTGTCTGAGATTACGCCGCTCATCATCATCGGCAAGCTGGAGCAATACGACTACGCCGGTGCGACGGCTGTGGCGGTGGTGATGCTGGGCTTTTCGTTTGTCATGCTGCTGGTGATCAACGCCTTGCAATCCTGGCAGCGCAAGCGCGCGGGAGCCTGAAATGAATATGAACAACGCTCGCACCCTGCGCCGCGCCCAAGCCGGTACCACCGAGCCCGCCTGGGTGAAATGGACGCTGATTGGCGCCGCCCTGGTCTTTGTCTTTTTGTTTTTGGTGTTGCCACTGGCCGCCGTGTTTACCGAGGCGCTGCGCAAGGGTGTGGGCGCGTTTTTGGAGGCCTTCCAAGAGCCGGACGCCTGGAGCGCGATTCGCCTCACGCTGCTGACAGCCGCCATCGCCGTGCCGCTGAACCTGGTGTTTGGCGTGGCAGCAGCTTGGGCAATTGCCAAGTACGAGTTCCGGGGAAAGGCCTTTTTGACCACCCTGGTGGACTTGCCGTTTTCGGTCTCGCCCGTGGTGGCTGGCCTGATTTACGTGCTGATGTTTGGCGCGCACGGCTGGTTTGGCCCCTGGCTGCAGGCGCACGACGTGAAGATCATTTTTGCCGTGCCGGGCATTGTGCTGGCCACCATTTTTGTGACCTTTCCGTTTATTGCCCGCGAGTTGATACCGCTCATGCAAGCCCAAGGCAGCGAGGAGGAGCAGGCGGCCATCGTGCTGGGCGCCACCGGCTGGCAGACTTTTTGGCATGTGACGCTGCCCAACATCAAGTGGGGCCTGATTTACGGCGTGATCTTGTGCAACGCCCGCGCCATGGGCGAGTTTGGTGCGGTGTCGGTGGTCTCGGGCCATATTCGCGGCCAGACCAACACCATGCCGCTGCACGTGGAGATTTTGTACAACGAATACCAGTC
>CANFWT010000113.1 GCA_947450895.1 Comamonadaceae bacterium | reverse complement strand
GGTGTCACACCTCACCGTCGGGGACTTTCGCAACTGGCTGCTGGGCGATGCGGCTACCACCGCTTCACTGGCTTCTCTGGCCCCAGGCCTCACGCCCGAGATGGTGGCCGCGGTAAGCAAAATTTGCCGCCTGCAAGACCTGGTGCTGATTGCGCGCAAGTGCAGCGTGGTCACGCGCTTTCGCGGCACCATCGGCATGTCGGGCCGTCTGGCCACCCGGCTGCAGCCCAACCACCCCACGGACGATGCCACTGGTATTGCAGCGAGCTTGCTCGATGGCTTGTTGCACGGTTGCGGCGACGCGGTCATTGGCATCAACCCTGCCACGGACAACGTGGCCCAGGTAGTGAACTTGCTGCGGATGCTCGACGATGTCATCAGCGGCTACTGCATTCCGACCCAGTCTTGCGTTCTCACGCATGTGACCAACACCCTGCAGGCTATGGAGCGCAAAGCGCCAGTGGACCTGGTTTTTCAGTCCATAGGTGGCACCGAGGGCACCAATCGCAGCTTTGGGATTGATCTGGCTTTGTTGGGAGAAGCGCACCAGGCAGCGCTGTCCTTGCAACGTGGCAGCTTGTTTAGCGATGGCGCCCGGGGCCAGCACGTGATGTATTTCGAAACTGGCCAGGGCAGCGCCCTGTCGGCCAGTGCGCACCATGGCTGCGACCAGCAAACCATAGAGGCCCGTGCTTACGCAGTGGCGCGGGCATTCAATCCTTTGCTGGTGAACACGGTGGTGGGATTTATTGGGCCGGAGTATTTGTACAACGGCAAGCAAATCATGCGCGCCGGGCTGGAAGACCACTTTTGCGGCAAGTTGCTGGGCGTGCCTATGGGCTGTGACGTGTGTTACACCAACCACGCCGAGGCCGACTCGGACGATATGGACGCACTGTTGACCTTGTTGTGCGCCGCTGGGTGCAACTTCATCATGGGCGTGCCGGGCGCGGATGACATCATGCTCAATTACCAAAGCACGTCCTTCCACGACGCGCTGGTTATGCGCCAGACCTTGGGCTTGCGCGCGGCGCCGGAGTTTGAAGCCTGGTTGCAAGAGATGCAAATTTTTGAGGCCGGCGTCGGGTCGCGTCTGGCGGCGCACATGCCCGCGCCGTTTACCCACACGCTACGGCAACTTGAGGCCCCATGAGTACCGCGCCCGCTCTGGTGACGCCCACGCCATGGGAAACCCTCAGGCGCTTTACCGATGCGCGCATCGCCTTGGGGCGCGCAGGCCATAGCCTTCCCACCGCAGCGCATCTGGAATTTCAACTGGCCCACGCCCAGGCCCGTGACGCGGTTCACTTGCCCTTCGACGCCGTCGGTGTGGCCGCGGGCTTGGCGCGCATCGGCTTACCGGCGCTGCAGTTGCAAAGCGCTGCCGAGGACCGCACCACGTACTTGCAGCGGCCCGACTTGGGGCGCCGTCTGAGCGCGTCGTCGCTGCAAGCGCTTGCCGGGCTAGACCTTCAGGCCGGGCGCCGCGCTGCTTATGACCTGTCGGTGGTGGTGGCCGACGGATTGTCTGCCTTAGCGGTGCACCAGAACGCGGTCCCGCTGCTGAGCGCATTGCGCGCGCGCCTGGAGAGCGACCCAGGCGCGCCTTGGTCTCTCGCCCCCGTGGCATTGGTGGCGCAGGGCAGAGTTGCGGTCGGTGACGAAGTGGGGCAGGCCTTGGGTGCGCGGGCAGTGCTGGTGCTCATCGGAGAACGCCCTGGCCTGAGTTCGCCAGACAGCATGGGCTTGTACCTGAGCTGGTCTCCGAGGGTGGGCCTGACCGACGCGCAGCGCAACTGCATTTCCAATGTGCGCCCAGCGGGCTTGTCCGCTGAGGCCGCCGCTGAAAAATTGCACCACCTGCTGTGCCGCGCCCGTGCCATCGGCTTCACCGGGGTGGGGTTGAAAGACGAGTCTGCCCTGGAGGCCGCACACCAAAAAGAAAATGCTGCGCCCAGGCTCGGCACCAAGATATGGCGCCAAGCGTAAAACCCCGCTTGCTCCTTGTGCGCCGGACTAAGGCTTGGTGGTTTTGATGAGGATTTGACCGGCGAGTCCGGCGTCGCGGTGCACATGGATGTCTGCATAGGCCGAAGACATGGTAATTTGACCCATCACCTTCAGCGAGGGATACATCATCACCGCGACTGCGTCCCAGTTCTCCTCCACGGAGCCCACCATCATGCCATCGACCTGGCCCGAAAAAACCAGCTTTCCACCGGCCTCATGCACCAAACGGGTCATAGCGCGACCGTAGAGTTCGTAGGCCTCTTTGCCACTGAGAGTGCTCGCTCGGCCGTCAGCGTAGACGGCAACTTCCCGAAACTTCAGCAGGTTGAGCATGTAGATGGGCTCGCCACGGTCTTGGGCTTGCAGAGCACGCATCTGCTCGCTGGTGGGCTGGTGGGCATTGCTAATGTGCATGAAGGGCTCCGAATCAGAGGGTGGGATGTAGGAAAGGCTTGTTTCGTGCCTCCCTTTGCAAGCGCTGTGGCACGGAAGTCACCGCCGCTTGGACTCGCTTTAAAGCGCGCTTTTTGGAAGTCGCGGTGACGATAGCACGTACTGGCACCCCGCGTGCCATCACCGTGTGCCCTTTGCGACCCGCCGCCTGGCGTCTGATCGGACTTTTTTGCGCCATGCTCGTGCGCTAGCGCACGGTTTACCAGGACGAGCAGCGGTACATTTTTCTGCATTCCGGGTTCCCATTGGCAAACCCCGGTAACACCCTCCAAAGAGGTCTAACCATGCAACGTCATCAATTAAGAGTCATCGCAATGGCTGCAGCGCTGGCAGCGCTCGGTTTGTCGGCCTGCTCAGGCATGACGCAGCGAGAAAAAAATACTGCCATAGGCGCGGGCATTGGTGCCGTGAGTGGCTCCGTCTTGACTGGCGGAAGCACGGTGGGCACGGTTGGCGGCGCTGTAGTGGGCGGCGTGATTGGCCAGGAGATCAAAAAGCCCTGAGTGAAATACAGGTCGGGCGGCAGGGCCCTTGGGACTAGCCGGGTGCGCTGGCCCTGGGACAAAAGGCGCTGTATTGGTGGACTAAGGTCTGGGTTCCGTCTTGGTGGTGCTGCGCCGCACCCGTGCCCGAGCACGCGGTCCGGTGTTAAAGTCGTGGCCAATTAACGAAAGTGCACCTTGGCAACTCCCAACTACGGATATGAAAAGCGCCAGAAAGAACTGGCGAAAAAGCGGAAAAAAGAGGACAAGCTCAAGAGCAAAACGGAGCGCAAAGTTGCCGGCGAAGACGACGGCCAGGCTGCGGCGCATGAATCCGATGGTGGGCAAACGACGGACCCGGCCACTTTGCCAAACCCCGGCCAAAGCGCCTAGTTCCCGGCTACACCGACGGTGCGCTCACCAGCGTCTGGGCGATGCGGCGCATGCTCTCCCACGTACGATCGGATGGTGACAGCATGGATGCCTGCCCGAATTGCCTGAAATTTCGCTCCATGGACTGCAAGTACACAGGGTCGTAGTGGGTGGTCAGCAGCTCCCGAACTACGGGGTGAAATTCCCCCAAGCGGACCGAATCTTTCCAAGCCTCGATCACCACTTTGCCGCGTTGAGCGGTGAGCGCGTCCAAGCGCGTGCAAAACTGCTGCGGATGCGCGGTGAAGTAGGCGTAGTCTTCTAGCAGCAGTTCCACACGTTCGTCGATGTTCAGATTTACGACGCTGCAACTGCTGGCGCGCATGGCGTCCACCAGCGCGGGATGGATGGAAACATTGCCGACCTTTTTGCTCTCACTTTCCACAAACACCACCCGCTGTGGGTCAAACTGTCGAATTTGCTCCCACACTAGCGTATCAAAGCGCTTTTGCGTAGGCTGCGCAATGCCGGGCAAGGCGCCGAGCACCGAGCTGCGATGCCGGGCCAGGTCTTCCAGGTCCAGCACCTGCGCACCTTCTTGACGCAAGGCCTGCAGCAGCCGGGTCTTGCCCGAGCCGGTGGTGCCGCAAATCACCTGAAACTTCAGCCGCGCCGCGCACTGTTCCATGTCCAGCAGCATGGCGGCACGAAACGCCTTGTAGCCGCCTTCAATCAATGCAACGCGAAACCCGATCTGGTCCAGCACCAGGGACAGTGAGCCGCTGCGCTTGCCGCCACGCCAGCAATAGGCCAGGGGCGCCCAATCGCGCGGCTTGTCCAGCACATGCTGCTCAATGTGGTTGGAGATATTGCGCGCAGCCAGTGCTGCACCACGCTTTTTGGCCTCGAAGGCGTTGACCTGCTTGTACAGGGTGCCAATGCTTACGCGTTCCTCGTCGTGAAGCGTCGGCCAATTCTGGGCGCCGGGGAGGTGGTCTTCGGCGTATTCGCCCTCACTGCGGGCGTCAATGATGGTGTCAAACGTATCAAAGCGCGCAATGGCCTCGGCCGCGGGGATCAGTGTGAGGCTCATGCGATTAATTTCACCAAGACCGGCCACACATTGGCCAGCAAAATGGGGTGGGCCGCTTCTACCGGGTGAATACGGTCGCTCTGAAACCATTGTTCAGATTGCGCAACATCGGCCACGCCTTTGAGAAAGAAGGGCACCAGCGCAGCTTTTTTGGCTTTGGCTACATCGGCGTACATGCTGGCAAACTGAGCGCTGTACTGCGGCCCGTAGTTGGGCGGCATTTGCATGCCCAACAGCAGCACTTTGGCCCCCTGCGTCTGGCAGGCCTTCACGATTGCCGTCAGATTGGCCTGGGTGGTAGATAGCGGTAACCCGCGAAGCGCGTCGTTTCCACCCAGTTCAACCACCACCAATTTGGGCTGGTGCTGGTTCAGAAGTGCAGGCAGGCGCGACAGTCCACCCGAAGTCGTGTCGCCGCTGATGCTGGCGTTCACCACCACCGTGGGTTTACCCTCCTGGCGCAAGCGCTGCTCTAGCAAGGCGACCCAGCCCGAGCCACGTTTGAGGCCGTATTCGGCGCTCAGAGAGTCCCCCAGGACCAGAATCGGGCCCTTGGCTTTGGCGCGTGCGCCAAATGCCGTGAACATCACAAGGCCAGTGACCGCTGCGTTAAAGTGTCTTCGATTCAAAGAAAGTCCCATGTCTGAATTCATCATTTCCGTAGAGCACATCTGCAAGTCGGTGCGCGATTCCACCGGCACCCTGGAAATTCTGCGAGATGTCGATTTTGCGCTAAGTGCACAAGAGACCGCTGCCATCGTCGGTGCCTCGGGATCGGGCAAAAGCACCTTGCTGTCCATCATCGCCGGGCTGGATACGCCCTCCAGCGGCACGGTGCGTTTGGGCCAGCAAGATATTTTTGCCCTGGACGAAGACGCGCGTGCGGCGCTGCGCGCCCGCCAGGTGGGTTTTGTGTTCCAAAGTTTTCAGCTCCTGGGCAACCTGACGGCCCTGGAAAACGTGATGCTTCCCCTGGAGCTGGACGGCCGCAAGGACGCGCGCAAGGCCGCCACGGAGATGCTGGCGCGGGTGGGGCTCTCGCAGCGCTTGGGGTCCTATCCCAAGGTGCTCAGCGGCGGTGAACAGCAGCGGGTGGCCTTGGCGCGCGCCTTTGTGGTGCACCCCGCAGTTCTACTGGCCGATGAGCCTACCGGCAGCCTGGACTTCGCCACCGGCGAGACCATCATGGCCTTGATGTTTGCACTCAACCGCGAGCAGGGCACCACGCTGGTGCTGGTAACGCACGACCCCGCCATTGCCGCGCGGTGTGACCGGCGCATCACCATCGAAGCCGGGCGCATCGCCTCCAACATCCTGCGCTAAGTCTCTTGGCCGCCTGCGATCGGCCCCACGGGGGATAATGGCGCCATGTCATCCCCCCAAGTTCTGTTCGGCTTTCACGCCGTGGGCGTACGCCTGAAAACCGCTCCCAAGTCCATTGTTGAGATTTACTTCGAGCCCACCCGGCGCGACGCCCGCATGCGCCAGTTTCTGGACAAGGCCAAAGAAGCCGGCGTGCGGCTGATTGAAGCCGACGGCATGCGCCTGTCCAAACTCTGCGGTGGCCATGGGCACCAAGGCGTGGCGGCCCGGGTGCAAGCGCTGGAACAAGTGCATTCGCTCGATGAACTGCTGGAGAACCTGGAGGCGGCGCAACTCGCGCTACCACCGCAGCAGCGGGTTAATCCCCTCATTTTGGTACTCGACGGCGTGACCGATCCCCACAACTTGGGAGCCTGCCTGCGGGTGGCCGATGGCGCCGGCGTGCACGCTGTGATCGCACCGAAAGACCACGCGGCAGGCATCAACGCCACCGTAGCCAAAGTGGCCAGTGGTGCCGCCGAAACCGTGCCCTATTTCATGGTGACCAACCTGGCGCGTACCCTGGGCGAGCTCAAAGAGCGCAACATCTGGGTCATAGGCACCAGCGACATGGCTACCCAAACCTTGTACCAGGCCGACCTTAAAGGTCCCGTTGCCCTGGTCTTGGGCGCCGAGGGCGACGGCATGCGCCAGCTCACCGCCAAAACCTGCGACCAGCTGGTGCGTATTCCCATGATGGGCGCGGTGGAAAGCCTTAACGTCTCGGTGGCCAGCGGCGTGTGTTTGTACGAGGCGCTGCGCCAACGCAGTGCGGCCTGAACTTCAAAAAGGAATCCCTATGTTTGGCTGGAAAGTGTCGCGCAGTGCGTTAGTCTTGGCAGGGTTGCTGGCCTTGGCCGCCTGCACCCAGGAACAGCAAAACAAGCTGGGGCGAGAAATCCAGAACTGGACGGGCACCAATGGCGTGTTGGAGGTGTATGCGGGCGACAAGCTGGTGCGCCGTTTCATCAAGATCGACAAAATCAGCACCGCCATTGGCACGGACGACAACAAGGCGCGACCTTATCGCTACGGCTACGGGGTGCTGGATGAGAACTTCAATATGCAGGTGGACCCGGGCGAGAAGAAGGTCTATTTCGAAATCAGCGACTACTCCACCAGCTATGTGTTTTTCGAGAACCCGCGCTAACTTGCGCGGCTCACGCGCCTAGATCCATCCCAAGGCGCCGCCCAACGCGCCCGCAGCCAAGAGCCACAGCAGGTGAAGGTGGGTGCGCCACACGATCATGGCCGTGGCAAGCGTGAGCAAATAGGGGCCGGGGTGTGACGCCCAGCTACCGTGGCCGACAGTCAAAACCCAGCCTGTAGCCACTAACAAAGCCACCACAATCGGTGCCATGGCCAGTTTGAAAGCCCGCACCGTAGGCCGTTCGCGGTTACGCTGCCCCCAACGGGCAGCAAAGTAGGTGAGCGT
>CANFWT010000112.1 GCA_947450895.1 Comamonadaceae bacterium | reverse complement strand
ATGCAGCCGCTTTGCGCCAGCAGCTCGGCCAGCTCGGGAGTAAAGGTTTTCTCAAAACGGATATTGCCCCACCAAGAAATTTGCACATTGCGGCGCAAGAGCTCTTGCGCCAGGGCTTTCAACATTTTTGGGGGCGCGGCCTCGTCCACAAAGTGGAACCCGGTTTGCCCGGTCTCAGCCACGATGGCCTCAATGCGGTCCACCAGTGTGGCCGCTGACGCCGTCTCGTAGCGCGAGATGTAGTCCAAGCTCACGTCACAAAAACTGCATTTCTTCCAGTAGCAGCCTTGGGCGACGGTCAGCTTGTTCCAGCGCCCGTCGCTCCACAGGCGGTGCATCGGGTTGAGCATGTCGAGCAAGGACAGGTATTTGTCTAGCGCCAGGCCATCCCAGGTGGGCGTGCCCACGTCTTCGAAAGCCACATCGGGCTCAGCCCAATTCAGGTACTTGACCTGTCCACTGGCCGCGTCCCGCACAAAGGTGCGCACCAGGCGGCTCACCGACCGTTTGCCGCGCAGGTGCTCCAGCAGCGCCAAGAGCGGGCGCTCGCCTGCGTCCAGGGTCACAAAGTCCACGTAGTCAAACACGCGCGGCTCGGCCAGTTCGCGCAGCTCGGTGTTGACGTAGCCGCCACCCAAGGCAACTGTGACCTGCGGGAAATGCGCCTTGATGGTTTGCGCAATGCGCAGCGCCGCGTAGACCGCACCCGGAAAGGGCACGGACAAGAGCACCAGCTGCGGTTGGTGCTGCGCCATCGCGGCCAAGGTCAGGTCACGCAGCACATCGTCAATCAAATTGGGTGCGGCTGCCAAGGCGGTGGCCAAGGGCTCGAAGCTGGCCTGGCTGCCCGCAAGGCTTTCCGCGTAGCGGACGAACTCAAAGCGTTTGTCCACCGCATCGCGCAGCACGTCGGCCAAGTCGTTCAGGTACAGGGTGGCCAGATGGCGGGCGCGGTCTTGCTGGCCGAGCGCGCCAAAGGCCCAGGCCAGCGGGTCGGCGGCCTCGGCGTCGCCATACACGTCCAGCGCCGCAAACCGTGGCCCCTCGGGCAGAAAGCCGCGCCCGGCGATGCGGTGGCTTAGCGTGGAATCTCGGCCCTGCAAATAGGCAATCGTCGGGGCAATGGTGGCGTGGTAATGGTCAAAGTTGTCCAGAAAACTGTGCACGCTAGCGCTGCGCTGCGCCTCGGGCTGGGCCAGAGCCTGCACCCGGACCCGCGCCAAACCTTCTGGGGTGAACAGCGCCAGCACCAGGGCCAGCGCCAGATCAGCCTGAACCGCGTCTTCGCCCTGAGAGCGCAAGAAACCGGTGAGATAGGCGGTGGACGGGTAGGGCGTGTTGAGCTGCGTCATCGGCGGGATGAGGCTCAACACCCTGAGCGGTGCGGCGGGATGCGGTGCGGCGGTCATAAGGTGATCAGCGCACCTGCGCTGTGAAGGTGCTTCAGTTGGCAAAACCCGCGTAAGCGAGTTCATCCATCAAGGCGTTCAGTTCCGAGGGCTGGGTCATGGTGATTTTGAAAAACCATCCTGCGCCCAGCGGGTCGGTATTGGCCAGGCTGGGGTCGGCGCGCAAGGCCTCGTTGACCTCGGTCACCGTGCCACCCACCGGAATGTAGACATCAGCTGCCGCCTTGACCGACTCCACCACGCCGGCCGTGGCACCTGCGGCAAACACGGCACCCACGGCGGGCAGTTCGACAAACACTACGTCACCCAGCACTTCCTGCGCGTGCACCGTGATCCCTACCGTGGCGACCGCTTCGGGCGCCTCGTCCGGCGCAATCCAGACATGTTCTTCGCTGTATTTTTTCATGGCTTACATCCCGGCGTAATTGGGGCCGCCGCCGCCTTCGGGCGTGACCCAGACGATGTTTTGCGTCGGGTCTTTGATGTCACAGGTCTTGCAATGCACGCAGTTTTGGGCGTTGATCTGCAGGCGGTCGGTGTTGTCGTCGTTCTTCACGTATTCGTACACCCCGGCCGGACAGTAGCGCGCCTCAGGACCGGCGTATTGGGCCAGGTTGATCTTGACCGGCACCGAAGCGTCTTTGAGCGTCAGGTGCGCGGGTTGCTGTTCTTCGTGGTTGGTGTTGCTGATGAACACGCTGCTCAAGCGGTCAAAGGTGAGTTTGCCGTCGGGCTTGGGGTAGTGAATGGGCTTGCACTGGGCTGCGGGCTTGAGGTATTCGTGGTCCGCCTTGTCGCGGCGCAGCGTCCACGGTATGTGGCCGCGCAGCACAAACTGTTCAAAGCCATTCATCATGGTGGCGACCGTCAGGCCGTACTTGAACCAATTTTTGAAGTTACGGTCTTTGTTGAGTTCGGTGTGCAGCCAGCTTTTGTCGAAAGCCTCCGGGTAAGCGGCCAGCTCATCGTGCTGGCGGCCTGCCACCACGGCGTCGAATGCGGCCTCCCCGGCCAGCATGCCGGTCTTGATGGCCGCGTGGCTGCCTTTGATGCGGCCCACATTCAAATAGCCCGCGTTGCAACCCACCAAGGCCCCGCCGGGAAACACGGTTTTGGGCAGCGAGTTCAGGCCGCTGGCGTTAATGGCGCGCGCGCCGTAGGACAGGCGCTTGGCAGTGACTTCGCCCTTGTCGTTCTCAAAGTAGTAGCGCACCCGGGGGTGGGTTTTCCAGCGCTGCAGCTCTTCAAACGGGCTCAGGTAAGGGTTGGTGTAGCCCAGACCGGTGACAAAACCGAGCGCCACCTTGTTGCCCTCCAGGTGGTACAAAAACGCGCCACCATAGGTGTCTGAAGCCATGGGCCAGCCGGCGGTGTGCATCACAAAACCAGGCTGGTGGCGGCTGGGGTCAATCTCCCAGAGTTCTTTGATGCCGATGCCAAAACTCTGCGGGTCGCGCCCGGCGTCCAATTGGTATTTGGCGATCAGTTGCTTGCCCAGATGGCCGCGCGCGCCTTCGGCAAACACCGTGTATTTGCCCAGCAGCTCCATGCCCAACTGAAAACTGTCCATGGGCACGCCGTCTTTGCCAATGCCCATATTGCCGGTAGCTACGCCTTTGACGGCGCCGTCATCGGTGTACAAAATTTCAGCGCCGGTAAAGCCGGGGAATATCTCCACACCCAGGGCTTCGGCCTGCTCGGCCAGCCATTTGGTCACATTGCCCAGGCTGACGATGTAGTTGCCGTGGTTGTCGGCAAACGGGGGCAGCACCATATTGGGCACCCGAAAGCCCGATTTTTCGCCCAAAAACACATAGGCGTCGTCGGTGACGGGTTGGTTGAGCGGTGCGCCGCGTTGTTTCCAATCAGGAATCAGCTCGGTCAGCGCCTTGGGGTCCATGATGGCGCCTGACAAGATATGCGCACCGGGCTCAGACCCTTTTTCCAGCACCACGACCGACACGTCCTTGCCTTTTTCAGCGGCCAACTGCTTGACGCGGATCGCCGTGGCCAGCCCGCCGGGGCCACCACCGACTACGACCACGTCGTATTCCATGGATTCACGGGGGCCGAACTGGGCCAGTATTTCTTGGTTGGTCATGGAGCTCTCGCTGGATAATGAATGCAGGCCACGCGACACGCCGCGCAACAAAGGCGCTGACACGCCAATGCTGCACCGTGTAAATGCGCGGATTTTATTCTTACAGGCCCACGCCCCATTC
Organism: Comamonadaceae bacterium; assembly: GCA_947450895.1. Taxonomy (GTDB): domain Bacteria; phylum Pseudomonadota; class Gammaproteobacteria; order Burkholderiales; family Burkholderiaceae_C; genus Allorhodoferax. Next base: position 3,587 of record CANFWT010000112.1, on the reverse strand, counting down.
GGGCATTCGTATTTACTTTTTCGGAGAAAAAACCCATGGCTTACCAACTTGACCTTTCCGGGCGTGTCGCTTTCGTCACCGGCGCCAGTGGCGGACTGGGTGCGCAGTTTGCAAAAACCCTGGCCCGAGCCGGTGCTGCTGTGGTCCTGGCCAGTCGCCGACAAGACAAGCTCAAGGCCTTGCGCGCCGAAATTGAGGGCGAAGGCGGCAGCGCTCACACGGTAGAACTCGATGTCACAGACCACGACTCCATCAAAGCCGCCGTGGCGCGGGCCGAAACCGAGGTCGGCCCGATCGATATCCTGATCAACAACTCCGGCGTGAGCACAACCCAACGCTTGCAGGACGTGGCGCCCGAAGACTTTGACTATGTGTTTGGCACCAACACCAAAGGTGCATTCTTTGTCGCCCAAGAAGTGGGCAAGCGCATGCTTGCGCGCGCCAGAGGCACGGCACCCGGAGGCTTTACCGGCGGGCGCATTGTCAATATTGCGTCCATGGCCGGACTGCGCGTACTGCCGCAAATTGGTATTTACTGCATGAGCAAGGCCGCCGTAGTCCACATGACCCGGTCAATGGCGGTGGAATGGGGCAAGTTTGGCATCAACGTCAACGCCATTTGCCCTGGCTACATCGACACTGAAATGAACCACGCCCATTGGGAAACAGAAGGCGGGAAAAAACTGGTTCAAATGCTGCCGCGTAAACGCGTTGGACAGCCGCAAGATCTGGACGCCTTGCTGGTGATGCTGTGCTCCGATCAAAGCCACTTCATCAATGGCGCAGTGATCGCCGCAGACGACGGTTTTGCCGCCTAGACTGCGCGCGCACCGATCGCGCCTTCCCAGGCAATAAGTCAAAGGGCCGCGCCACCGCCGGGTGGTCGCGGCCCTTTGACGGCCAGCGAGATGAATCCGATCAGCGCGGTGCCAGCCGGATGGCGCCATCCAGGCGAATCACTTCGCCATTGAGCATGTCGTTCTCGATGATGTGCTGCGCCAGTTTGGCGTAGTCTTGCGGTGTGCCCAGGCGCGAAGGAAATGGCACGCTGGCGGCCAGCGAGTCTTGCACTTCTTTGGGCATGCCAAACATCATGGGTGTGCCAAAAATTCCAGGCGCGATCGTCATATTGCGAATGCCGTTGCGCGCCAGATCGCGGGCAATCGGCAGGGTCATTCCCACAATGCCGCCTTTTGACGCGCTGTAGGCGGCCTGGCCGATTTGTCCGTCATAGGCTGCGACCGACGCCGTGGAAATCATCACGCCGCGCTCGCCGGTGGCCTCGGGCTCGTTTTTGCACATGGCATCGGCGGCCAAACGAATCATATTGAAACTGCCGACCAGGTTGACAGCAATGCATTTGGTGAAAACGCCGAGGTTGTGCGCGCCATGTTTGCCTACGGTTTTTTCCGCAGGGGCTATGCCCGCGCAGTTAATCAGCCCCATCAGTTTGCCCATAGAGACCGCCTTGGCGACCACGGCCTGTCCATCGGCTTCATTGCTGACATCGCACTTGACAAAGGCACCACCAATTTCCGCCGCAATGGCTTCGCCCTTTTCGGCCTGCATATCGGCAATCACAACGATGCCGCCATTGGCGCTCAACATGCGCGCTGTTCCTTCGCCCAGGCCCGAGGCGCCACCGGTGACGATAAATACTTTTCCTGCGATGTCCATGGAATGCTCCGACGTTAATGTGTATGAAATGACGGTGCCGCTCTTGCAAGGCACCCCATCCGCGCAATTATGGCGCAGCGACCTCAGCCTTATGCCGCTGGCGCTTCCTTGGCTTTGTCGCGCCTCAACCGCCATCGCGTTGGAAAAATCGTTCACGGGTGCTGCTATACTTCAAGGCTGAATTTCAGGCGCATAGCTCAGCTGGTTAGAGCACCACCTTGACATGGTGGGGGTCGTTGGTTCGAGTCCAATTGCGCCTACCATTAATGGTATACAAATCAAGCACTTAGCGGAAACGCTCGGTGCTTTTTTTATGCCTGTACGGATAAGTGATGTACTGAAAAACGGCCGAATCCGCCGAAATTGGGCACGTCACCATGCCAAGGTTGGCTTCTTCATCTGACGCAAGCGCATGGCGAACTGGCGGCAAGGCCGGACTGGGTCCGTTCAATCATTAGCTTGGGCTCCGACTCGGCCACAGCCTGAGTGAGACACACCGAGCACGCCCGTACGACCCTCAGGCAAATCCAGCGGCCCTGCGCCCCAGCGGCTAACATGCTCGCTTATGACTGTTGCACCCACTGTTTCTTCTACGTCCGCCCTCGCGGCCGTTGCCTGGCGCCAAGATGCCAAAGTCATTGGCCTGATCGGTTTGGCCCATGCGAGCTCGCACTTTGGGCACTTACTTTTGCCCCTCCTTTTCCCGGTGTTCGCCAAAGAGTTTGGACTTAGTTTTTCAGCCTTGGGATTGCTGATGACCGTATTCTTCGTGGTCTCCGGCATCGGCCAGGCCACATCGGGATTTGTGGTGGACCGGTTGGGCGCGCGTCCGATGTTGTTCATGGCCCTGGGCCTTTTTATTTTTGCCTGCTTGTTGGCATCCGCGGCCACCAGTTATGCAGCATTGATCGCGGTGGCGGCACTGGCAGGTGCCGCTAACGCTACTTTTCATCCGGTGGACTTCACGATTCTCAACCAGCGCGTATCGGCGCCGCGGCTTGGGTACGCTTTCAGCGCGCACGGTCTCACGGGCAACCTGGGCTGGGCGGTGGCACCGGTTTTTTTTGCTGGAATGGGGGCCTTGCTAGGCTGGCGCCACGCTTACTTGGCGGCCGCTGCGATGTACGGTGCGGTGCTGTTGGTGCTGTTGGCAAACCGCAAGCTCCTCCATACCGAAGTTGTGGCGCGCGATCTGAAGGCCCATTCGGACCACGCTTTGGCGTTTATGCGCCTGCCCGTGGTTTGGTGGTGCTTTGCGTTCTTTTTTCTTTCGACCATGACGATGGCGGTGGTTCAGGGTTTTGCGGTTTCGATTTTGAAGGCCATGCACGGCGTTAGTTTTGAATCGGCGACACTGACGATTACCGCCTACATGGTGTGTGCCGCCGCGGGTGTCTTGGTCGGCGGAGTGGTTGCAGCGCGCACTAGCAGCAGTGACCGGGTCGTTGCGTGGGCCATGGGCGCAGGCGCGGTATTGCTGGCGCTGTGTGGTACCGGTTGGTTAGGAGCTAACGGGACGATGGCGGTGCTGGCTGGCACAGGATTTGCCATCGGCATTGGAGGGCCCTCGCGCGACATGATGATCAAAAAAGCCACACCGCAGGGCGCCACCGGCCGGGTCTACGGTCTGGTCTACTCAGGTCTGGACACTGGGTTTGCAGTATCTCCTTTGCTGTTTGGCGCCTTTATGGACCGAGGGTGGTATGGCGCCACCTTGTTAGGTGCCGCAGCGGTGCTGATGCTCAGCGTAGCCGCGGCGCTAGGTGTCGGGCAGAAAACTGCGCGCGCGCAGGCTGTGGCACATCAGCCGCCAGACAAGGCTTCCTGATGCCGCACCACCGGTCACCCGCTGGCTTGTTAACACCCGCAATGCGCGGCGTGCTTGAGCGCATCACGCGTGCCGGCCATGT
>CANFWT010000111.1 GCA_947450895.1 Comamonadaceae bacterium | reverse complement strand
TTTGTCGGTGTCGTCCATCTCCACCGTCATGTTGGCGCAGAAAAACTCGGCCGTGTAATGCACCTTGATCCAGGCCGTGTGATAAGCCAAGAGCGAATACGCAGCGGCGTGCGACTTGTTAAAGCCGTAGCCCGCAAACTTTTCCATCAGGTCAAACACCTCGTCGGCCTTGGCCTCGGTGATGTTGTTTTTGGCGGCACCGGCGCGGAAGATGGCGCGGTGTTCGGCCATTTCTTCGGCCTTTTTCTTGCCCATGGCGCGGCGCAGCATGTCGGCGCCGCCCAAGGAGTAGCCGCCCAATATCTGCGCGGTCTGCATCACCTGCTCTTGGTAGACCATGATGCCGTAGGTCTCGGACAGCATTTCGGCCACCAGGGGGTGGGGGTATTCAATCTCTTCGCGCCCGTGCTTGCGCGCCACAAAGCTCGGAATAAGGTCCATGGGGCCGGGGCGGTACAGCGCGTTGAGCGCAATCAGGTCTTCCAGGCGCGTGGGCTTGGCGTCGCGCAACATGCCTTGCATGCCCCGGCTCTCAAACTGGAACACCGCCTCGGTCTTGCCCTCTGAAAACAAGCGGTAGACCCGCTCGTCGTCCAGCGGCAGGTTCTCGAACGCAAAGTCTTGCTGCCCAGCGTGGCGGGCAATGATGAAGTCGCGCGCAATCTCCAAAATCGTGAGCGTGGCCAGGCCCAAAAAGTCGAACTTGACCAGGCCAATGGCCTCCACGTCGTCTTTGTCAAACTGGCTCACCGCTGATTCGCTGCCCGGCTGCTGGTACAGCGGGCAAAAGTCGGTGAGCTTGCCGGGCGCAATCAGCACGCCACCGGCGTGCATGCCGACGTTGCGGGTCATGCCTTCTAGCTTGCGGGCGAGTTCGAGCAGGGTTTTGACGTCTTCTTCGCGTGCTTCGCGCTCGGCCAATAGCGGTTCGGCCTCGCTGGCGTAAACAGTTTTGTCGTCTTTTTTGCGGTCGGGCGGGGGCAGTTGCAGGGTGACCGAGGTGCCGGGTTTGTTGGGGATGAGCTTGCTGATGCCGTCGCAAAAGCCGTACGGAAAATCCAGCACCCGGCCCACGTCGCGAATAGCGGCGCGCGCGGCCATGGTGCCAAAGGTGACGATTTGGCTCACCGCGTCTTTGCCGTATTTGTCTTTGACGTAGTCAATCACCAGATTGCGGTTGGTTTGGCAAAAGTCGATGTCAAAGTCGGGCATGGACACGCGCTCGGGGTTCAAAAAGCGCTCGAACAGCAGGTTGTATTGCAATGGGTCCAGGTCGGTAATCTTGAGCGCATAGGCCACCAGACTGCCCGCGCCCGATCCGCGCCCCGGGCCCACCGGGCAGCCGTTGTTTTTGGCCCAGTTGATGAAGTCGCCCACAATCAAAAAATAGCCCGGAAAGCCCATTTTGATGATGGTGGCCAGCTCAAACTCCAGGCGCTCCAGGTAGCGCGGCAACTGTGCGGCGCGCTCGGCCTCTGCCGGGTAGAGGTGAATCATCCGCTCGGTCAGGCCTTGGTGCGAGGCGTAGCGAAAGTAGTCCTCAGGCGTCATGCGCGCGCCGTCCACCAGCGGGGTCGGAAATTCGGGCAGCTGCGGCTTGCCCAGCACCAAGGTCAGGTTGCAGCGCTTGGCGATTTCTTCGGTGTTGGCTATGGCCGAGGGTAAGTCGGCAAACAAGGCCTGCATTTGCGCGGCGGTCTTGAAATACTGCTCGCGCGTAAAGCGGCGCACGCGCTTGGGGTTGCTGAGCAAGTCGCCGTCTGAGATGCAGACCCGCGCCTCGTGCGCTTCAAAGTCATCAGGCGCCAAAAACTGCACCGGGTGCGTGGCCACCACCGGCAGGTGCATGCGCGCGGCCAGTTGGGCGCAGGCCACCACGTGCGATTCGTCGTCCGTGCGCCCGGCGCGCTGCACTTCCAGGTAAAAGCGGTGGGTAAAAATGCCTGCGAGCTGCAGCGCCACGTCGTGCGCCCGCGCGGTGTCGCCCTGCACCAGCGCCTGGCCCACCGGGCCGGCCTGGGCTCCGCTCAGGCATATCAGGCCCTCGTTCAGCTCTTGCAACCAGGCCAGCTTGGCCGCCACCTGGGGTTTACCGGTGTTTTGGGTGTAAGAGCGCGCCAAAAGTTCGGACAAATTCAGGTAGCCGCGCTGGTTTTGCACCAGCAGCACCATGCGCCCAGTGGCCAAGGGGTCGGCGCCCATGCCTTCCACGATCACTTCCGCCCCAATCAGCGGCTTGACGCCCTTGGCGCGGCAGGCGCGGTAGAACTTGACGGTGGCAAACAGATTATTCAGGTCGGTAATGGCCAGCGCGCCCTGGGTGTCGGCGGCGGCGGCTTGCACCACCTCGTCCACGCGGTTGGTGCCGTCAACGACGGAAAATTCGGTGTGCAGGCGCAGGTGGATAAACATAGGGTGCCGATGCGGGGGACAGGTTGCGCGAACTATTTAGCTTTGCGCGCGTGAAAGATAAAGCCCAGGGTATTGAGCAGCAACTGGGCCGCCAAGATGGCGGTCACGCCCGCCGGATCGTAGGCCGGGGCCACCTCCACCAGGTCAATACCTGCAATGCGCCCGCCGCTGCGCTTAACCAGGGCCTGGATGATTTCCAGCACCTCGTAGTACAAAAAGCCGCCGTGGCTGGGCGTGCCGGTGCCGGGGGCAATGGACGGGTCAAAGCCGTCAATGTCGATGGTGAAGTAGTAGCTGGGTGCCTCAGGGATGATGTCGAGCACGCCTTGCACACCCATATTGCGCACCTGGCGCACGGAATAAATGCTGGAGCCCGCAGCGCGCGCGTCGTCGTAGTCTTGGCGGTTGCTGGACGACACGTTGCGGATGCCCAGTTGCGTCATGCCGCTGATGTGGCTCATCTCAGAAGCGCGGCGCAGCGGGTTGCCGTGGCCGTAGCGCACGCCGTGGCGCTCGTCCACAAAGTCCAGGTGCGCATCAAAGTGCACGATGTGGATAGGCCCCTGGCCGTCGAAAGCCTTGATGACCGGCGCGTGGATGGAGTGGTCGCCGCCCAGCACCAGCGGCATGGCGCCAGCGGCCAAAATTTTGCGAATGGCGAACTCGGTGTTGGCGTGGCTTTTGGCCATGTCGGTGTGCACGATGTCTGCGTCGCCCACATCCACCATGCGGATTTGGTCGCGCGTGAGGTAGAGCACATCGTCTTCATGGTCGTAGGCGCCGGCGTGGCCAAACGAGAACAGCGTGGACGCCTCGCGGATAGCGCGCGGGCCAAAGCGCGCGCCGGGGCGCCACTGGGTGCCCATGTCATTAGGCACGCCGATGACGGCCACGTCGGCGTCAATGGCGTTCCAGTCCACACAGACCGGAGATTTGGCAAAAGTGCAGTGGCCGACAAAGGGAAGGTCCAGGCGACCAGATTGGTAAGCGTTTTCTGACATGGATGGGTGGGCCGCAGCCGCTGGTGAAAGATGAGGGAAAAAACCAAGCCCATTTATACCCCGTGCGCGGTTCTTGTACCGTGCGCCAGCGTCAACACAGGCCCGAGAGCACACCCAGGCGCTGCCAAGGGTAGCGGGAAACCCATGGACGCTTTTCAGCGACCCACGTCTGAGGGATGTTCCCGTCCGTTCCTGCGTAGCACACTGGAACCGAGGTCAACTCGTCAACCCCCCCATCTTCGCGCTCTGCAAAACAGTGTTGCTGCGATCTTCAGAGGCGGACCCACTGTAGGACCACGCCCACAAGCGCCAGCTGCGGCAGATCACAATTCCTGCAAAGGGTTCAAGAAGGTCCTGCCGCGCTATCCGACTTGGCTCAGCGCCATTGCCGTGCAGTGGCATCATTCGGCCCGAGTCACCGTCCCCGGCTTGAATCCTAAATCTGCCGCCTTGCCCTTGCGCCCGCGCGGCGCGCGTGCGTTGTTCAGGCTGCGAATCTCCAGCGTCTCTTCGCGCTCCTTGCCGCCGCGACCGAGGCCTGCGATGCGCACGCTGCGGGTGTAAGCAGCGGCGCCTGCCAGAGTGTCCTTGTCGTCCAGCGCCAGCAACATCAGGCCGCGACCGCCTTTTTCCATGGTCTTGAGTTCTGACAACTTGAAGGTCAGGATGCGGCCTAGCGTGGATGCGCAGGCCACGTCGGTGGCGGGCGCAACCCAGGCGCGGCTGGTGTTTGGCGCGCCAAGCGCTGCCGCCGCACACAGCAACTGCGGCAGGCTGGCGCCACCCACCAGCGAAGGCGCGCACAAGGTTTCGCCGGGGTTACAAGTCACAAAGGCCTTGCCCGCTTTTTGCCGCGACACCATGTTGTCCACCGAAGCCATAAAACCATAGCCGCCGCTGCTGGCCAGCAGCAACTGGGCGCTACCCGGTCCGGCAAAGTAATGCAGCACCTGGGTGCCGCTCTCCAGTTCGATCATGCTGGTCAGGGGCTGGCCGTCGCCACGCCCTCCGGGCAACAAGGACACCGCCACCGAATACACCCGCCCATTCGACCCAAAGGCCAGTATTGTGTCCACGCTGCGGCACTCAAACGTGCCGTAGAGCGCATCGCCCGCTTTGAAGGCAAAGCTGCTAGCCTCATGGCCGTGGCCGGTGCGGGTGCGCACCCAGCCTTTGTCGCTGACCACCACGGTCACCGGCTCGTCAACGATCTTCACCTCGGCCACGGCTTTTTTCTCTTCTTGGATCAGCGTACGGCGCGGGTCGGCAAAGGTCTTGGCGTCCGCCTCGATTTCTTTGACCATCAGGCGGCGCAGGCTTGACGGATTGCCCAAAATCTCTTCCAGCTTGTGCTGCTCGGTGCGCAACTCGGACAACTCTTGCTCGATCTTGATGGCCTCCAGGCGGGCCAACTGGCGCAGGCGGATTTCCAGAATGTCTTCAGCCTGTCGGTCTGACAGATTGAAACGCGCCATCAGCGCCGCTTTGGGCTCGTCGGACTGGCGGATGATGGCAATCACCTCGTCAATATTGAGCAGCACCAGTTGGCGCCCTTCCAGAATATGGATGCGGTCCAGCACCTTGCCCAGGCGGTGGCGCGAGCGCCGCTCAATCGTGGTTTGGCGAAACGCGATCCACTCGGACAACATCTGGCGAAACGACTTTTGCGTGGGCCGCCCGTCCAGCCCCACCATGGTGAGGTTGATCGGGCTGGAAGACTCCAAGCTGGTATGCGCCAGCAGCGCGGTAATCAGCTCTTGCTGCTCAATGCGACTGGTTTTGGGCTCAAACACCAGGCGCACCGCGTTTTCTTTGCCCGACTCGTCGCGCACCAGGTCCAGCACGGCCAGGATGCTGGCCTTGAGCTGGGTCTGGTCTTGCGACAGCGCTTTTTTACCGGCTTTGACCTTGGGGTTGGTCAGCTCCTCAATTTCTTCCAGCACGCGCTGGCTGCTCACGCCCGGCGGCAGCTCGGTCACCACCAGCTGCCACTGGCCGCGCGCCAGGTCTTCAATCTTCCAGCGCGCCCGCACTTTGAGCGAGCCGCGCCCGGTGCGGTACGCATCGGCAATATCGCCGGCCGGGCTGATGATTTGCGCGCCGCCGGGGTAATCGGGGCCGGGCACCAGGGCGTACAGCTCGGCGTCGCTCAGCATAGGCGTTTTGATCAGCGCCACGCAGGCGTCGGCAATTTCGCGCAGGTTGTGGCTGGGAATCTCGGTGGCCAAACCGACCGCGATGCCGCTGGCGCCGTTGAGCAAGGCAAACGGCAGGCGCGCGGGCAACTGGCGCGGCTCCTCGGTGGAGCCGTCGTAGTTGGCTTGAAAGTCCACCGTGCCCTGGTCAATCTCGTCCAACAACAAGCTGGTGATTTTGGCCAGCCGCGCCTCGGTGTAGCGCATGGCGGCGGCCCCATCGCCGTCGCGCGAGCCAAAGTTGCCCTGCCCGTCAATCAGCGGGTAGCGCTGCGAAAAGTCCTGCGCCATGCGCACCAGCGCGTCATACGCCGCCTGGTCGCCGTGCGGGTGAAAGCGGCCCAGCACGTCTCCCACCACGCGCGCACTTTTCACCGGCTTGGCCCCGGTATTGCCGTTGGCCCCGCCAAAGCCGAGCCCCATGCGCGACATGGAATACAAAATCCGCCGCTGCACCGGCTTTTGCCCGTCGCACACATCGGGCAAGGCGCGGCCTTTGACCACGCTTAAGGCGTATTCCAGGTAGGCGCGTTGGGCGTAAGTGGCGAGGTTGAGCTGGTCGTCGCCTTCAGGGACGGAGGCAAGGTCGAGGGTGGGTTGGTCGGTCATTGCTTTGATTCTGTTGTTTACGCGTTCGTGTTTGTTGGAGTGGCAATGCCTCTATCGCTGCGGCGCGCAGGGTCTGGGCGGCTTCCTCATGCTGGAGTACCAGAAATCGTCAGCCGCCCATACCCTGCGCACCACGGGTGTTTGAGAACAGGGCAATTTGAAACCTCACGTGCGAACAAACCGGCACAGGACGGGGTACCGGCGGGGGCCGATTTCTGGTACCCCAGCATGAGGCCCCCGCCGGTACCCCGTCCTGTGCCCGAGCGAAATGCATGCATCTCAAACATCAATCTCAACAGAGTCCCCATGGATTTCCATCAACTCGCGCCGCGCCGCCGCCTCGCCCTTGCCCATGAGCTTGGTGATCAGCGCCTCGGTCTGGCCGAAATCGATGTCGCCCAGCGTCACGGGCAACAGGCGCCGGGTGTCGGGGTTCAAGGTGGTGTCCCACAGCTGCTCAGCGTTCATTTCGCCCAGACCTTTGAAGCGGCTGATGCTCCAGGCGCCCTCGCGTACGCCTTCTTTGCGCAGCTTGTCCAGGATGGCGCTCATTTCGCCCTCGTCTAGCGCATACGCCTTCGACGCCGGTTTTTTACCCCGCGCCGGTGCGTCCACGCGAAACAAGGGCGGGCGGGCCACAAACACATGGCCGGTCTCGATCAATTTGGGAAAGTGGCGGAAAAACAGCGTGAGCAGCAGCACCTGGATGTGTGAGCCGTCCACGTCCGCGTCGCTCAAGATACAAACCTTGCCGTAGCGCAGGCCGCTCATGTCGGGCGTGTCATTGGGGCCGTGCGGGTCTACGCCAATGGCCACCGAAATATCGTGGATTTCGGTGTTGGCAAACAGGCGGTCGCGGTCCACCTCCCAGGTGTTGAGCACCTTGCCGCGCAGGGGCAATATGGCCTGGCTTTCTTTGTCGCGGCCCATTTTGGCGCTGCCCCCGGCCGAATCGCCCTCCACCAAAAACACCTCGTTGTAGGCCAGGTCGCGGCTTTCGCAGTCGGTCAGCTTGCCCGGCAGCACCGCCACGCCCGAG
>CANFWT010000110.1 GCA_947450895.1 Comamonadaceae bacterium | reverse complement strand
CTGGATGAACCGACGCAAGGAATGGGCCTGGAGGACGTGGACCGCATTCGCCAGCTGATCAAAAAAGTAGCAGCCAACCGCACCGTGCTGATGGTGGAACACAATATGAGCGTGGTATCGAGCATTGCCGACACCATTACCGTGCTGCAACGCGGCGCGGTGCTGGCCGAAGGGCCATACGCCGAGGTGTCGAAGAATCCGGCGGTGGTCGAGGCCTACATGGGCAGCGCCAACACCACCCTCCAAGGAGCGCACTGATGGCCGGCGCACCCATTCTTGAAGTCAAGGGCCTGCACGGCTGGTATGGCGAGTCGCATGTGCTGCACGGCGTAGATTTTTCAGTGCAAGAAGGCGAAGTCGTCACCCTGCTCGGGCGCAACGGCGCCGGGCGCACCAGCACGCTGCGCGCCATCATGGGGCTCATTGGCAGCCGCAAGGGATCCATCAAGCTCTGGGGCCGCGAGACCATTGGCATGCCCACGCACCAGATTGCACGCCTGGGCGTTGGCTACTGCCCCGAAGAGCGCGGCATTTTTTCCTCGCTGTCAACGCAAGAAAACCTGCTGCTGCCACCCAAACTCGCCGAGGGCGGCATGTCGGTGGCGCAGATTTACGCGATGTTTCCCAATCTGCAATCGCGCGCCCACAGCCAGGGCACGCGCCTCTCGGGCGGTGAGCAGCAGATGCTGGCCGTAGCCCGCATCTTGCGCACCGGCGCGCGGCTCTTGTTTCTGGACGAAATCAGCGAGGGCCTGGCCCCGGTGATCGTGCAAAAGCTCGCTGAGATGGTGGTGGCGCTGCGCAAGCAGGGTTACACCATCGTCATGGTGGAGCAAAACTTTGTGTTTGCCGCGCCGCTGGCCGACCGCTTTTTGGTCATGGAGCACGGCACCGTGATCCAGGAGTTCACCCAGGCTGAGTTGCCTTCGCGCATGGATCGGCTGCACGAGTACCTGGGCGTTTGATCGATCTTTTTGTAGTGCCATTTTTTTACCTCTTGGAGAACCTCATGAAACTGAAAACCATTGCCGCCGCCTGCGCCCTAAGCACTGCGGGCCTGCTTGGCGCCGGTGCCGCCCACGCCCAAATCTCGGGTGACGTGATTCGCATCGGCTTCATCACCGACTTGTCAGGTGTCTACGCGGACATCGATGGACCGGCCGGTGCGGAGGCCATCAAAATGGCGATTGCCGATATGGGCGGGGCCCTGGCCGGCAAGAAAATTGAGCTGGTGGTGGCCGACCACCAAAACAAGGCGGACGTGGCCGCCGCCAAAGCGCGTGAGTGGTTTGACCAGCAGGGCTTGGATATGTTGATCGGTGGAACCAATTCCGGCACCAGCCTGGCCATGGCCAAAGTGGCGCTGGAGAAGAAGAAACCGTTTTTCTCCGTGGGCGCTGGCAGCTCGGCGCTGACCAACGAGCAGTGCACGCCCTACACCACACACTATGCCTATGACACCGTGGCGCTGGCCAAAGGCACCGGTCCTGCGGTGGTCAAAGCCGGTGGCAAGAGCTGGTACTTTCTGACTGCGGACTACGCCTTCGGCACCGCGCTGCAAAACGACGCCAGCAATGTGGTCAAGGCCGCAGGTGGATCGGTGGTGGGATCGGTACGCCATCCGCTGTCGGCCAGCGATTTTTCTTCCTTTATGCTGCAGGCGCAGTCCAGCAAAGCACAAATTCTCGGTCTTGCCAACGCTGGTGGCGACACCATCAATGCGGTCAAAGCGGCCAACGAATTTGGCGTGACCAAGACCATGAAGCTGGCGGGCCTGCTGATGTTCATCAACGACGTGCACTCGCTGGGCTTGCCCGCCACGCAGGGCATGTACCTGACCGACAGCTGGTACTGGAACCAGTCGCCGGAATCGCGCGCCTGGAGCAAGCGCTTTTTTGAGAAATTCAAGCGCATGCCCTCTTCGGTGCAAGCAGCGGATTACTCAGCGACACAGTTCTACCTCGGCGCTGTCAAGGCCGCAGGCTCGGATGACGGCGACAAGGTGATGGAACAAGTGCACAAGCTCAAAGTCAACGACATGTACGCCAAGGGTGGCTACGTGCGCGCGGACGGCCGCATGGTGCACGACATGTTCCTGATGCAAGTGAAAACCCTGGCCGAGTCCAACACGCCCTGGGATTACTACAACCTGATCTCCACCACCAAGGGCGAAGAGGCGTTCACCACCAAAGCCGAGTCCAAGTGCGCTTTGTGGAAATAAGCCGGACCTGAACCTATGGACGTTTTTGGTATTCCCATTCAGGCATTTCTGGGCCAGCTTTTGCTGGGGCTGGTCAATGGCTCTTTTTACGCCATGCTCAGCCTCGGTCTGGCGGTGATTTTTGGCTTGTTGGGCATTGTCAACTTCGCCCATGGCGCGCTCTACATGGTGGGTGCTTATGTGGCCTTCGTGTTGCTAGAGCGCTTTGGCATTGGATATTGGTGGGCGCTGCTGGTTGCGCCGCTGGTGGTCGGGTCCTTGGGCGTCGTGATTGAGCGCACCCTGCTCAAGCACCTGTACAAAATCGACCCGATTTACGGCCTGCTGCTGACCTTTGGTTTGGCGCTGATTGCCGAGGGCGTGTTCCGCGACCAGTTTGGTGTTTCTGGCCAGTCCTACCCGGTGCCCGAGCTGCTGCGCGGCGCCACCAACCTGGGCTTTATGGTGCTGCCCAATTACCGCGCCTTTGTGGTGTTTGCCTCGCTGGTGATTTGCCTGGGCACCTGGTTTGTGATTGAGCGCACCCGCCTGGGCAGCTACTTGCGCGCAGGCACCGAAAACCCAGCGCTGGTGCAGGCCTTTGGCATCAACGTGCCGGTGATGGTGATGCTGACCTATGGCGCTGGTGCGGGTCTTGCGGCCATGGCCGGGGTGCTGGCTGCGCCCGTCATCCAGATCACGCCACTGATGGGCAGCAATCTGATCATTGTGGTGTTTGCGGTAGTGGTGATTGGCGGCATGGGTTCGATTTTGGGGTCCATTCTGACCGGCCTGGCGCTGGGCCTGATCGAGGGCCTGACCAAGGTGTTTTACGCCGAGGCTTCCAGCATTGTGGTGTTTGTGATCATGGCGCTGGTACTTATGGTTCGGCCGGCTGGCCTGTTTGGCAAGGAAAAGTAATGAACGCGGCGACTTCCCTCAACCGACGCAGCGTTATTGCGCTGTGGGTCGGCCTGGCCGTGCTGCTGGCTGCGCCCTTCATCGGGCTCTACCCCGTGTTCATGATGAAGGCGCTGTGCTACGCCATATTTGCCTGCGCCTTTAATTTGCTGCTGGGCTACACCGGCTTGCTGTCTTTTGGCCACGCGGCCTACCTGGGCGCCGCCGCCTACGCCACCGGCTGGCTGGTACGCAGCCAGGGCTGGTCGCCCGAGTTGGGTGTGCTGGCGGGCGCCTTGGTAGCCGCCGCCTGCGGCCTGGTGGTGGGGCTGATCGCCATTCGCCGCCAAGGCATTTACTTCGCCATGGTGACGCTGGCCATGGCGCAGATGATTTACTTTGTGTTTTTGCAGGCCCCGTTCACCGGGGGCGAAGACGGCTTACAAGGCGTGCCGCGCGGCAAGCTTTTTGGCGTGCTGTCGCTGGCCGACGACCGGGTGCTGTACTACGTGGTACTCGCCGTGTTTGTAGCGGTGTTTGTGGCCATCGTCCGCATCGTGCATTCGCCCTACGGCCAGGTGCTCAAGGCGATTCGTGAAAACGAGCCGCGCGCCATTTCCTTGGGCTACGACGTGGACCGCTACAAGCTGCTGGCTTTTGTCATGTCCACCGCGCTGGCTGGCTTGGGCGGCGCGATGAAATGCCTGGTGCTGGGCTTTGCCACCCTGTCGGACGCGCACTGGTCGCTCTCGGGCGAGGTGGTGCTGATGACGCTCTTGGGCGGTATGGGCACCTTCGCAGGGCCCGTGGTAGGCGCCTTCACCATCGTGGGTCTGCAAGACTTCCTGGCAGACCAGGTGGGCTCGTGGATCAACGTCATCATCGGCAGCATCTTTGTGGTCTGCGTGGTGGCGTTTCGCAAGGGCTTTGTGGGCGAGCTGCGGGCCTGGCAGGCCAAGCAAACTTCCGGCTAAGGGGACAGCTGCGCATTCACTGCATCGAGCTGCGCATCGCCCAGCACGCCCGCGAGAGCGTCGAGTTGCAGGCGGACGAGCAGCAGTTCGGTGCGTGCCTGCATTAGCGCCAGTGCAGCCGCACTGGCGTCGTTTTCAGCTTGCAGCAAATCCAGCGTGGTGCGATCGCCCACCTCACGGCCCAGCCGCGTCGCGTCCAGCCGGGCGGCGCTGGCGGCTTGCGCGGCATGGAGTGCGGCCAGCCGCGCCGGGCCGGTTTGCAGTGCCAGCCAGGCACTGTGGACTTGTTGGCTGGTGTGCTGGCGGGCCTGCTCCAGCGCCGCTTGCGCTTGGTCCAGCAGGCGCAAGGCCTCCTCTTGGCGCGCGCTGCGCAGGCCGCCGGTAAACACCGGCATGGACCATTGCACGCCCAGCATGCGCTGGCCGCTGGCATTGCTGGCGCTGCCGTAGTCACCGTCACCACTGATGCGGTCTTGGCCGATTTGGGCCACCACGTCCAGCGTCGCCCCGGCCCAGGCGCCGTACTTGGCCGCCTCCTGTTGCGCACTTTGCACCTGCAAGGCTTGCAGGCGCAGCGCCAGGTTGCTTTCTAGCGCCAGCGCTTGCCATTGCGCCAGGTCTGGCGCCGCAGTCAGACCTTGCACGCCATCGCCTGGCGCCTGCGTCTGTTCCAGGACAGTCTGTGCCAAACCGGTGGACTGCGCCAGCACGCTTTGGGCCACGGCCACGGCGTTTTCAGCCACCAGCACCTGCGCCTGCAGCGCCATGGCGCGGGCGCGTGCCTCGTGGGTGTCGGTGATCGGTTTGTCACCCAGGGCAAAGCGGTCTTGCGCCTCGGTCAGGGCGCGGTGGACCGCCGTTTGCTGCTGGCGCAGCAGCGCCACATGGCGCTGGGCCAGCACCAGGTCAAAGTAGCGCCGGGCGGTGCGCAGCATCAAATCGGCCTGAGCGCTCTGCGCTTGCAGCTCGGCCATGTCGGCGGCGAGCGCCAGCTGGCGCGACTGGGCGCTGCGCTCGCCCCCTAGCAGCGGCTGGCGCGCGGACACCGACCAGCGTATGCTGGTGCCGCTGTTGACCGAGGTATTGAAGTCCACGCCGTTGGAGGCCGGGATGCCCGGCGCGGCAAAGTGCGCGCCCGTGCTTGCCGACTCGGCCCCGGCTACGCCGGCGCTCGCGCCCACTTGCACCTGCGGGCGCCACAGCGCAGCGGCCTGCTGGCGCCGTGCCGCGCCCGCCTGGGCGGCGGCGCTGCTCAACGCCACCTGCGGGTCGTGGGCCTGCGCGGCGCGCCAAGCCTCTGCCAGGTCCAGCGCCTGGGCGGCTGCGGCGCTGGCGGCCAGCAGCAGCGTCAACGCCGCCTGGGCCAACGGTGAGCGAATGGTCATCGGGGGGCTCCTGGGGAAACATGGGACTGGACCCAGGCTTTGAGTTCGCGCGCCGGCATGGCGCCTGCCACGCGGGCGCTTTCCACGCCGCCTTCAAACAAAAGCAGGCTGGGAATGCTGCGGATCGCATACTTGCTGCTCGCCAAGGGCGCGGCGTCGGTATCGACCTTGACAAAGCGCACCAGCGGCAGCTCTTGCGCTACGCGCTGAAAGTTCGGCGCCATGGACTTGCACGGCCCGCACCAGGCGGCCCAAAAGTCCACCATCACAGGCAACTCGGTGCCCGCAATGAAGCGCGCAAACGCCGCATCCCCCAGCGCCATCGGGGCGGCGGGCAAGATGTCGGCGCCGCACTTGCCGCAGGCCACCTCAAAGTGCAGTTTTTCAGGCGCTACGCGGTTCTTGGTGCCGCACACCGGACAGACCAGTTGCATACAGCCTCCGCCTTAGTTGCCCGAGCGAAAACCGAACTTGCGCATGATGATCTCCATAGGGCACCAGCGGGTGAACGCGCTTTGTGTCAGGTTCGCGCCCACAAAGGCAGTGAAGGCCAGCCACCATTCGCTGATGTACATCGGGCTGCCAGGAATACCCAGCGCTAGCGAGACCATGATGAAGACACCAGCCACCAAACGCACCATTTGCCACGAGTTCATAAAAATACTCCTTAAAAAAACTTACACATCCGCCTGTGCAGGCGCCGCCAGCACTTCGGGGTGCTTGTGGTTGGCGGCGTAGTACAGGGTGGGAATCACCACCAGCGTGAGCACGGTGGACACTGAGATGCCAAAGATCAGCGAGATGGCCAGCCCGTTGAATATCGGGTCGTCCAGGATGAAGAAGGCGCCCAGCATGGCGGCCAGGCCGGTCAGCATGATGGGCTGCGCCCGGGTGATGGCCGACTGCACCACCGCTTGCTTGAAGGGCAGGCCCTGGCGCACCAGCAGGTTGATGAAGTCCACCAACAAAATGGAGTTGCGCACAATGATGCCGGCCAGCGCAATCATGCCAATCATGCTGGTGGCGGTGTACTGCGCACCCATGAGCGCGTGGCCGGGCATGACGCCGATGATGGTCAGCGGAATGGGCGCCATGATGATCAGCGGCGTGAGGTACGAGCCAAACTGCGCCACCACCAGCAGGTAAATCAGCACCAAGCCCACCGCATAGGCGGCGCCCATGTCGCGAAAGGTCTCATAAGTCACCTGCGACTCGCCGTCCCACTTCAGCGAGTAGCCACGCAGCGGGTCGCTGGGTTGCTTGATAAAGAACTCGGCCAACGTGCCTCCGCCTGGCGTGGGGATGGCTGCAATCTGGCTGCGCATCTGGAACACACCGTACAAGGGGCTGTCGAGCTTGCCGGCCATGTCGGCCACCACCATGTTCAGCGGCAGCAGGTCCTTGTGGTAAATCGGTTGCTCGCGCAGGCTGTCGCTCACGGTCACCAGCTCGCGGATGGGTACCAGCGCGCCGCTGGCAGAGCGCACGCGCAAGGCCAGCAAGGCGTTGATGTCGCCATGGCTCTCGGGCGGCAACTGCAGCACCACGGGCGCCGGGTATTTGCTGGCGTCGTGCAAATAGGTGGCGGAATCGCCGCTTAAGCCCGTGCGCAGCGTGCTGACGATGGCTTGCTGCGGCACGCCCAGGAGCGCGGCCTTGCGCCGGTCCACCAGCAAGAGCTTGCGTGGGGCGTCCACGATGCTGCTGTCGTCCACGTCCACAATGCCCGGCGTTTTCTCGAACACGGCGCGCACCGCTTGTGCCACTTGGCGTCGGCCAGCGGCCTCGGGGCCATAGATCTCGGCCACGATGGGCG
>CANFWT010000109.1 GCA_947450895.1 Comamonadaceae bacterium | reverse complement strand
GGGATTTTTCCCACCGGATCCAGGGCCGCGTTGGTCATCAGGTTGGCCGCTGCCTCGTAATAGGCAAAGGGCACAAACACCGCGCCGGCCGGCGTACCGTCGTCGCGGCGCACATGAATCGCCACCTGCCCACGGCGCGAGGCAATGGTGATCACGTCGCCGGTCTCCAGGCCCAATTTGGCCAAATCGGCACCGCACATGGACGCTGTGGCCATGGGCTCGATGGCGTCGAGCACGGTAGCGCGACGCGTCATGCTGCCGGTGTGCCAGTGTTCCAACTGGCGCCCGGTGATCAGCACATACGGGAAGTCGCCGTCGGGCCGTTCATTGGCCGGAATGATGTCGGCGGGAACCAAATGCACGCGGCCGTCGTCGGTGGCAAAGTGGTCGATGAACACCGTGGGCGCGCCGGGGTCGGTTTCGCTCAGGCAGGGGTAGGTGACGCTGGATTCGCGCTGCAGCCGCTCCCAGGTAATGCCCGAGATGGCGGTGTGCATGGCGCGGCGCATTTCGTCGTAGACCTCGGCCACGCCATCGAATTCGCCTTCGTAGCCACAGGCCAGCGGGCGCCCGGAGCCATGGCTGCCTGCGGTGGCGGACGCTGCATGCGGCGCGTGGGCGCCAACACGCTTTGCAATTTCTTGGATGATCCACAAGTCAGGCTTGGCCTGCCCCGGCGGGTGGATGGCCTGTTTGCCCAGTTGCACCATGCGGTCGGTATTGCTGACGGTGCCGTTTTTCTCGGGCCAGGCGGTGGCGGGCAGCACCACATCGGCCAGCCATGCGGTCTCGGTCATGAATATGTCTTGCACCACTAGGTGGTCCAGACTGGCCAGCGCGTGGCGCGCGTGGTTGAGGTCGGGGTCGCTCATGGCCGGGTTTTCGCCCATGATGTACATGCCGCGCACCTTGTGGGCGTCGCTCTCGGGCGCCAAGATCTTGTGCATGATTTCCACCACGGTGTAGCCGGGTTGGGCATCCAACTTGGCGTCCCAAAAGTCCTCAAACCAGGCGTGCGCCGCACCGTTGGTGACGCGCTGGTAGTTGGGGAACATCATCGGAATCAGCCCGGCGTCAGACGCGCCTTGCACATTGTTTTGCCCGCGCAAGGGGTGCAGGCCAGAGCCAGGTTTGCCAATCTGGCCGGTCACGCTGACCAGCGCAATGAGGCAGCGCGCGTTGTCGGTGCCGTGCACATGCTGGCTCACGCCCATGCCCCACAAAATCATGGCGCTCTTGGCCGTGGCAAAGGCACGGGCCACTTCGCGCAAGGTCTGCGCTGGTATGCCGCAAATCGGCGCCATGGCCTCGGGGCTGTAGCCCTTCACGTTTTCGCGCAGCGCCTCAAAGTTGCTGGTGCGCTGGGCGATGAAGTTCTGGTCCACCAACCCTTCTTCAATCACCACGTGGATCAGCGCATTGAGCATGGCCACGTCGGTGTCGGCCTTGAACTGCAGGGTGCGCCAGGCGTGCTTGCCGATGTCGGTAACGCGCGGGTCGGCCAGCACAATTTTTGCGCCCTTTTTGGCGGCGTTTTTCATCCAGGTAGCGGCCACGGGGTGGTTGGAGGTGGGGTTGGAGCCAATCACAAAGATCAGGTCCGAATGCTCCACGTCGTTGACCTGGTTGCTCACCGCGCCCGAGCCCACGCCTTCCAAAAGCGCGGCCACGCTGGAGGCGTGGCACAGGCGGGTGCAATGGTCCACGTTGTTGCTGCCAAAGCCGGTGCGCACCAGTTTTTGGAACAAATAGGCTTCTTCGTTGCTGCCCTTGGCCGAGCCGAATCCGGCCAGTGCCTTGGGGCCAAACTGGTCGCGCAAGTCTTTTAGCTTGCCCGCGCCCACGGCCAGGGCCTCTTCCCAGGTGGCTTCGCGGAACACTTCGGACCAGTCTGCGCTGTCACGATTGAGGCGGTTCAGCAGCTCCGGGTCTTTGCCGACACCGGGCTTGCGGATCAGCGGCATGGTCAGACGCTGGGGGCTGGCGGCATAGTCAAAGCCAAAGCGGCCTTTGACGCACAGGCGGCTGTGGTTGGCCGGGCCATCGCGCCCGTCCACGCTGACGATGACGTTGTCTTTCACGTTGTAGGTCAGCAAGCAGCCGACGCCGCAAAACGGGCAGACCGAGTCCACTTTTTTGTCCACCACCTGGCTGCCGACCAAGGTTTTGGGCATGAGCGCGCCCGTGGGACAGGCTTGCACGCATTCGCCGCAGGCCACGCAAGTGCTGGCGCCCATGGGGTCGTTCAGGTCAAACACGATTTCGCTGTGCGCGCCGCGCAGGGCGTAGCCGATCACGTCGTTGACTTGCTCTTCGCGGCAGGCGCGCACGCAGCGGTTGCACTGGATGCAGGCGTCCAGATTGACGGCCATGGCGGGGTGGGAGGTATCCGCCTTGGGTTGTTCTCTTCTCAAGGCTCTCAGTTCGGGGCGCACGGTGACGCCCATGCGAGCGGCCCAGTCGCTTAGTTCGCCGTGCTGGCCTATGTTGGTGGGGGCTGCATTGTTTGCACTCGCTTCTGCCACGGCGGCGGCGGGGGACGCGCCGGGAGCCGATTTGTGCTCGCACCATGAGGCGCCCGGCGCATCCCCTGGCGCAGCAGCGCTAGAAGCAACACCACCAGAGGCAGCAGAAGCATCAGAAGCATCAGAAGCATCAGAAGCATCAGAAGCATCATTCCACTTGTAGCCCACATCGGGCATATCGGACAGCAGCATTTCCAGCACCATTTTTTGGCTCTTCACCGCGCGCGCGCTCTGGGCTTGCACTTCCATGCCCGCCGTGGCGCTGCGGCAGCAGCTGGGCGCCAGAGTGCGTTCGCCTTTGATTTCGACCACGCAGGCGCGGCAGTTGCCGTCGGCGCGCAGGCCGTCTTTGTAGCAAAGGTGGGGAATGCACACGCCGCTGCGATCAGCGGCTTTGAGAATGCTTTCGCCCTCAAAGGCTTCGACGGGCTTGCCGTCGAGCATGAAGGTGATGACTTGCGGGCTCAGTTCAGCGATTTTTGTGGGTGCGTTCATGTCAGGCCACCTCGTGGGCAAAGTATTTTTGGACGCAGCGCACCGGGTTGGGCGCCGCCTGGCCGAGGCCGCAAATCGAGGCGTCGGTCATCACAATGTTCAGGTCTTCCAGCGTCGCGTTATCCCACACAGGAGCGTCCATCAGGGCCACCGCCTTGGCGGTGCCCACCCGGCAGGGGGTGCACTGGCCGCAGCTCTCATGCGCAAAGAAACGCATCATGTTGCTCGCGGCATCGCGCGCCTTGTCGTGCTGGCCCAGCACGATGACGGCGGCTGAACCGATAAAGCAGCCGTAGGGCTGGAGCGTGTCAAAGTCCAGCGGAATATCACCCATGCTGGCGGGCAAGATGCCGCCCGAGGCGCCGCCGGGCAAATAGGCATAAAGCGTATGGCCGTCCGCCATGCCGCCGCAATATTCGTCAATCAGCTCTTTGACGCTGATACCGGCCGGGGCCAGTTTCACGCCAGGGTGTTTGACCCGGCCGCTGACGCTGAAACTGCGCAAGCCCTTGCGCCCGTTGCGCCCAAAGCTGCTGAACCACTGCGGGCCTTTTTGCACAATGTCGCGCACCCAGTACAGGGTCTCGAAGTTGTGTTCCAGCGTGGGGCGGCCAAACAGGCCGACCTGGGCGATGTAGGGCGGGCGCATACGCGGCTCGCCACGTTTGCCCTCAATGCTCTCAATCATGGCCGACTCTTCGCCGCAGATGTAGGCCCCTGCGCCCCGGCGCAGCTCGATGTGCGGCAGCTTGCACGGCGGGTGGGCGCGCAGTTGGGCCAGTTCGGCCTCCAGGATGGCGCGGCAGCCGTGGTATTCGTCACGCAAGTAGATGTAGCAGGCGTCAATGCCCACCACCTGCGCTGCGACCAACATGCCTTCCAGAAAACGGTGCGGGTCGCGTTCC
Organism: Comamonadaceae bacterium; assembly: GCA_947450895.1. Taxonomy (GTDB): domain Bacteria; phylum Pseudomonadota; class Gammaproteobacteria; order Burkholderiales; family Burkholderiaceae_C; genus Allorhodoferax. The sequence goes on along the minus strand of CANFWT010000109.1, from coordinate 3,385 downwards.
AGGTAGGTGCGGTCTTTGAAGGTGCCGGGTTCGCCCTCGTCAATGTTGACCGCCATGAGTTTGGGCGCGGGCTGGTCACGCACGATGCGCCATTTGCGCCCAGCGGGAAAACCAGCACCGCCCAGGCCGCGCAGGCCCGAGTCTTCCATGGCTTTGACAATGTGTTCGGGGTCTTGGCTGCCAGCGGCCAAAGCGGTGGCCAGCGCGTAACCGCCTTGGGCGAGGTAGGCGTCCAGCCCGACATATGCCGGGGCGCTTTCGATGCCACTGGTCGGGGAAACTGGCTTTGCCGCCAAAGCGGCGGCGTCGAATTGCGCGTTGGAGGCGGCCGCCGGGTGGTCTTTGGCCTGGGCGCTTACCGCCTGGGCCACGGATTCGAGCGTGGCAAACGGCACCGGGTTTTGGTGCACCACCACGGCCGGGGCTTGTTCGCAGCGGCCAATGCAGGGGGCGGCGACCACGCGCACGTCGTCGCGGCCCAAAATAGTGGGCAATCTCGCCAGCAAATCCTGTGCACCGGCCAGCGTGCAGCTCAGGCCGTCGCACACCCGCACCGTCAGACCAGGGGCAGTGGCGTCGCCCTTGAGCACTTCAAAGTGGTGGTAGAAAGTGGCCACCTCATAGACCTCGGCCATCGGAATGTTCATGTCCTTGGCCAGCGCCACCAGGTGGCGGTCGTGCAAGGCGCCAAAGCTGTCATTAAGCACGTGCAGGTGCTCAATCAGCAGGTCGCGCCGGTGCGGTCCGGCGCCCAAGCGCGCGCGCACTTCGGCCACGGCGGCGTCATCGGCCTGGCGGCCTTTGAGCTTGCTTTTGCTGCGGATGCGTTGGCGCATGTCGTCGACCGAGGCCAGAGCAACGGTGGGCATGGTGGATTGAGAAGTGTCAGAGATAGGAGAAATAGACATGTCGTTGGTGCAATAAATGCGAAGCGGTGTGATTTTGGAGCACCTTCACGCACAAAGCCCCGGCGCTGCAAGAATATTGCAGTGCCGGGGCTTGATCGGGCGCAGGAAAAAGTCCGGCTTTCAGCGTCAGCCGGACTTAACGCAGCGCATTGGTCACGGTCCTGGCGTCTTCAGGCAAAGAACTTGGCCACGCTGAGCAAGGTACGGTAGACGCCCCAGGCCAGCGGAATACCCACTGCCGCCCAGGCCAGCACCACCACCAACGGGTTCACCGTGTCCTCGCCACCTGCGCCACTGCCGCGCACCATCTCGGACGCTGCAGCCTTTTCGTGGGCCAGGCGCTTTTCTTCGGCCAATTCGGCATCGGTCATGAACCACTTCGGGTCCAGCGGCTTGACCAACAAGTTGCAAATCAGGCCCACCACCAGCATGCCCACCAAGATATACATCGTTTGGTTGTAAACCTGCTCACGCGGAATACCCAGCCCAAGCTGGTATTCGCGCATGTAGTTCACCACCACCGGACCCAGCACGCCGGCCGTGGCCCAGGCGGTGAGCAAGCGGCCATGGATAGCGCCCACCATTTGGGTGCCAAAAATGTCGGCCAGGTAGGCTGGCACCGTGGCAAAGCCGCCACCGTACATGCTCAAAATCACGCAAAACGCCGACACGAACAAGACAATGCTGCCCGCTGCTGCGCTACCCGGCACGCTGAAGTACATGGCGCCGCCGAGCACAAAAAAGACAATATAGGTCAGTTTGCGGCCCAGTTTGTCGGACAGGCTGGCCCAGAAAAAGCGGCCGCCAATGTTGAACAGGCTCAAGAGTGCGGTAAAACCCGCCGCTACCGTCGCAATAGCCTTCAACTGGTCTTTGTCCAGTTCGCCAAACTTGGCCGGAATGCCGATCAAGGTGCCGCCAAACACCTCTTGCAACATGGGCGAGGCCATGCCGATCACGCCAATACCGGCGCTCACGTTCATGCACAGCACCATCCAAATCAGCCAGAACTGCGGAATGCCCCAGACCTTGCTGACGTGCACATGCTTTTGGGTGATCATGGTGTTACTCACCTGGGCGGGCGGTGGCGTCCAACCGGCGGGCTTCCAGCCGGTCTCGGGCACGCGGTAGCCAAAGGCGCCCGCCATCATGAAGACAAAGTAGACCAGGGCCATCACGACAAAGGTCTGCATCACGCCCACGTCGGTAGGAGTGGCAAAGTACTTCATCAGGTCGGCCGCGAGGGGCGAGCCGATCATGGCGCCGCCGCCAAAGCCCATGATGGCCATGCCCGTGGCCATGCCGCGACGGTCCGGAAACCATTTAATCAGGGTGGACACCGGCGAGATATAGCCCAAACCAAGGCCAATGCCGCCAATGATGCCGGAGCCAACAATCATCATCCAAAACTGGTGCAGGTACACGCCCAACGCGGAGAACAGCATGCCCCCGCACCAGCACAAGGCCGAGACGACACCGGCCTTGCGCGGACCGGCGCGCTCCAGCCAGCCGCCCCAGGTGGCAGCGCTCGACCCGAGCAACACAAAAAACAGGGTGTACATCCAGCCCAACGTGGAGATTTGCCAGTCGCAGGTGGTGGTGAAGAGCTGGCCCCAAAAGCCCACATCAGGACCGCACTTGATGGCCTCCTTGATGCCAAGCGCTTTGCTCAAGGGCAGCCAAAACACCGAAAAGCCATAGGCCATGCCAATGCACAGGTGGATGGCCAACGCGGCAGGAGGCACGAGCCAGCGGTTAAAGCCAGGGCCTGCAATGATGCGCTCCTTATCTAGCAATCCTGGGGATTCAGTTGTCATAGGGTGCTCCAAAATATTTTGAGTGGTGTCGCCCGGGCCTGCTGGGCCACGGGCGCAGTCCGTCACCTACAGACAGAAGGCGCGAACCTTCGAAGTATTGATTTCGAAAACTTACACAAGCTTACGAGTTGCGGGTTAACCCTCGGACGTTATGACAAAAAATGATCACGATGGCTTGAAAAAACATCCGGCGCACACCCCAGGCGGGGCGCGAAGCCACCAGATTCAGGTGTTTTTTGAGATCGTAATGCTGGGAAACTTGCTGGAGAAGTCTTTGTTCTTGGCGGCAATGGCCACCGCCACTTTGCGCGCCAGCGCCAGGTACAGACCTGCGACCTCGCCTTGCGGGTCCGCCACCACGGTGGGGCGGCCGCTGTCGGCCTGTTCGCGAATCGCCATGGCCAGGGGCAAGGCGCCCAGGTAGTCCATGCCGTACTCAGCGGCCATCTTCTTGCCGCCGTCCGCGCCAAAAATGTGCTCCACATGGCCGCACTGGCTGCACACGTGCACCGCCATGTTTTCCACAATGCCCAGGATCGGCACGCCCACCTTCTCGAACATCTTGATGCCTTTTTTGGCGTCCAGTAGCGCAATGTCTTGCGGCGTGGTGACGATCACCGCGCCGGTCATGGGCACGCGCTGGCTCAAAGTGAGCTGGAT
>CANFWT010000108.1 GCA_947450895.1 Comamonadaceae bacterium | reverse complement strand
TTTATGGGGCATGGCCTGCGCGCCCACGGTTTTTGCATGGATTTTTCCCTCTGAAGCTTTCGTGGCGCCGCGCATTGACACCGGCTACTGGGGCTTGGCGATTGCCGGACTGCTGGTGGGCATGGGCACAAGTTGCGCCTCAGGCTGCACCAGCGGGCACGGCGTGTGCGGCTTGTCGCGCTTGTCACCGCGCTCCCTGGTGGCCACGGCGAGCTTCATGGCTGCTGGATTTTTGGTGGTTTTTGTGCTGCACCACGTGCTGCAAGGAGCATCCGCATGAACCGCATCAGTGAATTTTTGGTCGGCTTGCTGTTTGGCCTGGGTTTGATCTTGTCCGGCATGACCGACCCTGGCAAGGTGCTGGGCTTTTTGGACCTGGCGGGTGCCTGGGACCCGTCGCTGGCGCTCGTCATGGGTGGCGCGATTGCTGTGGGCCTCGGCGCCTTTGCCATTGCGAAACGGCGCACCACGGCATTTTTGGGCGGTGCGCTGCAGTGGCCCGACTCCAACGCCATCGACAAGCGTCTGGTGGTGGGCTCCTTGGTGTTTGGTGCGGGTTGGGGAATGGCAGGGCTATGCCCAGGTCCTGCCCTGGTGTCCATGGCTGCGGGTCAGCCCAAGGCTGCAGTGTTTGTGCTGGCCATGCTGGCGGGCATGGCGGCGTTCGAAATAGCCCAGCGCCTGATGCGCCGCAGCGTGCAAAACCCAGGCGAGCCCCATAGCTAGCGCACGTGAGAAAATGCGTGTTAACTATCTAAATACCGCAGGAACACCCCATGGACGCAGAACGTATCAATCTCATCGGCACCCAACTCGCAGACCTGAGCGCGCGCACCGCCGAGCTTCGGGGGTATCTTTGACTACGCTGCCAAATCGGAACGCCTGCGCACCGTCAACGCCTCGCTAGAAGACCCCACGGTCTGGAACGACCCCAAGCGCGCCCAGGAGCTGGGCAAGGAGAAAAAAGCGCTCGAAGGCGTGGTCGTCACACTTGACACGCTGGACCGCGACCTGGCCGACAACACCGAGCTGTTTGAGATGTCCAAGGAAGACGGCGACGAGGCCGGCTTGCTGACCATCGAAGCCGAGGCCGCCAACCTGGCTACCACCATCGAGGGGCTGGAGTTCCGGCGCATGTTCAACAACCCGGCTGACCCGCTGAACTGCTTTTTGGATATCCAGTCTGGCGCTGGCGGCACCGAGGCCTGCGACTGGGCCAGCATGTTGCTTCGCCAGTACCTGCGTTATGCCGAGCGAAAGGGCTTTGCCACCACCGTGGAAGACGAAACCGCAGGTGATATTGCCGGCATCAAGGGCGCGACCATCAAGATCGAGGGCGAATACGCTTTTGGCCTGCTGCGCACCGAGACCGGCGTACACCGCCTGGTGCGCAAATCGCCGTTCGATTCCTCGGGCGGGCGCCACACCAGTTTTGCCAGCGTGTTCGTCTACCCTGAAATTGACGACTCGATTGAGATCGACATCAACCCCTCGGACGTGCGCGTGGACACCTTTCGTGCCAGCGGCGCGGGCGGCCAGCACATCAACAAGACCGACTCGGCGGTGCGCCTGACGCACATTCCCACCGGCATCGTGGTGCAGTGCCAGGACGGCCGCAGCCAGCACAGCAACCGCGATGTCGCCTGGAAGCGCCTGCGCAGCCGCCTGTACGACTTTGAGCTGCGCAAACAGCAAGAAGCCCAGCAAAAGCTCGAAGACACCAAGACCGACGTGGGCTGGGGCCACCAAATTCGCTCTTACGTACTGGACAACAGCCGCATCAAAGACCTGCGCACCAATTACGAGACCTCGGCCACGCAAAAAGTGCTGGACGGCGATCTGGACCCCTTCATCCAAGCCTCGCTCAAACAAGGCGTTTAACACAAGAGGGCTGCACGGGCCCCTGTATTTAAGGAGATTTACCTATGTTGACTTTTCGCGAAGGCCAGGCACCGGCCACCACGGTGCGCCGGGAAGATTACACGCCTCCCGCGTTCTGGATAGACACCGTTGAGCTGGCGTTTGACCTCGACCCGGTCAAAACCAGGGTGCTGAACAAAATGACGCTGCGCCGCAACCCCGACGTGCCCGCGCAAGCGCTGCGCTTGGACGGTGAAGAGCTCAACCTGGCACGCGTGCTGGTCAATGGCGCGGGCACCTCCTTCAAGATGGACGGCGACAAACTGGTGCTGGAGAACCTGCCCGAGGGCGTTGAGCCCTTTGCGCTGGAAATATTCACCACCTGCGCGCCGCTCAAAAACACCAAGCTCATGGGCTTATACGTCAGCAACGACTCGTTTTTCACCCAGTGCGAGGCCGAAGGCTTTAGGCGCATCACTTACTTTTTGGACCGCCCTGATGTGATGGCCAGCTACACCGTCACTTTGCGGGCTGACAAAGCGGCCTACCCTGTGCTGCTGTCCAACGGCAACCTGGTGGGCCAAGGCGACCTACCAGACGGACGCCACTTTGCCAGCTGGGTCGACCCGCACAAAAAACCGTCGTATTTGTTTGCGTTGGTGGCTGGCCAACTGGTGTGTCGCGAGCAGCGCATCAGTTCGCTGGCGGGCAAAGAGCACCTGCTGCAGGTCTATGTGCGGCCGGGCGACCTGGACAAAACCGAGCACGCCATGAATTCGCTCATGGCCTCGGTGGCCTGGGACGAGGCGCGCTTTGGCCTGCCGCTGGACCTGGAACGCTTCATGATCGTGGCGACCAGCGACTTCAATATGGGAGCGATGGAGAACAAGGGCCTCAACATCTTCAACACCAAATACGTGCTGGCCAACCCAGCCACCGCCACCGATGTGGACTACGCCAACATAGAAAGCGTGGTCGGCCACGAGTATTTCCACAACTGGACCGGCAACCGCATCACCTGCCGCGACTGGTTCCAGTTGAGCCTGAAAGAAGGCCTGACAGTGTTCCGCGACCAGGAATTCAGCCAGGACCTGTGCGCCGAGCCCTCGGCGCGCGCCGTCAAGCGCATTGAGGACGTGCGCGTGCTGCGCACCGCCCAGTTCCCTGAAGACGCCGGCCCCATGGCCCACCCGGTGCGCCCCGACAGCTATGTGGAAATCAACAACTTTTACACCGTCACTATTTACGAAAAAGGCGCAGAAGTGGTGCGCATGATGCAAACCTTGGCCGCCCAAGGCGACGAGGAATCCGGACGCGCCGGTTTTGCGCGCGGCATGAAGTTGTACTTCGAGCGCTTTGACGGCCAGGCGGTCACCTGTGACGACTTTGCCCAATCCATTGCCGACGCCAACCCCGACTCGGCGTTGGCGCGTCTGCTGCCCCAGTTCAAGCGCTGGTACAGCCAGGCCGGCACGCCGCACCTCACGGTCGGAGGCCAATACGATTCAGCCGCTCAGACTTACACCTTGACTTTGATGCAAAACTGCGTTCCCACCCCGGGACAGGAAGCCAAAGCGCCCTATGTGATCCCGGTGCGCCTGGGGCTGGTAGGCCTGCAATCGGGCGCAGCGATGCCTTTGCAAACCCACTTGCAAGGTCCAAGTAGCAGCGGCCACCTGCTGGTAATGACCGCGCAAAACGAATCCATCACCTTCTACAACGTGGCCGAGGAACCGGTGCCATCCATCCTGCGGGGCTTTTCCGCTCCGGTGGTGCTGGACTTTGAGTACAGCGACGCCCAGTTGTTGGCGCTCTTAGCCCATGACAGCGACCCGTTTAACCAATGGGAAGCAGGCCAACGCCTGCTGCTGCGCTGCGCCATTGGCGCATTGCAATCACAAAGCCTGCCCGACCAGGTGATGGACGCGACCTTGCTGGACGCCTTGCGCGCAGTATTGCGCGACCCGACGCTCGACGCCGCGTTCAAAGAGCTGGTGCTCACGCTGCCCTCTGAGGTCTACATCGCCGAGCAAATGGCCGTGGTGGACCCGCAGCGCATCCACGCGGTGCGCGAGGCCATGCGCATGCAGCTGGCCAACGCGCTGCACGCCGACTGGCAGTGGGCTTACGCCACGCACCAGGACACAGGGGGCTTTCGCCCCGACGCCGCCTCTGCTGGACGTCGGGCGCTGTCCGGGCAAGCCTTGGGCTACCTGTGCTTGGGCGCGACGGCGTCCGGAGACACCGTGTGGCCGGGCAAAGCCCTGCAACGCTTTAAAGACGCAGGCAATATGACCGACCGCGCCAACGCGCTTTCTGCGCTGGTGGGCAGCGGCCATCCCTTGGCAGCGACGGCGCTGGAGCGTTTTCACGCGATGTTCAAGGAGGAGCCGCTGGTAATTGACAAATGGTTCTCCATCCAAGCCAGTGCATGCGACCGCGGCGGCAATGTATTGCGCGAAGTCCGCCAACTGCTGGAACACCCAGACTTCAACCTGCGCAACCCCAACCGTGCGCGCAGCGTGATCTTTAGCTACTGCAGCGCCAACCCGGGCGCCTTCCACCGCGCCGATGCGGCGGGCTATGTGTTTTGGAGCCAGCAGGTCGTGGCGCTGGACGCCATTAACCCCCAGGTGGCAGCGCGCCTGGCCCGTGCGCTGGACCGCTGGAAGCGTCTGGCTGAGCCCTACCGCAGCGGTGCGCGCGAGGCGCTGCAGCGTGTGGCCGCCAAGGCGGATCTGAGCAACGATGTGCGCGAGGTCGTCGACCACGCGCTGGCCGATTAAGCAAAAGCAGGACATTTGTATGGCAAACCATGTATCACTGACGCGTTATCTGGTCGAGCAGCAGCGCGTGGACGGCTCGATTCCCTCCCAGCTGCGCTTGCTGATCGAGGTAGTAGCGCGCGCGTGTAAAAGCATCAGCCACGCCGTGAATAAAGGCGCATTGGGCGGCGTGCTGGGTACTGCGGAAAGCGAAAACGTGCAGGGCGAGATCCAGAAGAAGCTCGACATCATCGCCAATGAGGTGCTGATTGAAGCCAATGAATGGGGTGGTCACCTGGCTGCGATGGCCAGCGAGGAGATGGAAGACATCTACGTTGTGCCCAACCGCTACCCGCAGGGCGAATACCTGCTGCTCTTTGACCCCCTGGATGGCTCCAGCAATATCGACGTGAACGTCAGCATTGGCACCATTTTTAGCGTGCTGCGCAAGCCCGAGGGCGCCGCAGTGACCGAAGGCGACTTCCTTCAGTCCGGTGGCCAACAGGTGGCTGCAGGGTATTGCGTGTACGGCCCCCAAACGACATTGGTGCTGACGGTAGGCCATGGCGTGGCCATGTTCACGCTGGACCGGGAGCAAGGCTCGTTTGTGCTGACCCAGGAACACGTCAAAGTGCCCGAAGACACCCAGGAGTTTGCGATCAATATGAGCAATATGCGCCATTGGGACGAACCCACACGCCGCTATATCGATGAATGCCTGCAAGGTACCGACGGCCCACGCGGCAAAAACTTCAACATGCGCTGGATCGCCAGCATGGTGGCCGATGTGCACCGCATCCTCACACGTGGCGGCGTCTTCATGTACCCGTGGGACAAACGCGAGCCCAACAAACCTGGCAAGCTGCGCCTGATGTACGAGGCCAACCCCATGTCATGGCTGATCGAGCAAGCAGGGGGAGCCTCGACCAATGGCCACGAACGCATATTGGACATTGCACCTACGCAACTGCACCAGCGTGTGAGCGTGGTTTTAGGTTCCAAAAACGAAGTGGAGCGTTTCCAGCACTACTGTGCCCAAGCGGACAAGGCCAGCTAAAGCCAGCGTGCTTGCGCTGGCTATAATCGAGGGCTAGTGCCGGTGTAGCTCAGTCGGTAGAGCAGCTCATTCGTAATGAGAAGGTCGGGTGTTCGATTCATCTCTCCGGCACCAATGGAAATAAAGGGTTTGCTGCTATTGATTTGGCGGCAAACCCTTTCTGCTTTCTGTTTAGCGGCTTAAGAAATCCCCTTTCATGGCCGCAGTGGAATGTCCAGTTGGGGCAAGGGCATGCTGGCGGCGCGCGGTGCAGGCGTACGGGCACCATTCATTACCACCGCTAGCATGGTGTAGTAGCCCACAATGCCGAGCAAGTCGACCGCGCCATGCTCACCAAAATTGGAACAAACGGCTGCCCAGGTAGCGTCGCTGACCCTCTTGTCAACCAGCGATTGTTTGGCAAATTCAAACACCATTTGCTCGTCTAGCTGCGCAAATTCTGGAATTTGGTTGTTGCCTATGGCGTCAATTACCGCTGCATCAATGCCTTCACGCGCCGCAATGGGTGCATGAATCGCCCACTCCACCTCCTGGGCCCAATGGCGTGCAGTCACCAAAATCGCCAACTCCGACAGCCGCAAACCTATGGCGCTTCGGTAGCGCAAGTATTCGCCCATGCGTTGTGCATGCGTGCACAGCTCGGGGCTGCGCAGCAGCGGAATAAACGGCTCAATCACCGCACCACGCGGGCCCCGAATAATCTCGTCCGCACATGCGCACTGGGCTGCGCTCCATTGGGATTCGGGAATAGCGGGCAAACGGTCTTCAGTCATGGGGAAGTTTGTCAAAGAGCAGATGGACGGAGCGAACTCGGACAGGTCTGTATGTGGTGAATAGTGACAGGCGCGAAAGGCCTCGGACGACACCTCGATGGCCTCAGTGTAAGACCACACCCAGCGCAGTCTGGAGTGAAACCGCAGCGGGGGCGCCCAGAAAATTTCACACAGTGCGACTGCCTTCGCCGCAAGCATCGCAATCGCTACCCGGTCACGCATACGACAAGCTAGGGGATAACGCGCTTGTCAGCCGGTATCTTTGTTGGCACCCTTGCTGCCAATACTGCAGCCTAAGGGCCACAGCCCTTCGTACCCTCTAAGCAAAGACGAGCCCATGAAAACGATTCTGATGGAACACACCGGCGCCATCGCCACACTGACCCTGAACCGCCCCGAGGCCTTGAACGCCCTGTCGCCGGATATGAACCGCGAGCTGTCAGAAGCCACCGCGCTCTTGGAGCTCGACGACAGCGTGCGCTGCGTGGTGCTGCAAGGCGCGGGCGAGCACTTCATGGCGGGTGGGGACATCAAAGGTTTTAACGCCGGGCCCAGCGATGCGGCTTCGCGCAAGATGGGCTTTGAGCGCGGCATCGCCGAGACGCACAGCATCATCACCCGGCTCAGACGCATGCCCAAGCCGGTGGTGGCCAGCGTGCAGGGGGCGGTGGCGGGCTTTGGCGTGTCGCTGATGAGCGCTTGCGACCTGGTGGTGGCCGCCGACAGCAGCTATTTCACCCTGGCCTATTGCCATATTGGCACCACGCCCGATGGCGGCGCCACCTTTGCCCTGCCCCGCACCGTGGGGGTGAAGTGGGCCATGGAGATCGCGCTGCTGGGCGACCGCTTTGACGCCGC
>CANFWT010000107.1 GCA_947450895.1 Comamonadaceae bacterium | reverse complement strand
GGGGCCCGCAGGTGATGCGCGGCTACTACAAGAACGAGGAGGCCACGCGTGCCAGCTTCACCCCCGACGGCTGGCTGCGCACCGGCGACCTGGGCCACCGCGACGCCGACGGCTTCTTCTTTGTGACCGGCCGCATCAAAGAGCTCATCATCAAAGGCGGCGAAAACATCGCTCCGCGCGAGATTGACGAGGCGCTCTTGCGCCACCCCGCCGTGCTGGACGCCGCCGCCGTGGGCATTGCCGACGTGCACTACGGCCAGGAGATCATGGTCTGCGTGGTACTGCGTGAGGGCCATGCGGCCAGTGAATCTGCGCTGCGCGACTTTTGCACCACGGCATTGGGGCGCTTCAAGACGCCCAAAGTGTTTCACTTTGTGCACGACTTGCCGCGCGGCCCCTCGGGCAAGGTGCAGCGCCTTAAATTGCTGGATTGGGTGGCTTCAGGCGCGCGCGCTGCCTAGCCATCCCACGCAAGCGCTGGCAAGGTCCAGCAACCAGGCGCAGGCCAGACCCGCCAGCACGCCACACAGGTGGGCGTAGGCGGCCACGCCATAGCCGGGTGCACCCGGCAGCGGCACGGGCGCTGCATGCGGCCAAAGCCACTGCGCCATGGGCGCCACCTCGGTCATCAGCTTGACCAGCAGGCCCGCCAGCACCCAGGCGCCTACCCAGCGGCGCGCGCGCAGGGGCGCGCGGACCAAGGTCCAGGCGCCTATCGCCACTCCCGCATGCAGCACCCCTGACAAACCGCCGTAGTGCGGTAGTCCGGGTGCGGTCCACAACAAGAGCTGCGTCAGTGGCCAAGCGCCCAGCCACGCCACGCCTTGCCGCAGTCCCAGCCCGGCGGCCTTGCCCCAGACCAGCAAGCCAGCGCAGCCAACCACATTGAGCGCCAAATGCGCGCCGCTCCAGTGCACCAGTGCCGCCGACCACAGGCGCCAAATTTGGTCTTGCCAGAGCACGGGTTGCCAGTCCAGCCAGTCCCACAGCGCCCGCGCAGCGCCGCGCTGGTGCATAGACCCCAGCCTGCCATTGGCCCACCAAAGCGCAATGGACAAGCCTGCCCACGCCAGCACCAAGCCAGGCCAAGCCCAGGCGTGCAGCGCCCTTGCGTTGCGACGCGCGCTGCTCAGCGCTGCCTGGTGCATCGGATGCGCCACAGCCGCGCACTGGCGGCCAGCAATCCCAGTAACCAGGCCCAGTTCATGCTGCCTCCTGCGCCCCCGCCCCCAGCGTTGACGGGGCTAGGTGCAACCGCCAGCGTTTGGGTGCTGGAGCCGGTCGTACCCAGGTTGTCAGTGACCACCAATTGCACCTGGACCGTGCCGGCGCTTTGCACCACCAGCGTTGCCTGCGCCGCCGTGGTGCTGCCCGAAAAGCTGGCAAATTCCTGGCCGCTGAGGATGCGCCATTGCCAGGCGACAAGGGTGCGGTTGACCGGTGCGATGGAGGACGCCGCATTGAGCACAACCTGGCCTGGCGCGCTGGTGCTCTCGGCGATGAAGGCTGCCAGCGGTGTGGGGCTGGCCAGTGCCACGGCACCTGCTGCATCGAGCATGCCAGCGCCGCAGGTCGTGCGGGTGCAATAGCACTCGCCCTGTTCCGTCTCACTGGGTGCCTGGCAGGCGAGCACTTTGGGGTCGGCACCGGTATTGGGAAAGGGACGCGCGCTTTTTTGCAGCGCGGCAATCACGTCATCAGGCGCCATGCCTGGATGCAAAGACAGCATCAAGCCGACGGTACCGCTGACCAAGGGCGCGGAAAAGCTCGTTCCTAAGGAGGGGTTGGCGCTGTCTGAAAAAATGGAGTTTCCAGGCACCGTGGCTCCATCGTTGCTGGTGGTCAGCATGGGGTAGAGGCAATCGCCGCTCAGGTTGACGCAGTTGCCCGCAGGAGCGGACAGGGTGACTTCGGGGCCGATGCTGGAGTAGCCCACCTTGCTGCCGGCGTGGCGCAGACCCGCCACCGCGATAACGCCCGGGCAGTTGGCCGGCAGGTTGGTCGCCAGGCCGTTGTCGTTGCCTGCTGACACCACGACCGAAGCGCCTTTGGCGCGTATGTCGGCAATGGCTTCGGCATAGAGCGGGTTCTCGTCGCATTTCCCAGTGCTGCCAAGACTCAGGTTGAGCACCTGTGCTGGGTGGTTGTTCGGAGGGATTGTCGGGTCGGTGGACAGACCGGCGGCCCAGCGCATGCCGGCAATGATGTCGGAGTCCCAGCCCCCGCAGCGGCCCAAGACGCGTACGGGCAAAAGCTTCACGTTGCCGCCGCTGCCAGCCATGCCGAGCTGGTTGTTGGTGGCCGCGCCAATGAGGCCGGCCACCTGGGTGCCATGCCAGCTGCTGTTTTCCCCTGGGATGCGAATGCCGCATTCGCCGTAGCTCGTGAAGTCCCCAGGGTCGCTCGCGCTGCTATCGCGACCATCGCCGTCGTTGGCAGTGGACGTGTCTTCGATAAAGTCATAGCCTGCATACAGCTTGTCGCGCAGCTCGGGATGCTCGAAACGCACTCCGGTGTCCAGCACCGCTACCGTCACTGCGTTCGAACCCGGGGACATATTCCAAGCCGCCACAAAATTGATGGCAGATACCAGCGTGGCGTCAGGCGCCCGCAGATACCACTGGCCCACCTTGGGGGTGATGGTCTGTCCATCGGACAAGTACGGATCATTGGGCAGTGCGTGGGCATAGCGCCGCTGGTCGGCCACGGCCCACTCCACGTCGGGCATGGCCGCTAACTTGGCTGCCAATTGGGTGGATGACAGCCCCGTCCCTTGAAGCGCCTGGGTGTGCGCTCCCAAAATGCGGCCATCGCGCAGTGGCAAGTTCAGGCGCTGGGCCAAGATGGACGCGTGTTGGGGAGCGACGGCCGTGGTCTTGCCAGCGCGCTCGGACAAAGCCTGGCGCAACAGGCTGTTGGCCCGGTATTTGACGATGACGCGGGCGTTGGACGGGTCCTCTGCGCTTGGCCGCATGGGCCGGGTCGGCATGCGTTCTTGGCCCCAGGCCTGGATGGCCGGATTCAGGCTGCCAAAGCAGGCTAAGGCGAGGAGGAGCCAGCGCAGTACATGTTTCATAGTGGCATTTCAATAAAAGGGCGGAACAGCCTGTGCACCCACAGTGCCCAGATGCCGCTGGGTATACGCTTTCGCGCTCAGCGTGCCAAGCCCCTGGTGTCAGGGCAAGTATGCGCCAACACGCCAGCGCCCCCCATGCCCGCTTTCGCGCTGTCCTCAGGGCACAATGAACGCAAGCGCTATGGGCCATCGGTCAAAATCTGCATCTTGGCGCCCACGGTGCACATCCGTTGCGGTATTGCGTACCCTCCCAGAGACTTGCATGAACACCCTCGCTCACAGCACTTCCAGCTCTCCAGCCCTCCCGACCTACCCGCGCGACTTGCTGGGCTATGGCCGCAACCCGCCCCACGCCCAATGGCCCCAGCAGGCGCGCGTGGCGGTGCAGTTTGTGCTGAACTACGAGGAGGGTGGCGAAAATTCGGTGCTGCACGGCGACGCCGGCAGTGAGCAGTTTTTGTCCGAGATGTTCAGTCCGCCGTCGTTCCCGGACCGCCACCTGACCATGGAAGGCATTTACGAATACGGCGCGCGCGTGGGCGTGTGGCGCATATTGCGCGAGTTTGAGCGCCGGGGCCTGCCGCTCACCGTGTTTGGCGTGGGCATGGCGCTGCGGCGCTGCCCCGAAGTGGCCGCCGCTTTTGTTGAACTGGGCCATGAGATTGCCTGCCACGGCTGGCGCTGGATCAATTACCAGACCATTGACGAAACCGTAGAAGCCGAACACATGGCGCGCGGCCTGCAAGCGATTCAAAGCCTGACCGGCGCGCTGCCTGCGGGCTGGTACACCGGGCGCGACAGCCCCAACACCCGGCGCTTGCTGGCCGACCACGGCGGCCTGGAGTACGACAGCGACTACTACGGCGACGACCTGCCGTTTTGGCTGCAAGTGCAAAAGACGGACGGCACCTTGGCGCCGCACTTGGTCGTGCCCTACACGCTGGACTGCAACGACATGCGCTTTGCCCTGCCCCAGGGTTATTCGCACGGCGACGAGTTTTTTGAGTACCTGCGCGACGCCTTTGACGTGCACTACGCCGAAGGCGCCGAACACCCGTCCATGATGAGCATCGGCATGCACTGCCGCCTGCTGGGGCGTCCGGGGCGCATGCGTGCCTTGCAGCGCTTTTTGGACCATGTGCAGGCGCACGACCGGGTGTGGGTGGCACGCCGGGTGGACATCGCCCGCCACTGGAAGGCCGCGCACCCGTTTGACGCGGCCACCGCCTTTGTCTGGAAGTAAGCCCCGCATGCTGACACTGAACCAACTCAACGCCGCCACCGCCGACGAATGCGTCGCCCTGCTGGACGGCACCTACGAACATTCCCCCTGGATTGCGCGTGCCGCCGCCGCGCAGCGCCCGTTTGCCAGCCTGGTGCACCTCAAGCTGGCGCTGGCGCAGGTGGTGCGCGAGGCCGGTCAAGCCGCCCAGCTCGCGCTGATTCGCGCCCACCCCGAACTGGCGGGCAAGGCCATGGTCAGCCAAACGCTGACGGCTGAGTCCACGAATGAACAAGGCAAAGCGGGCCTGACCGATTGCACGCCCGCAGAATTTGCCCGCATCCAGCAGCTCAACGCGGCCTATAACGCGCGCTTTGGCTTCCCCTTCATCCTGGCGGTGCGTGGGCCGCGCGGCCTGGGCCTGGGACGGGCCGAGATCATCGCCACCCTGGCGCGCCGCCTGGACAACCACCCCGACTTCGAACGCGCCGAATGCCTGCGCAACATCCACCGCATTGCCGAAATCCGGCTCAACGACAAATTCGGCCATACGCCCGAGGCGGGCAACCTCGTGTGGGACTGGGCCGAGCGCCTGGCGCGGCACAGCGACCCCGGTTTTGCCGAGCGCGGCGAACTCACTGTGACCTACCTGACCGACGCGCACCGCGCCGCAGCGCACGACCTGCAAGACTGGATGGCCGAGTGCGGCTTTGACGAAGTGACCCAAGACGCCGTGGGCAACGTGGTGGGCGTCTACCACGGCAAGGACCGATCAGCGCCGCGCCTGCTGACCGGCAGCCACTTTGACACCGTGCGCAACGGCGGCAAATACGACGGGCGCCTGGGCATTTTGGTGCCCATGGCCTGCGTGCGCGCGCTGCACCGCGCGGGGCGGCGCCTGCCGTTTGGCATCGAAGTCGTCGGCTTTTCGGAAGAAGAAGGCCAGCGCTACAAAGCGGTGTTCTTGGGCTCGGGCGCGCTCACCGGCCAGTTTGACGCCGCCTGGCTGGACCAGCAAGACGCCGACGGCATCTCCATGCGCCAGGCCATGGCGCACGCGGGTTTGAAGGTGGATGACATTGCTTCCATCCGGCGCGACCCGGCGCATTACCGGGGCTTTGTGGAAGTGCACATCGAACAAGGCCCGGTGCTCAACGCGCTGGACATGCCGCTGGGCATCGTCACGTCGATCAACGGCAGCGTGCGCTATCTGGGCGAAGTCATTGGCATGGCCAGCCACGCGGGTACCACGCCCATGGACCAGCGCCGCGACGCCGCCACCGCCGTGGCCGAGCTGGCGCTGTTTGTTGAAAAACGCGCCGCCAGCATGCCCCAGGTGGTGGCCACCATGGGCATGCTGCAAGTGCCCAATGGCTCGATGAACGTGGTGCCGGGGCGCTGCACCTTCAGCCTGGACGTGCGCGCCACCACCGACGCGGTCCGCGACGCCTGCGCCGACGACATCCGCGCCGAGCTGGCCGCCATCTGCGCGCGCCGGGGCCTGCACTTCAAGCTGGAGGAAACCCTGCGCGCCGCCGCCGCCCCCAGCGACCCTGCCTGGCAGCAGCGCTGGGAGCGCGCGGTGCAGGCGCTGGGCCTGCCGCTGTTCCACCTGCCCAGCGGCGCCGGCCACGACGCCATGAAGCTGCACGAAATCATGCCCCAGGCCATGCTGTTTGTGCGCGGCCTCAACGCCGGCATCAGCCACAACCCGCTCGAATCCATCACCAACGACGACGCGGAACTCTGCGTCCTCGCCTTTGCCAACCTGCTTGACCAACTCGCCACCGAACCATGACACAAACCTCAATCAACTACGCCGCCCTGGACGCCTGGGTTGACGCCCACTTTGACGAGGAGGTGCGCTTTTTGCAGCAACTCGTGCAAGTGCCCACCGACACGCCCCCAGGCAACAACGCGCCCCACGCCGAGCGCACCGCCGAGCTGCTGCACGCCTTTGGCTTTGAGGCCGAAAAGCACGCGCCCCCGGTGGCCGAGGTGCACGCCGCCGGCCTGCAAAGCATCACCAACTTGGTGGTGCGCCGCAACTACGGCGCAGGCCGCACCGTGGGCCTCAACGCCCACGGCGACGTGGTGCCACCCGGCGAGGGCTGGACGCACGACCCCTACGGCGGCGAGGTGCAAGACGGCCGCCTGTATGGCCGCGCCGCAGCGGTGAGCAAATGCGACTTCGCCACCTTCACCTTTGCCACCCGCGCCATTGAGGCCCTGGGCGCGCCGCTCAAAGGCAGCGTGGAGTTGTATTTCACCTACGACGAAGAGTTTGGCGGCGAGCTTGGCCCTGGCTGGCTGCTGCGCCAGGGCCTGATCAAGCCCGACTTGCTGATTGGCGCCGCCTTTAGCTACCAGGTGATCACCGGGCACAACGGCTGCCTGCAAATGGAAGTCACCGTGCACGGCAAGATGGGCCACGCCGCTGTGCCCGAGACCGGCGTGGACGCGCTGCAAGCCGCCACCCGTATCCTGAACGCCCTGTACCACCAAAACACGCTGTACCAGCAGATCAGCAGCCAGGTGAAAGGCATCAACCACCCCTACCTGAACGTGGGCCTGATCGAAGGCGGCACCAACACCAATGTGGTGCCCGGCAAAGTGGTGCTCAAGCTCGACCGCCGCATGATCCCCGAAGAAAACCCCGCCGAGGTGGAAGCCAGCCTGCGCCAGGTGATCGCCGACGCGGTGGCGCAGTCAGCAGGCATCAGCATCGAAGTCAAACGCATATTGCTGGCCCACGCCCTCAAGCCCCTGCCTGGCAACCAGCCCCTCGTAAAAGCCCTGTGCCAGCACGCCAGCGCCGTGTTTGGCGAGACGATTGAGGCCTCCGGCACGCCGCTCTACACCGACGCGCGCCTGTTTTGCGAACATGGCATCCCCGCCGTGCTCTACGGCTGCGGCCCGCGCACCGTGTCCGAGAGCAACGCCAAACGCGCGGACGAAAACATCGCGCTCGAGGACCTGCGGCGCGCGACCAAGGTGGTGGCGCGGGCGTTGGCGGATTTGTTGGG
>CANFWT010000106.1 GCA_947450895.1 Comamonadaceae bacterium | reverse complement strand
AGCATGGACAGCACCGCCACCAGCAAGAGCAGGTTCAGCGCCAGCGATACGCTGGAAATCATGCCGAAAAACAGGTAGTACACGCACATGAAGGCGGTGACAGCCACAAAGCCCCAGGTCACGCTGTTAAAGCCCTTGGCGATGTTTTCGGCACCCAAGGACGGGCCAATGGTGCGTTCCTCGATGATTTCCATGGGTGCAGCCAGTGAGCCGGCGCGCAGCAATAGCGCGGTATCTGCGGCTTCCATCGTCGTCATGCGGCCTGAGATTTGTACCCGCCCACCGCTGATTTCGGAGCGGATGACCGGCGCAGTGACCACCTCGCCCTTGCCTTTTTCAAACAGCAAAATCGCCATGCGCTTGCCTACGCTCTCGCGCGTGACGTCGCGGAAGATGCGCGCGCCCTTGGCGTCGAGCGTCAGGTGCACGGCGGCTTCCTGGGTTTGGCTGTCAAAGCCGGGTTGGGCGTCGGTCAGGTTTTCGCCGGTCAGGATGACTTGTTTTTTCACGACCACCGCTTGGCCGTTGCGCTCCAAAAAGCGCTCCGAACCAAACGGCACCGGGCCGCTGCCCGCCTCAGCAGCGCGGGCATCAGAGCCTTCGTCGACCATGCGGATTTCTAGTGTGGCGGTGCGGCCCAGGATGTCTTTGGCCTTGGCCGTGTCTTGCACGCCGGGCAGCTGCACCACGATGCGGTCCAGGCCTTGCTGCTGAATCACCGGCTCGGCCACGCCGAGCTCGTTGATGCGGTTGTGCAAGGTGGTGATGTTTTGTTTGAGCGCCTGCTCCTGCACCTTGCGGGCAGACGCGGGCAGCAGCGTGGCCACCAGCTTGAATTCACCCGCCTCGGGCGTGAGCACCGTGCTCAGGTCGGGGAACTGGTCTTGAATCTGGCGCTTGCCAGCCTCGGCCATGTCGGCGTCACGAAAGCGGATTTCCACCGTCTGGCCGTTGCGGCTGATGCCGCCGTGGCGCACATTTTTTTCACGGAACACGCTGCGCAAGTCACCCGCCAGCGATTCGGCCTTCTTGCTCAAGGCCGCTTGCATGTCCACTTGCAGCATAAAGTGCACGCCGCCGCGCAAGTCCAGGCCCAGGTACATGGGCGAGGCGTGCAATGCGGTCAGCCATGCCGGTGAGCGGGACAAGAGGTTAAGCGCCACTACAAAAGAGGGTTCGGCGGCATTCGGATTCAGGGCTTTTTGGATCGCGTCCTTGGCCTTGAGCTGGATGTCCGTGTTGGCAAAGCGCGCCTTGATAGAACTGCCGTCCAGGCTGACCGCGTCGGCCTGCAGACCTGCCGCCTTGAGCGCTTCTTCCACCCGCGTGACGGAACCCAAATCCAGCGCCATGCCAGTTTTGGCCACCGACACCTGCACCGCCGGGGCTTCGCCAAACACATTGGGCAGGGCATACAAGCCGCCAACAACGATGGCGATCGCAAGGATCACATACTTCCATAGGGCGTAACGGTTCATGGGCGGGTGGCTCGGACGGTCAGAGGAATGCGCAAACGGCGCGGGGGCTGCAATGAAGATTTGGGGAGTGCCGCTTACTTGATGGAACCTTTGGGCAAGACCTGCACCACGGCGCTGCGCTGGACCTGCACTTCCACACCGTTGCTCACTTCCAGGCCAATGTGGCTCTCGCCCATCTTGCTCACTTTGCCCAACATACCGCCAACGGTAACAACTTCATCGCCCTTGGCCAGCGCATCGATCATGGCCTTGTGCTCTTTTTGCTTCTTCATCTGCGGGCGGATCATCACAAAGTACAGCACCACAAACATCAGCACCAGTGGCAGCATGCTCATCAGCGTGGATTGCAGGTCACCCCCGGCAGCAGCAGCGGGAGCGGATTGGGCGAAGGCAGAGGAAATGAACACGAGAGAACTCCCTAAATTAGATTCAAAAGTGCCGCAGAACGCAGCACACCGGCCCCGCAGGTGCGCAGCGCGGACAGCCAGTCATTGTACGAGCCCCCTGTGACGCACCTGGGCTGCCGCACTGTGCCGGGTCATGCGCACAAGCTGGCCCAAAACTAGTCCGCGAGCGGCCGCCTTTGCCGGTGGAGCCACCACAGCAGTGCGCCCGTTAGCCCGACCGGCAGCAAGGACCCTGCATTGAGCAGGTTCCAGCCCTGCGTTGTGACCAGCGCGCCTGAGGCAAACGAGGTAAACGCCATCACCGCGAACACCGCAAAGTTAATCACCGCCTGCGCCCGGTCTTTTTCTTCGGGCGCGTAGGCCGCCAGGGACAAACTGGTGCTGCCGGTGAACAAAAAGTTCCAGCCCACGCCCAACAAAAACAGCGCCACGGTGAACTGGTGCAGGTCTTGCCCGGTCAGCGCCACGCCGATGCACAGGGCGTTGAGCAGCACGCCCACGCCCATCACCGGCAAGGCGCCAAAGCGGCGAATCAGGTTGCCAGTAAAGAAGCCGGGTGCAAACATGCCAATCACGTGCCACTCCAGCACCACCGCCGTGTTCTCAAAGCTCAGGCCGCATTGCTGCATGGCCAGCGGCGTGGCGGCCATTAGCAGGTTCATGACGCCATAGCCCAAGGCGGCAGCCATGCAGGCCACCAGGAACACCGGCTCGCGCAGCATCTGCAGCGCGCTGCGGCCTTTGGGGGCGCTGCTGCCCGCCGCAGGCTTGGGCGGCTCGGGGGCGAAGGTGATGAAGGCCATTAACACCATAGAAATCAGCGCCACCACCGCCAGCGCCAGATAGGCCCCGGCAAAAGGAACGTCGAGCAAACCACGCGTACGCGCCGCCAGGTTGGGACCGACGATGGCGCCCAGCAAACCCCCGGCCAGCACTAGCGACACCGCCCGCTCACGCGCGGCGGGCAGCGCCAGCTCGGCGGCGGCAAAGCGGTACAACTGCCCGTTGGCGCTGTAATAACCCGCCACCACCGTGGCCACCACCACCCACCAAAACTGCTGCGTAAAAATCGCCCAGGCCGCCAGCAGCGCCGACAACAGCGCCACCACCAAGCCCGACTGAAACGCCACCTTGCGCCCCCAGCGCCCCTGGCTGTAGGCCACCAACGGCGTGCTCAGCGCGGCCCCCACCACATAGCCCATCACCGGCAGCGTGGCCATCCAGCCCACCGGCGCCAGGTGCAGGCCGACCAGGCCGTTGATGGCGATAAATGCCACGTTGTTGGTCAGCAAAAGGCCTTGGCAAAGGGCGAGGAGCCAGAGGTTGCGGTTCATTTGGGGGAGTGTAGGGGGCTACCCATGGTGATTGGGATTGGCAAATATCGTTGCTATGAGATTCGTAGCCTTGTGGCTACAATTCGCCCATGTACACCGTCCTGGAAACTGATGCTTTCATCGATTGGGTGAACAGCCTGCGGGACCAGCCCACGCGGATTCGACTGCGCAGACGGCTGGGCAAGGCCATGCGGGGCAATCTGAGGGATGTCAAGCCGGTGGGAGAAGGCGTCTGGGAAATGCGCGAATTTTTCGGTCCCGGCTGGCGGATGTACTACCTACAACGCGGCGAGCTCGTAATCATG
This sequence comes from Comamonadaceae bacterium, assembly GCA_947450895.1. Classification (GTDB taxonomy): domain Bacteria; phylum Pseudomonadota; class Gammaproteobacteria; order Burkholderiales; family Burkholderiaceae_C; genus Allorhodoferax. The sequence continues at coordinate 3,902 of CANFWT010000106.1, read as the reverse complement.
ATGCTGGGTGGCGGCGACAAATCCAGCCAAGTAAGCGACATTGAAACCGCAAAGGCCATAGCCAAGGAACTAACACCATGAACGCAATCACCATCAGAACCCGGCCCTTCGACATGGCCAACTACCTTGGCACCGAAGAAGACGTGGCCGAATACCTGCGCCAAGTGCTCGCCGATGGCGACCCGGCCGAGCTGGCTGCTGCGCTGGGCGACATTGCCCGCGCCCGTGGCATGACGCAACTGGCCCGCGACACCGGCCTGTCCCGCGAAAGCCTTTACAAAAGCCTGTCAGGCGAACGCGCCCCCAGCTCGGACACCTTGTTCAAAGTGATGAAGGCGCTGGGGTTTGAGTTGACGCTGAAGGTGGCGAAGGATGGGGCGTAAGGCGGGCTTGTGCAATCAACGTATCGTCCAGTTCCCCATTTTAAAAGTCTCCTGACAGTTTCCGTCTTTGCCAGTAGATGCCACCTTTGTGCTTTGGGTTATGCAATGGTAATTAATTGTAGGGATGCCAGCCTGTTCTCCGCCCTCATTCCTAAGGTCATATCGTTCATTCAGTTTGTGATTTATATCCATCAGGCCTAATCGCTTTCAGTTCATTGACAAAACTCGATAAATTTTGAGTCAAACAATAATGAATATCTATTCCTAATTCAGTCAAAACGCCATTTGGTCACCGGGGCGCGATGCTTCATATTAATTCACATTTGGAAATCGTCTGCTAAATTGACAATTAAATTTGAGACGCCAGCACGACGCAGTCGGTGGGCACGCCGCGTTTGAACTAGGCTGCTTATCGGCCTCGCCGCTAAGGCACGCGTTTGAATAACCGGCTCGCACCTTGGCCCTTGGCAGCGAAGCCTCAGGCGCCCACTTAAAAACACTCCTTGTAGTCCTGCTCCTCGCACTCCCGAACCATCTTTTGCGCGTCGGCGATTTGCTCTGGCGTCATGCTGCGCGCCAGAAGGTCACGATTCTTCGCGGCTTTGTCAGTGCCATAGATTGAAAACAGCGCATACGCCTTGGCATCGTCCTGGGTTACGCCACGGCCAGTGGCGTACATGACACCTAAATTGGACCGCGCCACTGCAAGCGCTAACGCCGGGCGGTACCACTTCACAGCCTCAGCGTCGTCCTGCATCACGCCTTCACCGGTCTGGTACATGAAGCCTAAGTTGAACTTCGCCTGTCCATATCCTTGCGCAGCAGCAAGTCGGTACCACTTAAGTGCTTCGGCATAACTTTGAGTAACACCGGTGCCCAGAAAGTAGCTTGTTCCAAGAGACGCTTGCGCCCAGGCGTCTCCAGCAAAGGCCAGGGGGCGGGTGATTTCCAACTCAGCTGCGTAGTCGCCTCGGTCATGAGCGCGCTCCGCATAAACAATACGTGCAGATGGCATACCCCGCACTCCCCACCAGTCACGAGGGTGTCGAACACGCAATGGCTCCAGCACCCACACGTCGCCGTTTGGAGCTGGTGGACTGACCGCCATTTCGGTCGCTCGGTCACCACGCAATCGCGGGGCGTCCGCGTCGGCTACAGGGCCGGCCCAAACCGGCATAACCAGAAGCAGGTTTAAAAGTACCAGCGCCAGATTTTTCTTCATTGACAATTGCCTTTCAAACCGTTGCATCTGCCAGCGACCGCGCGGCGTTAATTCGCCTTGAACTGAAGCTTCATATTAATTCACATCCGTCGATGAAATGCCAAATCGACAATCAAAAAGACGGGAAAGGAATGAGTGGGTGCGGGGCGCAAGCGGCGTTTGAAAATCGCGGCTTAAGCGGCCAACCAGTAACGCGACGCGGATAAAAAAACGGGCTCCTAAGAGCCCGTTTTTATTTGTCTGCAAGCGCAGCGAAGCGCGCAAACGCCCCTACAAATTCCCCCCCAAACCCACCCACTGCCCCCGCACCGCCGCAATGTGCCGCGCCTTGACGTGGCCAAAGCCGCGAATCTGCTCGGGCAGCTTGGCAAAGGCCAGGGCGTCGGCGGCGTTGCTGGGGCCAAGGTTGTTCAGATAGGACGCGAGCGTGGCTTGGTAGCTAGCAATCAGCGCGCGCTCTAAACGGCGCTCTTCGGTACGGGCAAAAGGGTCCAGCGCAGTGCCGCGCAGCACTTTCAGCGGCGCCAGCAGCTTGAAGCCCCAGGCCATGCGCGGGCTAAACTTTTGCTTTTGCAGTTCACCCTTGTCGTTCTTTTTGGCCAGCAGGGGCGGGGCCAAGTGGTAGTGCACCTGGTAGTCGCCCTCAAACATGGCGCCTATTTTTTTGCCAAAGGCCGGGTCGCTGTGGAGGCGGGCGACTTCGTATTCGTCTTTGTAGGCCATGAGCTTGAACAGGTAGCGCGCTACGGCAAAGCTCAGGGGCAGGGCTTGCGCGTCAGTGGGCTGCGGCGCGTGGCCGGAATCCGCAGCCTGCGCTGCATGGCCTGAATTAGCAGCCTGCTCGGCCTGGCACACGCGCTGCACAAAGTCGGTGTAACGGCGGGCGTAGGCGGCGTTTTGGTAGGCGGTTAAAAACGTGGCGCGCTGCTGCACAAAGGCGTCCAGCGATGCAGCGCGTTCTTGCGGTGCGCGCAAAAACTGCACGGCCTGGCCCGGTTGCAAGGCGCGCGCTACCGCAGCCGGGTCGTGCGCGGCGCGGCGGCCCCATTGGAAGGCGGCGTGGTTTTTCTCCACCGCTACGGCATTGAGTTCCATGGCGCGCAAGAGGGACGCTTGCGCCAGCGGAATCCAGCCCTTTTGCCAGGCAAAGCCCAGCATCACCGGGTTGGTGAAGATGCTGTCGCCCAGTAGCTGGCTGGCGATGCCCTCAGCGTCCACACAGCCCAGGGCGGCGGGGTCTTGCAAGGTGTCGGCGATCTGCGCAATGCAGGCCTCGCCGGGGTTGGCCCAGTTGGCATTTTTCACAAAAGCGGCGGTGGGTGCGCTGTGGCTGTTCATGACCACGTGGCTGCGCCCGGCGCGCAGGCGCAGGGAGGTTTCTTTGCCTGCGGTGACGATGGGGTCGCAGCCAATTACCAAGTCGGCACAGGCCATGCCGACGCGGGTGGTGCGGATGGCGTCTTGGGTGCGGCCAATCAGCACATGGCTCCAGGTGGCGCCGCCTTTTTGCGCCAGGCCCCCGGCGTCTTGGGTGACGATGCCTTTGCCTTCCATGTGCGCGGCCACGCCCAGCAACTGGCCGATGGTAATGACGCCGGTGCCGCCCACGCCCGCCACAACCAGGCCCCACACGCCGTCATGCGCGGTGGCCAGGTCGGGGATCTGTGGTTCGGGAATGTCGTCGTGCTGACCGGGTGCGGCCAGCGCAGGCGCCTTCTTCTTGCGCAGGCTGCCGCCCTCCACTGTGACAAAGCTGGGGCAAAAGCCTTTGACGCACGAGACGTCTTTGTTGCAGGTGCTCTGGTTGATCTGGCGCTTGCGGCCAAAGTCAGTTTCCAGCGGTTCGACGCTGATGCAGTTGCTTTGCACGCCGCAGTCGCCGCAGCCTTCGCACACCAGCTCGTTGATCACCACGCGCACCGCCGGGTCCACCAGCGTGCCGCGCTTGCGGCGGCGGCGTTTTTCGGTGGCGCAGGTTTGGTCGTAGATGATGACGGTGGTGCCTTTGATTTCCCGGAATTCACGCTGGATGCGGTCCAGCTCGTCGCGGTGCTGCACGTGCACGCCGTCAGGTAGCCCTTTGGCGCTGGCGTATTTTTCAGGCTCGTCGGTCACCACCACGATGCGCTGGGCGCCCTCGGCCCGCATGCTTTGCGCGATTTGCACCACACTGTGGCCTTCCGGGCGCTCACCGATTTGCTGGCCGCCGGTCATGGCCACGGCGTCGTTGTACAAAATTTTGTAGGTGATGTTCACACCCGCCGCAATCGACTGGCGCACCGCCAGCAAGCCGCTGT
>CANFWT010000105.1 GCA_947450895.1 Comamonadaceae bacterium | reverse complement strand
AATGGCCGAATACGTGTGCCACGCGCTGATCCGCCACACGCGGGAATTTGACGCCTACGAGGCCGATACCCGCGCGGGCGTCTGGTCGTTTCGCAAGCCGCTGGCGCGCGCGGATTTTCCGGTGGGTATTTTGGGCCTGGGCGTGTTGGGCGCGCGGGTGGCGCAGGCGGTGGCGCAGTTTGAGTTTCCGGTGCTGGGCTGGAGCCGCAGCCCCAAGCAAATCGCTGGCGTGCGATGCATGAGCGGCGCGCAGGAGTTCGACCATTTTTTGGCGTCCACCCGCGTGCTGGTCAACCTGTTGCCGCTTACGCCCGAGACCGAAAACTTCCTCAACCACCAAACCCTGTCGCGCCTGCAGCGAGGCGCTTACCTGATCAATGTCGCCCGCGGTCGCCATTTGGTGGAAGAAGACCTGCTGGCCCTGTTGGAAAGCGGCCACATGGCGGGCGCGATGCTCGACGTGTTTCGCACCGAACCGCTGCCTGCAGGCCACCCGTTCTGGACGCATCCGCGCATTACAGTCACGCCGCACACTTCAGCGCGCACCTTGCGCAGCGAGAGCATTGCGCAGATCGTGGGCAAAATCCAGGCGCTCGAGCGCGGCGAGGCGGTGGCGGGCGTGGTCGATTTGGCGCGCGGTTACTGACCGGCGACTGCAGCGCCCGTCTTCCCCCCGCTCCAGCTACTTTCAATACAAAGCAGTCTCCTATGCCCATTCCCTCCCACGTCAAACTCCTCGAAGTCGGTCCCCGCGACGGCCTGCAAAATGAAAAGCAGCCAGTGCCCGCCGCCATCAAGATAGAGCTGGTGCACCGCTTGCAAGAAGCGGGCTTTGCGCAAATCGAGGTCACCAGCTTTGTCAGTCCCAAGTGGGTGCCGCAAATGGCGGACAACGCCGAGGTGATGGCGGGCATCGCGCGCAAGCACGGGGTGCGCTACTCGGTGCTCACGCCCAATATGCAGGGTCTGGAAGCGGCGCTGCGCAGCCAGCCCGACGAGGTGGTGGTGTTTGGCGCCGCCAGCGAAGCCTTTAGCCAGAAAAACATCAATTGCAGCATTGCGGAAAGCATGGAGCGCTTTCGCCCGGTGGTGGCGGCGGCCTTGGCCCAAGGCGTGGCGGTGCGCGGCGCCATTTCGTGTGCGCTGGGTTGCCCTTACGAGGGCGAGATTGCGCCCGAGCGGGTAGCGCTGGTGGCCCAACTAATGCGCGAGATGGGCGTGCAGCACATCGGCGTGGCCGACACCATTGGCGTGGGCACGCCGCGCAAGGTACAGGCGGCGCTGGAGGCCGCGCTGCGCCACTATCCCCTGGACGCGGTGTCGGGCCATTTTCATGACACCTACGGCCAGGCGCTGGCCAACACCTTGGCGGCGCTGGGGCTGGGGATATCGAGTTTTGACACCTCAGTGGCGGGGCTGGGCGGCTGCCCCTACGCCAAGGGCGCCACTGGCAATGTGGCCACCGAAGACGTGGTGTTCATGCTGCACGGCATGGGCATTGACACCGGCATTGACCTGGAGCGGCTGCTGGACGCCAGCGCTTTCATCAGCGGCCACCTAAAGCGTGTGCCAAACTCGCGCGTCGCCACCGCCTTATTGAACCGCCGCAATGCCACGTGATTTCCCCACCGCCCAAACGCCACGCTCTGATCGATCGGCGCGCCGCGCCAAGCCAGACCCCGCCACCCAATACCACCGCCTGCTGGCCGCACGGGTGCCCGAGGCAGTAGCCACGCGCTACGCGCCGCCTTCGCCTTGCATCTCGGTGTGCCAAATGGACGTGGATACTGGCTGGTGCATCGGTTGCTTGCGCACCATCGAAGAGATAGGCGCCTGGGCTGGCAATTCGGACCAAGACAAACGCGAAGTCTGGCAGCGCATCGGCCAGCGATTGGAGTTTCTGAAATGAAGCAAATCACCTTTTTCCTCGACTTTCTATCGCCCTATGCCTACCTGGCTTTCAAGGCCTTGCCCGACGCGCTGGAGGGTTTGAGCTACGCGGTGCGCTACCAGCCGGTGTTTTTAGGTGGTTTGCTCAAGCACAGCAAGGTGCTGGGGCCAGCCGAAGTGCCCGGCAAACGGGAATGGGTGTATCGGCAGGCGCAATGGCTGGCCCATGCGCAGGGCGTGCGTTTGGAGATGCCGGCTGCCCACCCGTTCAATCCGCTGGGTTTGCTGCGTTTGGCGGTGGCCAGCGACCCCCATGGCCTGCCCAACCGGTATGTTTGCGAAACCCTGTTTCGCCACGTCTGGGAAGGTGGCCAAGACGCCGCTGACGCCGAGCGCTTGCAAGCCTTGACCGCCGAACTCGCTCCCGTGCGAGACCCCAACAGCGATGCGGTACGCGACCAGCTCAAGGCCCACACCGAATCCGCCATCGCCCAAGGCGTGTTCGGCGTGCCCAGTTACGCCGTTGATGGCAAGGTGTTTTGGGGCTTGGACGCGCTGCCGATGTTGCGGGACTGCCTGCATGGCGGCGCCTGGTTTGCTGACAGCGCATGGGCGGACGCTTCGGCCCTGCCGTCAGGCTTGCCCAAGCGCTAGGCCTGATATACCGCATTGCGAAAAAAAGCCCGAGGGTTTGACCCTATTTGGTCAGCGCTTGGTAAGTTTGGCGCAAGCTGACGTTATTTTCACGTAAGAGCAGGGTCAGTGCCTCCCTCAAGAATAGGGCGGTTCCTCAATCTGAGGGCGTTCAATTATTGGAGACAAAACTATGGCAGTTGCAGCCCCGCGTCCGATGTCCGCGGAAGAGAAGAAAGTTATCTTCGCTTCCTCGTTAGGCACCGTTTTTGAGTGGTACGACTTTTACCTGTACGGTTCTTTGGCAGCCATCATTGCCAAGCAATTTTTCAGCGGGTTGGATGAAGGCTCGGCCTTCATTTTTGCGCTGCTGGCGTTTGCTGCTGGCTTCATCGTGCGCCCCTTCGGCGCTTTGGTGTTTGGCCGTTTGGGCGACATGATCGGCCGCAAGTACACCTTCTTGGTCACGATTTTGATCATGGGTTTGTCGACCTTTATCGTTGGTGTCTTGCCCAACTACGCGTCCATCGGTGCTGCGGCCCCCGTGATCCTGATCGCGCTGCGCATGCTGCAAGGCCTGGCGCTCGGTGGTGAGTACGGCGGCGCTGCAACCTACGTGGCGGAGCACGCACCCCATGGCAAGCGCGGGGCGTACACGGCCTGGATCCAGACCACCGCCACCTTGGGCTTGTTCCTGAGCTTGATGGTGATTTTGGGCACGCGTACCGCTGTGGGTGAAGAAGCCTTTGCTGAATGGGGCTGGCGTGTGCCGTTCATCGTGTCGATTTTGTTGCTGGGCGTGTCGGTGTATATCCGTCTGTCCATGAACGAGTCGCCCGCTTTCACCAAAATGAAGGCCGAAGGCAAAACCTCCAAGGCGCCGCTGAGCGAGTCCTTTGGCCAATGGAAAAACCTGAAGATCGTGATCTTGGCGCTGATCGGCTTGACCGCGGGCCAGGCAGTGGTCTGGTATTCCGGCCAGTTTTACGCGTTGTTCTTCCTGACCCAGGCCCTCAAGGTCGACGGTCCCACCGCCAATGTGATGGTGGCCATATCACTGGTGATTGGTACGCCTTTCTTCATCGTGTTTGGTGCCTTGTCTGACAAAATTGGCCGCAAGCCCATCATCCTGGCGGGCTGCTTCTTGGCCGCTGTCACCTACTTCCCGGTCTTCACGGCCCTGACCAAGGCTGCGAACCCAGACCTCGCAGTTGCGCAAGAAAAAGCCAAAGTCACGGTCACTGCCGACCCGGCTGAGTGCTCCTTCCAGTTCAACCCCACAGGCACCAAGAAGTTCACTTCCTCGTGCGATATTGCCAAGCAAAAACTGGCATCCGCATCGGTGAGCTATGACAACGTGGTAGCGCCTGCTGGCACGCCCGCAGTGATCAAAGTGGGTGACACCGAAGTGCTGACGGCCATCACGCCAGAAGACATTGCCACCGCCAAGGCCGATGCAGAAAAGAAACTGGCTGACCTGAGCGCCGCCGAGCCGAAAGACACCAAGGCCGTGGCTGCAGCCACCGCCCGTGTCAAGGCCTTGAGTGGCGAGAAAACGGCCAAAGACGCGGTGCTTTCCGGCAAGTTGAACGCCGCACTTAAGGCCGCTGGCTACCCCGCCAAAGCGGATATGGCCAAGTTTGACAAGGTTACCGTGATCGTGATCCTCACCTACCTGGTGTTGCTGGTCACCATGGTGTACGGCCCGATTGCCGCCATGCTGGTGGAGATGTTCCCCACCCGTATCCGTTATACGTCGATGAGCTTGCCGTACCACATTGGTAACGGTTGGTTTGGCGGCTTGCTGCCTACGACGGCTTTTGCCATCGTGGCCCAAACCGGCAACATGTACAACGGCCTGTGGTATCCCATCATCATCGCGGGTGCGACGGTGGTTATTGGTGGCTTGTTCATCAAGGAAACCAAGGACGTGGATATCTACGCCAACGACTGAATTTAGATGGACTTGCAGGGCCCCCGCCTCGGCGATGGGGCTCTTTTAGGGCTCTCGTCGCGGGAGCCTTTTTTTTGAAGGAAAAAACCATGTGGAAAATTGCAGTTGGGTTCGCCCTGTTTGCCGGCTTGGCCATCTATGTTTTGAGCAAGGGCGGAGATATCGACATGAGTGGAGAAAAGCATGGCGACGCCACCCATAGCGAAGCACCGGCTGCGCCGGCCAAAGCCAGCAGCGCACCCTAAAAGGCCCCCGGACCAGCGCCCGGTGAGGCCCTGGATCGCGCACGGCGATGCGCAACTCCTAGAATGCTTCTCCCCATTTTCAGAGAGCATTCACCATGTCCCAAGGCACCATCCGTATTCGCGGGGCGCGGCAGCACAATCTCAAGAACCTGGACCTTGACATCCGCACCGGCGAGCTGACGGTGGTCACCGGCCCGAGTGGTTCGGGCAAGTCGAGTTTGGTGTTTGACACGCTGTACGCCGAGGGCCAGCGCCGCTATGTGGAAACCTTTTCGGCTTATGCGCGCCAGTTCTTGGACCGGATGGACAAACCGGCGGTGGACAAGGTGGAAGGCGTGCCCCCGGCCATCGCCATCGACCAGACCAACCCGGTGCGCTCCAGCCGCTCCACCGTGGGCACGATGACGGAGCTCAATGACCACCTGAAACTCTTGTTCTCCCGCGCAGGCAGCCTGTTTGACCAAGACACGGCTTTGCCGGTGCAACACGACACGCCCGAGACCATTTACGCCACGCTGCTGCGCCAAGCCGCAGCGCAAGGCGACCCGCGTTTGGTTCTGACCTTTCCGGTGGAGCTTCCAGCCCAAACCAGCGCCGAGGAACTGGCCCAGTGGCTCAGCGCCAGCGGCTTTACCCGCATCCACGCCGAACGTAAATTGGGGTCAGATTCCAATTTATCCCGGCAAACGCCCAGCGCCACCGCCAAGAAAGTACAAGTGGATACGCAGCCAGCCGAGCGCAAGGTGCTCGACGTGGTGGCGGACCGCTTCCGTATCGCGGGGGCCGACAAGGCGCGGGTGCTGGAGGCGATTGAGCTGGCACTCAAGCGCGGCAGCGGGCGACTGAATGTGTATGTGGTTCCAGACGCGCAGGCATTGACCGACGCAGCCGCTGCGCCCGCACCCGACTGGCGCTTTTCCACCGGCTTGCATTGCCCCAGCAGCGACCGCCGTTACACCGACCCGATTGCGTCCATGTTTTCCTTCAACTCGGCGGTGGGCGCCTGCGAGGCTTGCCGGGGCTTTGGGCGTGTGGTGGGAGTGGATTACGGCCTGGTGATTCCCAACGACAAGCTCACCCTGCGCGCGGGCGCCATCAAGCCGATGCAGACTCCGGCGTGGCAAGAGTGCCAGGACGACCTGATGCGCCATGCCGAGGCCGCTGGCATTCCGCGCGACACGCCCTGGTACAAGCTCACGCCCGAGCAGCAGCACTGGGTGCTCAAGGGCTCGCCGAACTGGAACGGCAAGTGGAACCAGCACTGGTTTGGCGTGGACCGCTTTTTTGAGTACCTGGAAACCAAGGCTTACAAAATGCACATCCGGGTGCTGCTGTCCAAATACCGCAGCTACACCCCCTGCGGCACCTGCGGCGGCGCGCGCCTCAAAACCGAGAGCCTGCTGTGGCGCATCGGCACCCAGGCCCAGGCCAACGCGGTGCTGGCACCCGCCAAGCGCTTTTTGCCCCAGGGCGTGAAGTGGACCCGCGCGCAATTGGAAAGTCTGCCGGGCCTGTGCCTGCATGACATGATGCTCATGTCGCTGGACAAGCTCAGGGTTTTCTTTGATTCTTTGCAGGCGCACAGTGCCGGGAGCGCGGGCAGGGCGGGTGACGATTTCTGCTTGCAGCATGAGGAGCCCGCCCTGCCCGCGCTCCCGGCCGCCTCGGAGGCAGAAACCAAAACCTTAAAGCTGCTGCTGGAAGAAATCACCACCCGCCTGAAATACCTGTGCGAAGTCGGTATTGGCTACCTCACGCTTGACCGGCAAAGCCGCACGCTCAGCGGCGGCGAGGTGCAGCGCATCAACCTGACCACCGCCCTGGGCACTTCGCTGGTCAACACCTTGTTTGTGCTGGACGAACCCAGCATTGGCCTGCACCCCCGCGACATGCACCGCATCATCGTGGCCATGCAGCGCCTGCGTGACGCGGGCAACACCCTGGTGGTGGTGGAGCACGACCCGGCGGTGATGCTGGCCGCCGACCGCATGATCGACATGGGCCCCGGCCCTGGCGAAAAAGGCGGCCAGATCGTGTTTGACGGCAGCACCGAAGACCTCAAAGGCGCCGACACCCTGACCGGCGCCTACCTGGGCGGGCGCAAGCAAGTCGGCATGGGCTTCAAGCGCATGGTGGGCATCAACACCCCGCGCCTGGTGTTGGAGGGTGCTACCGAGCACAACCTCAAAGACGTGTCCATCGAGATACCGCTGCAGCGCCTGGTGTGCATCACCGGCGTCAGCGGCTCGGGCAAATCCACCCTGGTGCAAGACGTGCTGACCCCGGCGCTTTTGCGCCACTTTGGCAAAGCTACTGAGACCCCCGGCGCCCACCGCCGCCTGCTGGGCGCCGAGCAGCTCAGCGAAGTGGTGTTTGTGGACCAGTCGCCCATTGGCAAAACCGCGCGTTCCAACCCGGCCAGCTTTGTTGGCGCCTGGGACTCGATCCGCGAGCTGTTCGCCCAGGCCCCGCTGGCGCGCGAGCGCAGCTACACCGCCAGCAAATTCAGCTTTAACAGTGGCGACGGCCGCTGCCCCACCTGCGGCGGCTCGGGGTTTGAGCATATCGAGATGCAGTTTTTGAGCGACGTTTACCTGCGCTGCCCCGACTGCGACGGCAAGCGCTACCGCCCCGAGATTCTGGAAGTGGTGATTGAGCGCCAAACCCCCGGCCCCAAACCCAGCGTGCTGCTGAACGTGGCCGATGTGCTCGACCTGACGGTGAGCGAAGCCGCGCACATCTTCGCCCACGACCGCGACGTCCTACGCGCCCTGCAACCCATCGTGGACGTGGGCCTGGAATACGTCAAGCTCGGCCAACCCGTGCCCACGCTCTCGGGCGGCGAGGCGCAGCGCCTCAAGCTGGCCGGCTTTTT
>CANFWT010000104.1 GCA_947450895.1 Comamonadaceae bacterium | reverse complement strand
CGCTGCCCGGTGAGGATGTCCACCGTGGCGGTCAGTCCGGGCTTGAGCGCGATCGGCGGGAGCTGGTGCGCAGCGCCCGGCGCCTGGGGCAGCAGGCGCACGCGAGCGCGGTAGTAAGCCTGGCTTTGGCCGTTGGGGGCTTGCTCGGATATGAGGGTCTCGGCGCCTTCGACCAGCAAGCCGGTTTTGAAGTTGCCAGCCTTGGCGCCTTGTTTGGCCAGCACCTCCATGCGCCTGCGGGTGGACAGGCCCAGGCCCAGAGCCAGCACAAAGAACACCAAGGGCACAGCGACCAGGGCGCCGCTCATCATGGCCATGGTGGCCAGAAACAAAAAGGCAAAGGGCATGTCCACCAGCACGCTGGTGGTGACTTGTGTCAGAAAGCTGCGCACGCTCTCATAGCCGCGCATTTGGGAGGCCAAACTGCCTACGCTACTGGGCATTTGGTCCAGCCGTACCGCCAGCAAGCGCAGGTAGACGGTGCGCGCCATCCAGTCCAGGCCAATGGCGATCAAGGCGCCCACGCTGAGCACGAACAGGGTTTGCACGGCGCCCGTGGGGATGACGCGGTCGTAGACCTGCTGCATCACAGCCCGCCGGAAACCACCAATCATTCGCCGAAAGAGCGCAGTCCCCGAGCCCAAATCTTGCGTTTTTATCATTTAAACCATCAAATATGATGTGCAAATGATAGGAACGGAATCGAGGTTTCAAACTGCCAAAAGGGAACTGCAAAAGTTCCAAAAGGGAAGCTCTTAGGATTTACAAACCATCTGAAAAACAAGGCGCGAGTTTCACCTTACATTCAAACTGCCAATCGGGCATGCGTAAACAGACATAAACGCCAGATGAAAGATTTAGACCTGACCACATTGCGGATGTTCGTGGAGGTGTGCGACGCGCAAAGCATCAAGCGGGTGGCCGAGCGAGAGCAGGTAGACCCCTCGTCCATCACCAAACGACTGTCCAAACTGGAAGACCAATTGAAGACGCAGTTGCTCAAGCGAGGCAGGCAAGGAGTCCAGGCAACGCCGGAAGGTGCCTTATTGAGTGAACAAGCGCGGCGCTTGCTCAAAGAGGCGCAAAACCTTTCTGACAAATTCATGCAGCGCAATGTGCGTCTGACGGGCAAGCTGACCATTGCATCGCACATGAGCAGCATGTCCTCGGTGCTGACCAATGATTTAGCGTCGTTCATGCTGATGCATGGCCATGCGTCAGTGCACTTGAGCGTCAAAGAAATGGTGAGCAAAGATGTGGTCCAAACGATCAGAGACGGTCGGGCTACGGTTGGCGTGGTCTGGGACAACACCGAAACCAGCAACCTGCAACATGTTGACTATTACAGTGACCGATTGGCTGCGGTGATGAAAAAAGGCCACCCCCTGGCCCAGCGGGCAAGCGTCAGCTACGAAGAGTTGACCCCCTACGATTTGGTGGGCGACAAACACACGCGCCACACTGAAGTCCTGCTGCGGCGCTCAGGCGGTATCAAATCGGACGATGGTCGGTTTGTGGTCCAAGTAGAAACAACGCACAGCGCGATTCGCATGGCCGCGCAAGGTGTGGGTATTTATGTTTGTCAGATAAAAACCGCTGAAGCACTCGGTCCTGACAAAGACATAGCTATCGTGCCCCTGAGTAACAAGTGGGCGAACGTGCGGGTAAAAATTATTTATAAAACCGACTTACTCAGCGCCTTGGGAAAAGCGGTGATCGATCACCTAGCATATCAACACACAGATCTCAGTCTTGAGTCATCTTGAATTGATCCATCAATTGAGAGGCATGCAACCAATCGTCTTTTAAAACGCTGTCAAACTGCGCCCGTGAAAGTGACTTTGGATACAAACCCAGCTGTGTGAGGCGGGTGTGCATGGTCGGTTCGTTGATGACTTTAGCCACTGCACGGTTGATATCTTCGACTTTCTCAGCGGGTGTGGCTGCAGGCGCAAGCAGGCCCGCCCAAACCAGCCATTTAAATTGCGGAAAACCAGACTCCGCAATAGTCGGCACATCGGCTAAGTACTCAGATCGCCGGGCGCCAGTAGTCGCCAAAAGCCTTACCCTGGGATCGGCTCGGTATCCAAAAATACTCAATGAAGAAACCATCGCCGCCTGAATACGACCCGACAATACTTCGTTGATGATTTCGCTGGTTCCTTTGAGCGGAATATGCGCCATTTGCAGATTGGCGCTCTTTGAAAAACTTGCCATCCCCACGTGCGTGGTGCTGCCGTAACCCGCAGATGCGTAATTGAAAGCGTTGGGGTTGGATTTCACACGGGCCACGAACGCGGCCAAATCAGGCGTACGCATGCTCTCTGAGGTGATCAATACAAACTCTGAAAAGCCCAGCAAACCGGCGCCTCGAAAGCTGTCGAGCGGATGGTACGGCAAGGCCGGGTACACGGCGCCCGCCAAATGGTGGCTGGCACTGGCCATCAAATAAGTCAGTCCATCAGGCTTGGCACCGGCTACATAGGCCGAAGCGATGGTGCCCCCTGCCCCTGGCTTGTTAACCACCACCACCCGCGCGTGCAATTCCTGCGCCAAGGGCTCGCTGATCAGACGTGCAGACACATCTTGCGCAGAACCCGCGGAAAAAGGCACCACCAATGAAATGGTGCGGTGGTCTTGTGCGCTGATCGTTCCCCAAAGACACGTCAGCGCGATAGCTATCAAAAAATTGGTTTTGGTCATGCAGTGATTAAAAACTGCGTGGATTGTCTCAGACTACATCCTGACGGGCCAGCGACACCGGGCCGTTGGCTGGCAACACTTGAGGTGCCGGATACAGCATTTGCGCCCTCGCAGGCTCAGCGCAGGTGCTTGAACAGCTTGGCCTGAAATCGCTCTGGAATGCCCGCCCGCCGGGGGCCAGGCACCAGGGTGCCAAGTTCACCCGCTTGCACGGTGCCGGGCTGGTCCACCGACAAATAGAAGCCGCACAAGCCGGTCTGCGCCATTTGCTTGGACGCCTGGTTAAAGCCCATGGACGCGTTGAATTTGAAGCAGGGTTCGCGCGGCTGGGTCACGCGCAGGGCACAGTTGGCAAATGCCAAGGTATCCCCCACCCACACATCGGCCTCCAACAGACCTTGCAGGGTCAGGTTTTCGCCTAGGGCACCGGGTAAGAGCGCGTCATCAATGCCTCCCAAGCCCGCGTCTTGTCTAGCCTGGCGCCAGTAGGCGTAGTGCTCGTGCGGGTAGGCGTAAACGGCTTTTTCCAGCCCGCCGTGCACCGACAAGTCGGCCTGTTCGTCCACTTCAAGCCCCAGCGCGCCCACGCGCACCGGCCCGGCCACGGGGGTCTTGTGCATCGCCGAGGGCACCAGGCGGTCATTGATCATTACCCGGCGCACCTTGGCGGCTTGCACGCCTATGAGCTTAAATTGCATGTCTTCCTCCTACAAGGGGCGGGTTGCCATGGCGCCGCTTCGGGCGGCGTATTTGGTGAGGGCGTCCACTTTTTCCACCATCACGCTGGCGCTGCGCTGGCCGTAGACCTTGGCTTTGAGCCACACGCATTCGGCCTCCAGCGCGGCTTCGTCGCCCAGGCGGGTGTGCCACACGCGCAGTTCGGCGTTCCAACGGTAAGCGCGGGCCTTGAGCAGGTCTTTGGCGTCAAAGGGCGCGCCGGTGGCTTGCAAGCGAAAAAACGGGGTTTGCGCACCGGCCAGCAAACAGGCCATGGCGGTGGTTTCAGGAACCTTGGGCAAGGGCGCGGCCAGCACCGCCAGTAAGGCGTGACAGTCCATCTCGGCCCGGTGGGCGTCATAGAACAGGCCCAAACCCTGGGCCAGCGCTTCGAGCTTGCTGGAGCTGCGGCCCTGTGCCTTCCAGTCCAGGTCGGCAAACGAGCAGGCCCAAGCGAAGTTGCGAAACAGGGGCAAGCGCGCTTCGCAAAACGGGCGGTCGAAGCCCGCGTTGTGGGCAATCACTACGTCCACGTCGCTCATCAATGCGGCAATGCGCGACTCGTCCAGGCGCTTGCCAGCCACGTCGGCGTCGGTAATGCCGGTGATTGCCATCGCCTCTTTGGGGATGGGCATGCCGGGGTCTTCCAATTCGTCAAAAACCTGCACGGGCCCCACGGGCAAGCCGGTGGCCCGGTCCACGTCCACGCGCAGCAGGGCCAGCTCGATGATTTTGTCTTTGGCGTGGTCCAGGCCGGTGGTTTCGGTGTCGAGTACCACCACGCGCACCACGTCTTGGCCTTGCGCGGCGGGCCACACGAGGCGCGGCTGCAAGCGGCGCAGGACACGGTAGTCCGGGTGGCCCTCCAGGGTTTTGGCCTGGGCTTCTAAGTCCTCGTTCGCAGGCTTGGCTGCGTCCAGGACGGTTAAAGGGTACGGGGATTGGGGCGCAACGACCGGCGCTTGCTGGGCCGGCGAGGTGCTGTCTTGGGTCTGCACCAGCGTCGGCACGGAAACCGAAGGCGCTGCTAAAGGTGCTGAAACGAGCGCTGCGGGGGCAATTGATGAGCCCTCCGGCGGCTTGGTCAACGTCGCTTTCGCGGGTCTTCCTGGGCGGGCCTTGGGCGCCGCAGGCGGCAGGGGCAATTCAGGAAAAAGCTCGGCGTTGGGGGATTCAGAGGTCAAAACGGCTACCTGGAGAAGGGCAGAAAAGGTCAGAGAGGATCAGTCCGCAAGGCATGCCTGTGCCGCCCTGCGAGCTGGCGATTATTGCCCCTATCATTCGCCCCACTCCATTCATCCACGACTTTTGCGCCCCATGCAGCTTCTTATTTTGGTGGGCACCGTCCACGGCAACGCCACCGAGGTGGCCCAAACCCTTGCATTTGCTGCAGCCGACCAGGGCTTTGACGCCAAGGTGCTGCCCATGGACCCGCTGACCATTGAAGTATTTGCGCAAGACGCGGTCTTTTTGCTGTGCTGCTCGACCACCGGCAGCGGCGATGTACCCGATAACGCCCAAACCCTGTACCAAAGCCTAGACCAGCAACCCCGCTACTTGGGCTCCACGCGCTACGGCCTGGTGGCACTAGGCGACAGCAGCTACGGCGACACGTTTTGTGGTGGCGGCAAGGCCTTTGACGCGCGCCTGCAAGACTTGGGCGCACATCGCGTAGGAGAAATGTGCGAAATAGACGCCATGCAATCCGACGACGCCCTCACCCAAGCACTCGTCTGGTGGACCACTTGGGTGAACCGTCTACCGCAAGCTGCCAAAGCGACAGCCTGACGCCGACCTGCCGAACGCCACATCCAGCACCGCGCTGCGCCACACTTGCGGCGACATCGTTTTCTTCAAATGACCACTCCACCCACCACCATGAACGCACCCACCCCCCCCACCGCCAAACCCCTGCGCCCCCTCAAAGGCGTGCGCATCGTCAGCCTGGCGCTCAATTTGCCCGGCCCGGCTGCGCTGATGCGCCTGCAGGCCATGGGTGCGACCTGTGTGAAGTTGGAGCCACCCGCCCCGGCGCAAGCGCCCGTGGGCAGCTCAGGCGACCCCATGGGCATGTACAACCCCCAGGCCTACGCCACCTTGCACCAGGGCATCAAAACCCAGAGCGCCGACCTGAAAACCACCGCGGGCCAAAAAGTGTTGCACCGTGCGCTGGCCAAAGCTGATGTGCTGATCACCTCGTTTCGCCCCTCGGCCCTCAAAAAATTGGGCATCGACTGGGCCACACTGCGCCGCGCCTACCCCGCCCTGTGCATGGTGGAAATCGTGGGCGCCCCCGGCGAACGCGCTGAAGAACCAGGCCACGACCTGACCTACTTGGCCGAGGCGGGCCTGGTGCAAGGTCTGGACCTGCCGCCCACGCTGTACGCTGACATGGGCGGCTCGCTCATGGCCAGCGAGGCCGTGTTGCAAGCGCGCCTGGCGCAGCTCAAAACCGGCAAAGGCGTGCGCCTGCAAGTGGCCCTGTCCGACGCCGCCCACTACCTGGCCCTGCCCCGTACCTGGGGCCTGACCACGCCGGGTGCGGCTGTGGGTGGTGGCCATGCGGGTTACCGTGTGTACGCCTGCAAAAACGGCCGCGTGGCCGTGGCGGCGCTGGAGCCGCATTTCGCCAAATCGCTGTGCCAGCAAGCCGGTGTGGCGGACGCCGGCGTCAAGTCCATGATGGCGCCGTCCACCCATGCCGCCGTGGCGGGTTTTTTGGCTACCAAAACCCGTGCGCAGCTCGATGCGCTGGGCGCTAAGCACGATATTCCGCTGTTTACATTGGAGCGGTGAGCGCAAGCGTCCAACCAATTCCTGGCTCGATCGGTCACCGATGGCCCAGGCCGCCGAGTCTTCAAGGAAAACGGCGCAGGCGCGGCCTGTCACCGCTGTAGCTCAGCAGAGGAGGATAGTGGGGTGCGCCCGAAAGCAGCTGCGCCAGTTCGCTGAGCATGAGTTCGGTCACGTCCACCATGGGAAGGCGCGCCGGGTTGTCCAGGTCCACCCATTGCAGGTCTGACAACTCACCGTCACCGGCCAACTCACCCATGAATGACGTGGCAGGCGCCGCAAAAAACCGGGCGTGAAAGCGCATGCGGCTGTTGGTGGGTGTGATGGCGCGGCCCAAAAAGCGTAACGCCGACAAATCAGGCAAGGCACTGGCCTCGGCGGTGTCGTCAGCATGAACAACGGCGCGCAACTGCAGACCAGTTTCTTCGTGCACTTCGCGCACTGCGGCGCAGGCCAAGGCGCGAGCCAGGGTCTCGCTGCCGCCCAAGCCAACCGACGGCACCAGGGGGTGAACCCCCATTCGCGCTGACAAGACGCGGTCGTGCGGCTCCAGCACGCCCCCAGGAAAAACATACACGCCAGGCACAAAGCGGGCACGCGAGCCGCGACGGCCCATGAGTACCTGCAAGCCCTGGGCGTGTTCGCGCCAGATCAGCACGCTGGCTGCGTCACGGGGCCGCACGGGCCCTCTGACAGGGGTGGACTGGAGCATTTAAGCGACCTGGGGCCACAGCGCAGACGCGCTGGTTTAGCGAGCAGCGCCAGGCTTGGCCTTGCGCTGGCCCGTTGCAGCCGACCCAGTGACGCGCGGCGGCAAGCCGGTGTGTTGGGTCAGCATGCGGCCCTTTTGTGGTGTGGCAGCGGCATAGCCTGCTGGCTTGCCACCGGCCTTGGTCGCCAACTTGCCTGCCAAGGGCGTGACCTTGCCCACCGGCGTGCTGTTCTTCTTGCGCGCAGACTGGTAGCCCCCGTCGCCCAGGGGCTGGAAGGTCGGAATCAAATGGTGTTTGCCATTGCCCACCAGGTCGGCCCGGCCCATGGCTTTGAGGGCTTCACGCAGCAGCGGCCAGTTGTTGGGGTCGTGGTAGCGCAAAAAGGCTTTGTGCAGGCGGCGGCGCTTTTCGCCGCGCACCACGTCCACGGTTTCCTCGTCGCTCTGGGCGGCGCGGTGGATTTTGCGCAAGGTGTTGCGCCCACTGTGGTACATGGCGGTGGCGGTGGCCATGGGGCTGGGGTAAAAGGTTTGCACCTGGTCGGCACGAAAGCCGTTTTTCTTCAGCCACACCGCCAGGTTCATCATGTCTTCGTCGGTGGTGCCCGGGTGGGCGGCGATGAAGTAGGGAATCAAGAATTGCTTTTTGCCCGCCTCGGCGCTGAACTTGTCAAACAGGGTTTTGAACTTGTCATACGAGCCAATGCCCGGCTTCATCATCTTGGACAGCGGTCCGGCCTCGGTGTGTTCGGGCGCGATCTTGAGGTAGCCGCCCACGTGGTGCTGCGCCAGCTCTTTGATGTATTCCGGGCTTTT
>CANFWT010000103.1 GCA_947450895.1 Comamonadaceae bacterium | reverse complement strand
TCAACCGCGAAGCGGTTTATGAAACGTGAAGCTCTTAGATGAATTAGCTTACCGCCAACAGTGGTCTTGTTAGAGCGGGGGAAGCGCCCCAATAGCCCGCCTACTTCAAACTCCCCGCCAAAAACTGCCCCAACCGCTCACTCTTGGGCCGGGCCAGCACCTCGGTCGGGTTGCCTTCTTCCTCAATCAAGCCCTTGTGCAAAAAGACCAGGTGGTTGGCCACTTCGCGAGCGAAGCCCATCTCGTGGGTGACGACCACCATGGTGCGGCCTTCTTCTGCCAGGGTGCGCATGACGCGCAGCACTTCGCCCACGAGTTCGGGGTCTAGCGCGCTGGTGGGTTCGTCAAACAGCATCACCTCGGGCTCCATGGCCAGGGCGCGGGCGATGGCCACGCGCTGCTGCTGCCCGCCGCTCAGGTGCGCGGGGTAGCGGTCTTCCATGCCCACCAGGTCCACGCGCGCCAGGTACTTGCGCGCCGTGGCCACCGCCGCGTCGCGCGGCACGCCCAGCACGTGGATGGGGGCTTCGATGATGTTTTGCAGCACCGTCTGGTGCGCCCACAGGTTGAAGTGCTGAAACACCATGGCCAGCTTGGTGCGCAGGCGCTGCAGTTGTTTGGGGTCGCGGGCGTTCAATTCGCCGTTTTTGCCGGCCACCAGATCAAGCGCTTCACCGGCCACCGCAATCGTTCCTTGGTGCGGCTTTTCTAGCAGGTTGATGCAGCGCAAAAACGTGCTTTTGCCCGAGCCCGAGCTGCCGATGATGCTGATCACGTCGCCCGCATGCGCGGTCAGCGACACGCCTTTGAGCACCTCGTTGCTGCCAAAGCGCTTGTGGATGTTGTTGACCTGGAGTTTGATGGTGGGGCTGCTCATGGCGTGGTCAGTCTTTCAATGGGCCGCTCAGGCCCCCAAGAGGTTGCCGCTGCGAAAGGGCGTGGCACCGGCAATTTTGCCGATCTCGCACCCTGCCGTCACATAACGGTCGCGAATGCGCGCATACAAAACCCCGGCCACACCCGCCACCACGCGCTGCGTGGTGTTGTTAATCGGGTCAATCACCTCGGCCACCAGATCGCCGGGCTGCATGTGTTGACCGGGCTCGGCGGCAAACACCAGCACGCCGGGTCCGCTGGCGCGCAGCGTCTCTGAGCCCGCAAGCGGTGTGGGTGCGCAACGTGGCGCAGGCACGGTGGGTTTTGCGTCGGTATGCAACACGCCAATGTGCTGCAAGAAATGTTCAATCGCCTGGGCGTCGGTGCGCGCCCAAGCGTGGCTCACGTCCAACTCGCCGCGCAGCTCTATGGTGGTGCTGCAACAGCCCTGGGGCAGCGGGGCGCTGTTGCCTTGCGCGCGCAGCTGGGCGGCGAGCTGCCACCACACGCCGGACAAACATTCGTCGATCGGCCCGCCGCCCGAGTTTTTGGCAATCAGCGTGGCCTCGCTGCCCAAAAAGCAGGACAAGGCTTCCAGCTGCGGCCAGCACGGTTCTTCGCAGTAAAAGTGCAGCACGCCTTCGCAGTCGCAATGCAGGTCCAAAAAGTAGTCGGCGTCATGGGCCAGTTGCATCAGCGTGCGGCGCAGGCTTTGCAGTTCGGTCGTGGCTTTCCAATCCTGCAAGTATTGGCCGATGGCGGCGCGCACGGTGCGCACGTTGGCAGCAGCGTCTTGGCCCAAGGCGGGTAGCACTTGCGCCGAAATGGCCGCTGTCAGGTCCGGGTAATGGCGGTTGAAGTTCTCGGAGGTATCCAACTCAAAGCGCCCCATAGGCTTGTGGTCCAGGCGCTGGGCCAGGCCAATGGGGTTGGCCACCGGCACCAGAACCACTTCACCGCGCAGCAGGCCATCGGCTTCGGCGGCCTCTAACAAGGAGCGCAAGTGATGGGCGGTCAGCATGCCGGGCAACTCTTCGGCGTGCAGGCTGGCCTGGATGTACACCTTGGGACCCGTTGTGGTGCTGCCCGGCGCGCCAAAGTGAAAGCTCGTCAGCGTCTTGTGGCTGCCCAGGCTGGGCGAGAGAAGCGGGTGGTCTGTGCGTTGCATGGGTGGCCTTTAGTTCTTGCGCGGGGCCAGGTAGGCCAAAAAGTGCCGCTCGGCCAGCTTGAAAAACCCGACCAGCGCAAAGGTGGCCAGCAGGTAAATGCCTGCGGCAAACAAGTAGGCCTCAAACGGCAGGTAATAGTCCGAATACACCCGGCTGGCGGCGGCGGTCACGTCCATCATGCTGGGCACGGCGCTGGCCAGGCTGGTGCTTTGCAGCATCATGACCACCTCGTTGCTGTAGGCGGGCAGGCTGCGGCGCATGGCGCTGGGCAACACAATGCGCCACAGAATTTGCCAGCGCCCCATGCCATAGGCCTGGGCGGCCTCCAGTTCGCCCGCGCTGGTCTCGCGAATGGCGCCTGCCAGCATTTCGGCGCTGTAGCCAGCGGTGTTCAGGCTAAACGCCAGCAGGGCGCAAAAAAACGGTTCCTTGAAATGCGTCCAGGGCCACACATCGTCCCAGCGCGCCTGAATCCACTCCAGCTGGCCCAATCCGTAGTAAATCAGATACACCTGAATAAGGAGCGGCGTGCCGCGCACCACGTAGGTGTAAGCGCCCACCACCGCGCGCAGCGGCGCCGAGCGGCTGGTCAGCGCCAGCGCAAACAGCAGCGCCAGGACCGCACCCACGCCCAGGCTGGAAAAAAGCAGGCCCAGCGTGGTGAGAATGCCCTCGCCATACAAAGCGAGGTTTTTGGCCTGGAAGATGACGTCCCACTTCATCAGAGCTGCCCCCGCCGCGTGCCCAGGCTGTAGCGTGCGCTCGCCTTGCGCAGCACATAAAGCGAGACGCTGGTGAAAATCAAAAACAGGCCGGCCGAGAACAACAGGTATTCAAACGGCGAGCGCGTGGCGGCGCTGGCTTGCTTGGAGATATAGGTCATCTCTTTCAGGCCGATCAGGCTTACCAGCGCGGTGGACTTGATCAACACCAGCCAATTGTTGGTAAAGCCGGGTAGGGCGTAGCGCACCATCTGCGGCAGGGTAATGCGCAAAAACGTTTGCGTGCGGCCCATTCCAAAGGCCCAGGCCGCCTCGGCTTGGCCCTTGGGAATGGCCAGAATCGCACCCCGAAAGGTCTCGGTCATGTAGGCGCCGTAGATGAAACCCAGCGTCAGCACCCCGGCCACAAAGGGATTGATGTCCACCGAGCGCTGGCTGCCCAGGGCTTCCATCAGGTGGTTGAGCCCCATGGTGCCGCCGTAAAACACCAGCAGCATCACCACCAAATCCGGAATGCCCCGGATGACCGTGGTGTAGGCCGCACCAATGGCCATGGGCACCGGTCGCCCGGACAAACGCGCCCCAGCGCCCAGCAAACCCAGCACTACCGCCACCACCAGCGAACACAAGGACACCGCCACCGTGAGCAGCGAGCCTTGCAATATGCTGATGTAGTAGGCGTTCATGGGTTTGTTGGGCGAATTTCAGAGGCAAAAAAAATCGACGTTCAGCCCAGGCCGTCCGTCGATTTTTCAGGCGCTAGGCGCGCAGCTTATTCGCCGTACACGTCGATGTTGTACTTGGCGAAGTACTTGTCGTTGAGCGTCTTGTAGGTCGGGGCGCTGCGGATGGCCTTGATGGCGGCGTTGAGTTCAGCCTTCAAAGCGTCTTCACCTTTGCGCAAAGCAATACCGGCGCCGTAGCCAAAGTACTTAGGATCTTTCAGATCGGGGCCAACCAGCTCGTACTTGGCGCCTTCAGGCTTGCTCAGGAAGCCACCGGTGACTTCCATGTAGTCCGCCACGGTGCCGTCCAAGCGGCCCGATTTGATGTCCAGGTACACCTGGTCTTGGGCTTCGTAGGAATTGACGACCACGCCAGCGGTCTTGAGTTCGCCCATGGCGTACTTCTCTTGGGTGGAGCCCTTCAACACGCCAATCTTCTTGCCCTTGATAGAGGCGGCGTCGGTGAATTTGGTGCCTTTTTTCAGCACGATGCGGCTGGGGGTGTTGTAGTACTTGTCGGTGAAGTCGACTTCCTTCAGGCGGTCGTCGGTGATCGACATGGAGCTGATGATGACGTCGTATTTCTTGGCGTTCAGGCCGGGGATCATGCTGTCCCACACCTGTTCGACAAACACGCACTTGCGTTTGATCTGCTCGCACAGCGCGTTGGCGATATCCACGTCAAAACCGGTGGGTTGGCCATCGGCGGTTTTGAAGGTGAAGGGCTCGTAGGTGGGGTCGATAGCGACTTTGAGTTCGGCCGGCGCAGCGGCAACGGGTGCGGCGGCGGGCGCTGCGGGAGCAGCAGCTTCTTCTTTTTTGCCGCAGGCGGCCAGCAGCGCGATCATGCTCAGGCTGAGGAGAAGTTTTTTCATCGGTGAATCCTTGGGTAGGCCAAACGCGGTGGGTTTGGCGGGTTGGTAAAAAAGCACGACCGTTCATTCTACGGTCTGCCAACCTGCCTCAAGCAGACCGAGGCGCGGCGGATGTGGGGCCGTTTTCATTGGCAACCTAACGGCATTGGTCTGCTTTTGATGGATGATCGACCCATGCAATTTCTTCCTTTGTCCCCCTCGCGCCCGCTACGTGTTGCCCTTATCGGCTTTGGCAGCGCCGGGCGCATCTTTCATGCGCCACTGATTTCAGGTGTGCCGGGCCTGGAACTGGCCTGCGTGGTCTCCAGTAAACCGGCGGGGGTGCTGGCCGAGTGGCCGCAGGTGGCGGTGGTAGCCCAGCCAGCGCAGGCCTTTGATGACCCGCGCATTGACCTGGTGGTCATTGCCACCAGCAACGAAAGCCACTTTCCCCTGGCGCACGCCGCACTGCTGGCGGGCAAACACGTGCTGGTGGACAAGCCTTGCACCGTCACGCTGGAGCAGACCACGGAGCTGCTGGCGCTGGCCCGCAGACGCGGCCTGGTGTTCACTGTGTTCCAGAACCGGCGCTTTGACGCCGATTTTTTGTCCTTGCAGCAGGTGATGCAGAGCGGCGTCTTAGGCCGTATCGTGCATTTTGAGTCGCACTTTGACCGCTACCGCCCCTTGGTGCCGGACCGCTGGCGCGAGCAGGCGCTGCCCGGCTCGGGCCTGTGGTTTGACCTGGGCGCCCACTTGGTGGACCAGGCGCTGGTGCTGTTTGGCATGCCGCAAACCATTGCGCTCGACACCGCCTGCCAGCGCGACGGTGCCCAGGTGAACGACTACTTTCACGCCCAACTGCGCTACGGCGACCAGCACCACGGCCTGCGGGTCATCCTGCACGCCAGCGCGCTTGTACCTGCCGTGGGGCCGCGCTTTGTGGTGCACGGCACCCTGGGCAGCTTTGTCAAATACGGCTTGGACGTGCAGGAGGACGCGCTCAAGGCCGGGGGGCGGCCCCAGTGGGGTGCGCCTGACGGTTGGGGCGTGGACCCACTGGCGGCGACCATCACCACCTATCCGGAGGGACGGCTGCACACGCAGCCGGCGCCTGCTGTGGCGGGGGACTACTGTGCCTTGTATGCCGCTGTGCTGGCCCACTTGCGGGGCCAGCAGGCGGCGCCGGAGGTGACGCCAGCGCAGGTGTGGGGCGACATGGCGCTGCTGGAGGCTGGTGAAAAAAGTGCGGCTTTGGGCGTGCCGGTCGCTCTTTCCCGGGAAGTCCCGCCGGGCTGTAATCAGAGGTAATTTCTCCCACTCTCCCCCAACCCCTCTCGCCCAGCGGGCGAGAGGGGGGCCAACAGCCACATTTGATTTCGTCGCTCCGGCTCGCCTTCTACTGTCCAAGTACCTGTCGGTAGTCCTGCAACACTTTGGAACGGCGCCGTCGCCGCGACGGCTTTCGGGATGTGGGCGCAGCGGTCTTCTGGAAGATTCGGTGTTCGGCGCTGCCGCTACCAACCTCCGCCGCCTTTAGCCAAAGGGCAGGTCCCGGTGGTGCCGTAGCCGACGCGACGAAATCAAATGTGGCTGTTGGCCCCCCTCTCTCGCCCGCTGGGCGAGAGAGGGGTTGGGGGAGAGAGTGGGCGAACTCCAGCCCCACCGGGGTGAAAAGGGGAGAGGGGGAACGGGGACATCCCCCCGACCCCCAATGCCAGGCGTGAAAACCGTAAAATAGGCGGTTTCGCCCACTCCTGCACAGCTTTTCCACAGCTTTGCCACCCCCCTTATCCATGAACGCTCCGCTCGACGTCTCCTTTTTCGCCCGCGCCGCCAAGCCGTTGGGTAGCTACCGCAAGTACTGGGCGGCGCGCTTTGGCAATGCGCCCATGCTGCCCATGAGCCGCGCCGAGATGGAAAAACTGGGCTGGGACAGCTGCGACATCGTGCTGGTGACTGGCGACGCGTATGTCGATCACCCCAGTTTTGGCATGGCGGTGATTGGCCGCATGTTGGAGGCCCAAGGATTCAGGGTGGGCATCATCGCCCAGCCGGACTGGACCAGCGCCGAGGCCTTCAAGGCCTTGGGCAAGCCCAATCTGTTTTGGGGTGTGACCGCGGGCAATATGGATTCGATGATCAACCGCTATACGGCGGACCGCAAAATCCGCAGCGACGACGCCTACACGCCCGGCGACGTAGCGGGCAAGCGGCCGGACCGCGCGGCCATTGTTTATAGCCAGCGCTGTCGCGAAGCGTTTAAGGATGTGCCGCTGATTTTGGGCGGCATCGAAGGCAGCCTGCGCCGCATTGCCCACTACGACTACTGGAGCGACAAAGTGCGCCGCTCCATCGTGGTGGACGCCAAGTGCGATCTGCTGCTGTACGGCAACGCCGAACGCGCGATTGTGGAAATTGCCCACCGCCTGGCGACAAAAGAGCCCGTCCAGAACATCACCGACGTGCGCGGCACCGCCTTCGTGCGCCGCCCGGATGACGAAAGCGGCAAGGGCTGGTTTGAGATCAATTCCACCAGTGTGGACGCGCCGGGCCGGGTCGAAGCCCACGTGAACCCCTACCTCACCACCTCGGAAGTAGCCGCCGAAAACGGCGCCACCTGCGCCCGAGAGGACGAAGCCAAGCAAGTGGCCCAAAACGCTGAAAAATCCGGCTCGACCAGCGCCGCAGCATCCACCTTGCCCGCGCAGCCGCAAACCATGCTGTTTGTGGCCAACCCCGCGCTCAAGGCCAAACTCAAGGTGCCGCCGCGTGAGCGCTCGGTCATCCGCCTGCCCAGCTACGAACAAGTGCGCGCCGACCCGGTGCTTTACGCCCACGCCAACCGCGTGCTGCACCTGGAAACCAACCCTGGCAACGCCCGCGCCCTGGTGCAAGCCCACGGCGAAGGCGTCACCGCCCGCGACGTGTGGATTACGCCGCCGCCCATTCCGCTGACCACCGCAGAGATGGACATGGTGTTTGACCTGCCCTACGCGCGCAGCCCGCACCTCAGCTACGCCGACGAAAACGGTAGCCACGACGGCGCCACCAAAATACCGGCCTGGGAGATGATCCGCTTTAGCGTCAACATCATGCGCGGCTGCTTTGGGGGCTGCACGTTTTGTTCGATCACCGAGCACGAGGGCCGCATCATCCAAAGCCGCTCGGAAGACTCGGTCATCAAAGAGATTGAAGACATCCGCGACAAGGTCAAAGGCTTTACCGGCACCATTTCTGACCTGGGCGGCCCCACGGCCAATATGTACCGCCTGGGCTGCCGCAGCCCCGAGATTGAAGCGGCCTGCCGCAAACCCAGCTGCGTCTACCCCGGCGTGTGCCAAAACCTGACCACCGACCACGGCCCGCTGATCAAGATGTACCGCCGGGGCCGCGCGCTCAAGGGCATCAAGAAGATTTTGATCGGCTCGGGC
>CANFWT010000102.1 GCA_947450895.1 Comamonadaceae bacterium | reverse complement strand
TTCCTCGACCGGAAAGGCAATCTCGCCACCCTCGATCCAGTAGCCGGCGGCACCGCGCGAGTAGTCGCCGGTGACCATGTTCACGCCCTGGCCCATCAGCTCGGTCACCAGCAGGCCGGTTCCGAGTTTGCGGATCATGGCGTCCAGATCATCACTGGCGCGGGTGTGGCGCGAGCGCAGGATCAGGTTGTGCGAGCCCCCGGCATTGCCCGTGGTTTGCATGCCCAGTTTGCGCGCGGTATAGCTGCTTAGGAAATAGCCTTGCAAGCGCCCGGCCTCCACCACCTGGCGGGATTGCACGCGCACGCCTTCTTCGTCAAACGGCGAACTCCCCTTGCCGCCCATGACAAACGGGTCTTCGAACAAGTCCAGGTGCTTGGGCAGCACCAGCTTGCCCAGCGAGTTGAGCAAAAACGAGCTCTTGCGGTACAGCGCGCCGCCACTCACCGCTTGCACCAAGGCGCCCAGCAGACCAGCCGCCATAGGCGACTCAAAAAGCACGGGGCACTCGGTCGTCGCAATCTTGCGGGACTTCAGGCGGCTCAGGGCGCGCTCGGCGGCGTAGCGGCCCACCGCTTCGGGCGAAGCCAGGTCCGAGGACTTGCGCATGGAGCTGTACCAACCGTCGCGCTGCATATCTTTGCCTTTGCCGGCAATGGGCGACACCGAGAGCGAATGGCGCGAGCTGGCATAGCCACCGCGAAAACCATTGGTGTGCGCGGTAAAAAAGTGCGATTGCTGCGCCGAAACCGCCGCACCTTCGCTGTTGGTGATGCGCTTGTCCACCGACAAAGCGGCGGCCTCGCAGGCAAGCGCCAGCTCGGCCGCTTGGGCGCTGTTGATGTCCCAAGGGTGAAACAGATCCAGATCACGGCTGCGTTCGTCCACCGGGCAAATGTCCTGCGCTGCGGGCAGGCTGGCAAACGGATCTTCGGCAGTGAATCGGGCAATGTCGTAGGCCGCACGCACGGTTTGGGCGATCGCGGCGTCTGAGAAATCGGAGGTGCTGGCGTTGCCGCGGCGTTGGCCCAGGTACACCGTCACGCCGAGTGACTTGTCGCGGTTGCGCTCCACGTTTTCGAGCTCGCCATTGCGCACCGAGACGCTCAGGCCGCAGCCCTCAGACACTTCGGCGGCGGCGTCCGTGGCGCCGAGTTTTTTGGCCGCCTTGAGGCTGGCGTCAACGCGGGATTCAAAAAATGCGCGGCTGTAAGCAAAACCGGACAGGGGCTGGGCGGCCAGCGCTTTGGGGGAGAGGATGGGTTTCTTCATGCGGCGGCTATGATACTTGGCTATGTCAAGAAAATTAAAAAAGGGCTACTTCGTCAAAGGCCAGTTTGTGGCGGAGGGCAGCGCGCTGGATCTGGAGTACAAGCGCGAGCTCAAAGGCACGGACGAAGCCACCCGCACCGACCTTAAGCGCGAAAGCACCGAAATACAAAAACTCGGTGAAGACCTGCTGACCTTGCGCACAGAACTTCTCACCCGCTTGGACTTGCCAGAGAAACTGGTCGACGCCATCGCCGAGTCCAAACGCATCACCAACTTTGAAGGCAAGCGCCGCCAGATGCAGTTCATCGGCAAGCTCATGCGCAAGCTGGAGCCCGAAAAGCACGATGCGATTCGCACCGCCTTGGTGGAACAGCACACGCCGTCGGCGCTGGAGACGCAAACCCTGCACCAGGCCGAAATGTGGCGCGACCGCCTGCTGGCAGACGACGATGCGCTGGGCCAATGGATCACCCTGAGCCCGAGCACCGACAGCCAGCAACTGCGCGCCCTGGTGCGCCAGGCGCGCAAAGACGCGGTTCCAGAGCGCCCCGGCGAGGCTGTGCGCCATGGCCGCGCCTACCGCGATATTTTTCAGTTGGTGCGCGCCCAGTTACTGGGTGAAAACAATAGGGACGACGAGGAACTTCCGCCCACCAACCCTGGAGCCGACGCATGAGCGATGCCGCGCCACCGGACGCCGTCAAGATCGGCATTGTGTCCATCAGCGACCGCGCCAGCAGCGGCGTCTACCAGGACCTGGGTTTGCCCGCACTGCAAGACTGGTTGCGCAGCGCGCTTATCAACCCCCTCACTTTTGAGGCCCGGCTGATTCCCGACGAGCAGGACGTCATCAGCGCCGCGTTGATAGAACTGGTCGACGCCGGCTGCAGCCTGGTGTTGACCACCGGCGGCACCGGCCCGGCCCTGCGCGACGTGACGCCCGAGGCCACGCTGGCCGTAGCCCACAAGGTGATGCCGGGTTTTGGCGAGCAGATGCGACAAATCAGCCTGAACTTTGTACCCACCGCCATTTTGTCGCGCCAGGTGGCCGTGATTCGCGGCAAGAGCCTGATCATCAACCTGCCGGGGCAACCCAAATCGATCGCGCAAACCCTTGAAGGCCTCAAGGACGAAGCGGGGGCGGTGCAAGTGCCCGGCATATTTGCCGCCGTGCCCTATTGCATAGACCTGATTGGCGGGCCTTACTTGGAAACCGTGGACGCGGTGTGCAAGGCGTTTCGGCCCAAGACGGCGCAACGCGCGCCGCGCGTAGCCTGACTATTTTCCCACCAGCTGGTTGAGTCGCTCGGCCTCAAAGCATTCGCTGCGCGCGGCGTCGCCGGGCATTTGCACTTGTTGTTGCTGGCACAGCTTTTCTAGCGCCTGCCAGAGCAAGGCGATCTGGTGGTCTTGGCTCGACGCGCTGTCGATCAGGCCGCGCAGGGCCTGGCTCACAGGGTCGTCTTCTTGGGTGATGCCGTAGGCGCTGAACTTGGGTTGCTGCGCAGCCACGTCGGCACTCTCACCGGCTTTGCTTTGGATGATGCGCGCCGGAATGCCCACGGCCGTGGCGCCTGCGGGCACGGGTTTGATGACCACCGCGTTGCTGCCAATCTTGGCGCCGTCGCCCACCTCAAAGCCGCCCAGCACCTTGGCCCCGGCGCTGACCACCACGTCTTTGCCCAGGGTGGGGTGGCGTTTGGCACCTTTGTAAAGCGAGGTACCGCCCAAGGTGACGCCCTGGTAAATGGTGCAGCCGTCGCCAATCTCCGCCGTCTCACCCACCACCGTGCCCATGGCGTGGTCAAAAAACACGCGGTCGCCAATTTTGGCGCCGGGGTGGATTTCAATGCCGGTCAAAAAGCGCGCAATGTGCGAGGTAAAACGCCCCAGCCACCGAAAGCCATGGGTCCAGAACCAGTGGGCCGGGCGGTGCAAGACGACGGCGTGCAGGCCGGGGTAGCAGGTGATGACCTCCCAGGTGCTGCGCGCAGCCGGGTCGCGGTCAAGAATGCATTGGATGTCGGTGCGGATTCGGGAAAACATGGGCTGCGAGTCTATCCCTTGGCCTGCCCGGCTGCCTGCGCCACCGATTGAAGCACTGCGAGTTGCTCGGTCTGCTGCAGCACCGCCTTGGCAATGCCGCGCAGGATATGGATTTCTTCCTGCGTGACGGATGCGCGGTTAAAGAGTTGGTTCAGGCGCGGCATGAGTTTTTTGGGCGCGGCAGGGTCCAGAAAACCCAAGCCCACCAAAGCCTGCTCCAGGTGCGTGAGCATGCCCGCCACTTGGGCAGCGTCGGCCAGGGCTCCCGATTGTGGCTGCGCGCCGGAGCGCGCGGGGGTTTGGGCATGGGCGCCAAAACCGCCCAGCGCCAGGCGCCACTCATAGGCAATCACCTGCAAGGCCGCGCCGATGTTGAGCGAGCCAAACTGCGGATTGCTGGGAATGCTCAGGCAGGCGTGGCAGCGGTATACGTCCTCATTGCGCATGCCAAAACGTTCCGATCCAAACAAAAAGGCCACGCCTGCGGGTTGGGGCGGCATAGCGTCGGTAACCGCTGCAGGTGCGGCCATCAGCTGCGCAAAGTGTTCGCGCGGCCAGCGCGTGGGGGGGCCGAAGTCGCGCGGCGTCATGGCGGTGGCGCACAGGTGGTCCACGCCGTCCAGCGCCTCGTCCAGGGTGTCGACGATGCGGCACTTTTCCAGCACGTCCAGGGCACCGCTGGCGCGTTGAATGGTTTCTTCACGGCGCAACACGTTGGCCCAGCGCGGGGCTACCAACACCAGGTCGTCAAAACCCATGGTCTTCATGGCGCGCGCGGCGGCGCCTACATTGCCAGCGTGGCTGGTTTGGATCAGAATGAAACGGGTGTGCATGGACTGTCGGGCTCGGAGGCTGGCTGGGCGGGTAAAATCGTTCTATTGTCGCTTTGCGTACCGCACGCACCGTGAACTCCGCCGCCCTGCATCGCCAGTGCGCTCCTCCCCGTTCTTCACACCACAATTTATGTCGCTCAATCTGCACCCCATGATCAATGTGGCCGTCAAGGCCGCCCGCGCTGCTGGCAACATCATCAACCGCGCCGCGCTGGATATCGAATCGGTCCGGATCTCCCAAAAGAAGGCCAACGACTTTGTCACCGAAGTCGACCACGCCGCAGAAAAAGCGATCATCGACACCCTGCTCGGCGCCTACCCAGGTCACGCCATCTGGGCCGAAGAATCGGGCCGCGAACACGGCGCACAAGACTCCGAATTCGTCTGGATCATCGACCCGCTGGACGGCACTACCAACTTCATCCATGGCCTGCCGATTTATTGCGTGAGCATCGCCCTGGCCGTCAAAGGCAAGGTCGAACAAGCCGTGGTCTATGACCCGACCCGCAACGACTTGTTTACTGCCACCAAAGGCAGGGGCGCGTTTTTGAACGACCGCCGCATTCGTGTCTCCAAACGCACCGAACTCAAAGGCTGCCTGATTTCCACCGGCTTCCCCTTCCGGGACGGAGACAACTTTCAGGAGTACCTGTCCATGGTGGGCGAGGTGATGCAGCGCACCGCCGGTATTCGCCGCCCGGGCGCCGCTGCGCTGGACTTGGCCTATGTGGCCGCCGGTTATACCGACGGCTTTTTTGAACGCGGCTTGCAACCCTGGGACGTGGCCGCCGGGTCTTTGCTGGTGACTGAGGCCGGTGGCCTGGTGGGCAATTTCACGGGTGAGGCGGACTACCTGGACCAGCAAGAATGCATCGCCGGCGCGCCACGCGTCTATGGCCAGTTGGTGGGCATGCTGGGCAAATACAGCAAGTTTGCCAGCGCGGGCGACAAAGCAGCCGTGCGCCAGGCCGCCGCGTTGAGCTTAACGCCCGCCGTGGCCGCCGCTTCCGCAGATGCTGCGCACGCAGCACCCACGTCTGAGGAAGACGCTCCGTTTTAGAGGCCGTCAGGCCGTGGCCAGGCCAGCCTGCCGCATTCGTGGCGCCTGGCCTCTCGGTTGTTAGGCAGTTGCCGCACCCTCAAATTGGCCCTTTACCGCTGCGATAGAGGCTGTGCTCAAGCGGTTGCCGTACTGGGCCACCACTTGCGCTGCCGCACGATTGCCCAAGGCGGCGGCTTCAGCGTGGCTGTGGCCCTGGGTTACGGCATATAAAAACGCACCCGCAAACATGTCGCCCGCGCCGTTGCTGTCCAAGGCCTTGACCGGCACGGCTGGCACGACGGTTTGGCCGCCACCTTCGAGCACGACGCAGCCCTTGGCGCTGCGGGTTACACACACCACGCGCGCCAGCGGCGCCATGCGGGCGCAGACCTCGGCAAAGTCCTGGGCGCCGCACCAGACCTGGGCTTCCTCTTCATTGCAAAACAAGTAGTCCAGATGCACATTGGGGTCGCTGTCGGGGCTCACACCCAGCATGGCGTCCAAGCCGGGGCGGCAAAACTGGATCATGCTCATGTCGCTGAGCGTCACCGCCAGCGCCACACCGGCCTCGGCGGCGATGGCGCGACCGCGCAGCGCAGCGTCCAGCCCGGTGGGGGACGCGGCCAGGTAGCCTTCCATGTAATACACCTTGGAGCGTGCAATGTCTTGCGGGTGCAAGGCCGTGTGGTCCAGCTCGGCGGTGGCGCCTAAAAACGTGCTCATGCTGCGCTCGGCGTCGGGCGTGACCATCACCAGGCAGACGCCGGTTTGGCCCGCAGGTGCAGCCATGTGGTTCAGGTTGGTGGCCACGCCGTGGCTGGCCAAGTCTTGGGTGTAAAACGCGCCGAGCTCGTCGTCTGCCACGCGGCAGGAATAAAAGGCCTTGCCGCCAAACTGTGCTACCGCTACCACCGTATTGCCCGCCGATCCGCCACCCGTGCGCCGGGCGTGCAGGCCTTGCATGTGGTGCAACAACTCGGCGCGACGGGGCGTGTCGATCAGCGTCATGTGGCGTTTGGCCACGCCCGCTTGCGCCAGCAATTCCTCGGACACTTCGTATTCGGAGTCGACCAAGGCGTTGCCGATGGCGTAGACGTCAAACTTTTTCATGGAAATCCTGTTTATTGGGGTGGCAGAATTGCCAACCGCTCACTGTTCAACAAAGGCCCGCTCGACCACATAGTCGCCCTGCTTGGTGGTGTTGCCTTCCATAAAGCCGCGCTCCTCCAGGATCTTTTTCAGGTCGCGCAGCATCTCGGGGCTGCCGCAAAGCATCACGCGGTCGGTGGCCGGGTCAAATTTGGGCAGGCCCAAGTCGGCCTGCAGCTTGCCGGTGGTTAGCAAATCGGTCACGCGGCCTTGGTTCTTAAAGGGTTCGCGCGTCACGGTGGGGTAGTACAAAAGCTGCGCGCTCACCATCTCGCCCAGGAATTCGTGCTCGGGCAGTTCGTGGCTCAGGTAGTCGTAATAGGCCAGTTCCGCCACCTCGCGCACACCGTGCACCAAAATCACCTTCTCAAATTGTTCATAGGTCGCAGGGTCGCGCACGATGCTCAAAAACGGCGCCACACCGGTGCCGGTGCCAATCAAATACAGGTTTTTGCCCTTGAGTAAATAGTCGATCAGCAAGGTGCCGGTGGGCTTGCGCCCCACCACCACCTTGTCGCCCACCTGGATGTGCTGCAGCTTGGACGTGAGTGGCCCGTTGGGCACCTTGATGCTCAAAAATTCCAGGTGTTCTTCGTAATTGGCGCTGGCGATGCTGTAGGCGCGCAGCAGGGGCTTGCCGCCCTCGCCGCGCAGGCCAATCATGGTGAAGTGGCCGTTGGAAAAGCGCAGTGTGGTGTCGCGCGTGGTGGTAAAGCTGAACAGGCGGTCGGTCCAGTGGTGCACGCTCAGCACCGTTTCGTCTAAAAATGCACTCATGGGGGGCCTTGGGGGAGTTCAAAATGCCATAGCGGCAAACTGTCTAGTGTAAAACCTCGCACCACCCGGCCCGCTTATATCCATATAGGCCCACGCTTTCTGCCATCATTGCCCCATGTCCAGCCCTGTTTTGCCCCCCTCCCCCGGCCTCATGGTCGCCTGTTTGTGCGCGCAGTGGTGCGGCACCTGCCGCGACTACCGCCCCCTGTTTGACCAATTAGAAGCCGAGTTTTCACCCGCAAAGTTTGTCTGGATAGACATCGAAGACGAGGCCGATCTGGTAGACCCCGTGGAGGTGGACAACTTTCCCACCCTGCTGGTGGTGGCAGATGGACAAGCCCGCTTTTTTGGCACGCTCACGCCGCACATCGACACCCTGCGCCGCATCCTCCAGACCCAGTTGGCTGCTGATGCAGTGCCTATCGCTGACGCGCAGGCGCAGGGCTTGGCGCAGCGGCTGATGCGGCACCTCGCGTAGCCTCGCCGCGACCAGCCGCAAATAAACGCCTTTAACGCACCGCAGAGGACAGGCAAAACGCTGCGCATCCTGGTTTGTGAGGTTACAGCCGTGCTGATGATCAAAAGCCCGAGGTAACAGCGCCCAACATAGCCTGACTCCCAGGGTCCCTGAGTGATGCACGCCCACAAGGACCCGCTGGGATAGGTAGCCCAGAGCCAAAACGGCCTAGGGATCATGTCCAAAACCCCACCCCAGTCACCTCGATTGAGGCACGCAAATTGCGCGCTTTAACGGCATGAAACAAACAGACCTCGGACTCGATCTCAGCACCCGGCGCACGCGCAAGCAAATCTTGCTCAATGACATGAATCAAGT
>CANFWT010000101.1 GCA_947450895.1 Comamonadaceae bacterium | reverse complement strand
TTCCCATGAAAATTACCAGCAAAGGCCAGGTCACCATCCCGCAGTCGGTGCGCGAACAAGCGGGCTTACACCCGCACAGCGAGGTGGAATTTGAGGTACGCGAGAACGGCGACGTTGTCATCCGCGCGGTGCTTGCCCCGACCACCAGCGCGCGCAGCGCATTTGAGCGCGTGCGTGGAAGCGCCAACGCGGCCCAGTTCAAAGGCATGGGCACTGACGAATTCATGGCCTTTTTGCGCGGCTAAATGGCCTTGCAAGCCACACCGAGCATCGCGCAAGCCCGCGAACCCGACCCTCGCTACCTTGTGGGTGCATTGCCACGCGGCACGCTGGTGGATAGCTGTGTGCTTATCGACGTACTCGCCAACGACCCCATTTGGGCCGACTGGTCACTTAACGCGCTGGAGCGCTGCGCTGCGCTCGGGCCGCTGGTAATCAATCCGCTGATACTGGCCGAGATCAGCCCCCGCTTTGAGCGGGCTTCGGACCTGGAATCCGCTCTGGCGGGCCTGCCCTTGGTCAAGGCCGCCCTGCCGTGGGACGCGGCATTTTTGGCCGGTCAGGCCTTCAAGGTGTACCGCCTGTCCCAAGGCCTGAAAACCTCGCCCATGCCCGACTTTTACATAGGCGCGCACGCGCTGGTAGCGCAACTGCAACTGCTCACCAGGGACTTAGCTCGCTACCGCAACTACTTTCCCAGCCTGGCGTTGGTAGCGCCGTAGCCCCCATCCCCGTTCAAGCACCCAGCAGCTCCCAGCGCTCCAACGCCGCTATCAACTCAGCGTCAATCGCCGCGTTGCGGGCGGCCAGTTGCAGGGCGCGCGGGTTGTCGCGGGCGTACAGGGTGCCGTCGGCGAGCAGGGCGTTGATGTCGCTTTGCTCGGCCTCCAACGAAGCAATCTTCTCGGGCAGGCCGTCGAGTTCGCGCTGCTCCTTGAAGCTGAGCTTGCGGGTTTTGGTGGCTGGCGCAGACGCCACGGGCGCGGCAGGAACGGCGGCTGCGGCGGCGCTGGGTTTTGCAGCCTGGTCGCGCCCGTAGTTAAACGGCGAGGCGCCTTTTTGGCCCTTGGCCTGGGCGATTTCGCTGGCGCGCTTGGTCTGGGTCAGCCAGTCGGTTACGCCGCCTTCAAACTCGCGCCAGCGCCCTTCACCCTCAAAGGCAATGGTGCTGGTGACCACGTTGTCTAGGAAGGTGCGGTCGTGGCTGACCAAAAACACCGTGCCGTCGTAGCTTTGCAGCAGGTCTTCCAGCAGTTCCAGGGTGTCGATGTCGAGGTCGTTCGTGGGCTCGTCGAGCACCAGCACATTGGCCGGGCGGGCAAACAGGCGCGCCAGCAGCAGGCGGTTGCGCTCGCCGCCGCTTAAAGATCGCACCGGCGAGTTGGCACGCGCGGGCGAGAACAAAAAGTCGCCGAGGTAGCTCTTGACGTGCTGGCGCCGGTTGCCGATCTCGATCCACTCGCTGCCCGGGCTGATGAAGTCTTCCAGCGTGGCGTCCAAATCGAGCGCGTTGCGCATCTGGTCAAAGTAGGCCACTGAGATATTGGCGCCTTGGCGTACCGTGCCCCAGGGACTGTGGCCGGGTTCGGGCGGGGGCGCGTTGGCCGGTGCCGGGTCGGGCTTGTGTTCGCCCAATATCAGCTTGAGCAGCGTGGTTTTGCCGGCGCCATTGGGGCCGAGCAGGCCGATCTTGTCGCCGCGCAAAATGGTGGCGGAAAAATCGCGCACGATGACCTTGTCGCCAAAGGTCTTGGACACGTGGGTGAGTTCAGCCACCAACTTGCCGCTGGAGGCACCGCTGTTGACGTCCATATTGACGCTGCCCACCACCTCGCGGCGGGCTTCGCGGCTGGCGCGCAGGTTTTCCAGGCGGACGATGCGCGCGGTGGCGCGGGTGCGGCGGGCTTCCACGCCTTTGCGGATCCACACCTCTTCTTGCGCCAGCAGCTTGTCGGCGCGGGCGTTGATCACCGCTTCTTGGGCGAGCTGTTCTTCTTTTTGCAGCAAATAGGCGGCAAAGTTGCCGGGGTAGGACAGCAGTTTGCCGCGGTCGAGTTCCACAATGCGCGTGGCCACGTTGTCGAGAAACGAGCGGTCGTGGGTGATGGTGATGATGCTGCCTTTGAAGTCAATCAGCAGGCCCTCCAACCACTCGATCGAGTCCAGGTCCAGGTGGTTGGTGGGCTCGTCGAGCAGCAGCACTTCCGGCTGCGCCACCAGGGCTTGCGCCAGCGCAACCCGTTTTTTCGTGCCGCCGGAGAGCGTGCTGACCATCGCGTCGGCGTCCAGGTGCAGGCGGTGAAGCGTTTCTGTGACGCGTTGCTCCCAGTTCCAGCCGTCAAGCGACTCGATTTCGCTTTGCATGGCGTCCAAGTCGCCGTGGCCTTGGCAATATTCTTCAATCAGGTGGCGCACGCGCTGCAAGCCGACGCTGACCGACTCAAACACCGTGGACTGCGCGTCCAGGCTGGGTTCTTGGGCCACATAGGCGATGCGGGTGTTGCTTTGTACCTGCAGCACGCCGTCGTCGGGCTTTTCCATGCCCGCCAGGATTTTGAGCATGGAGGACTTGCCCGCGCCATTGCGGCCGATCAGTCCGACGCGCTCGGCCGGTTCTAGTGAAAAACCTGCGTGGTCGAGCAGGGGTACGTGTCCAAAAGCGAGTTGGGCGTCTAGTAGTGTGATAAGTGCCATGTGGCAGGGATTATCCCCCGCGCAGGCGTTCGCCCAGGGACATGGCCATTTTGGTGGCGTACAGAACGATCAAAGTCCCCAGCACATCGCCGGTGAACATGGCAACCAGACCGACCAAGATATCGTCTGACAAGCCACGCCAGGCAAACCACACTTGGTGCAACGCGGCGCTTACGGCCGCAAAAATAAAAGCTACGCGCAGCAATCCCTGGGAGGTAAGCGACTTCAGATCTGCTTGGAGCTCGTTCGACCCCAGACAGATCTGGCGCGCCAGCAAGGGCGCGAGTCCCGAAAGGCACAAGGCTCCTACCAGCGTGATCGGATCGCCCACCATTTGGGCTTGCGTCAGCGCCAGGCCCACGCCACCCAGGACGATTCCCAGCGCCCCCCACTGGACAAACAACAAAATCGCGAACAAACGAACACCACTGGGCAAAAAAACCCAATTAGCACCTACCGAAGACGTCAGAACAGAAAACAGGTGCTGGTTTACAACGAATAGGACGTAGTAAACCAGTGAAGTTCCCGCAACAACCAAGGCATTGCGCCGCCAGTCCATGGCTCACCACCTTTGAAAGCGCATTCACAATGAATGCGTACCTGCGGTGAAGTGTACCCGTGCGGCGCTCCGCGAAAAATTACGTTTGCTGTGCCTTTTCCATGCACTGGCCCAGTTGGGCGAAGTACTGCTGCGTGGCTTTGGTGGGCACCACATACTTCACACGGTTGTCGTGGGCATCCAGGTTAAGGTCGATCATCCCTTTTTTGCGCAGCATCTTCAGGCGGCGGTGCGCGGTGGTGGTGGAGATTTCAGGCAGCATCACCATCGCTTCGAGCACCGTGATTTGCTTCTCTTCGTGCCAAGCTGCTGCAAAGGTGTTGAGCATCCGCGACTCCACAGCGTCGAGACTCGGAAAGCTCGGCAAACCGCGAACTGCTTGCACGAGGTTGAGGTACTTGGTGTACATCTGCGAAAAATTTGCGGTTTTTGATTTAGTCATATTTTTTCCAACGATTGAGGTTAGCCCTTAAATTCTTAAGATCTATCGCCTTTTCCGATACCAATTGTCTACTTATTTTTGCGCTTGTCTACACTTTTTCCCTGATTTTATGATTTAAATTATAAATCGCTTATTTTGACGAAAACAAAAAAAATTGTGATTGCTTCCACGATGCGTGCTACTTGCTGCTGGGGAAGCTGAACATGGTGCCTTCGCGCACCCCGGCCGAGGGCCAGCGCTGGGTAATGGTCTTGCGCTTGGTGTAAAAACGCGCCGCGTCCGGGCCATAGGCGTGCAAGTCGCCGAAAAGCGATCGTTTCCAGCCACCAAACGAGTGGTAGGCCACCGGCACAGGCAAGGGGACGTTGACACCGACCATGCCCACCAGAATGTTGTCGCTGAAATAGCGCGCCGCTTCGCCGTCACGGGTGAAGATACAAGTGCCATTGCCGTATTCATGGGCATCGATCAAGTCCATAGCTTCCTGTAAGGTTTTGACACGCACCACGCCCAAAACCGGGCCAAAAACCTCTTCCTGGTAAATCTTCATACCGGGCAAGACATTGTCGAACAGGCAAGCACCCAAGAAATAGCCAGCTTCGTGACCTGGAACAAGAACATTGCGTCCGTCCACCACCAGCGTGGCGCCCTCGGCCACGCCTTGGTCCACATAGGCTTTGACCTTTTCAAAGTGCGGCTTTGTCACCAGCGGGCCCATGTCCATGCCAGGCGCCGTTCCGGGGCCGACTTTCATTTTGGCGATCTCGACTTTCAGGCCTTCGATCACCGCGTCGGCCGTGGCGTCGCCCACGGCCACCACCAGTGGGATAGCCATGCAGCGCTCGCCGCAAGAGCCGTAGGCTGCGCCCATCAGCGCATTGACGGCGTTGGCCACGTCGGCGTCGGGCATGACCACCGCGTGGTTTTTCGCGCCACCCAGGGCTTGTACGCGCTTGCCATGGGCGCAGCCGGTGGAGTAGATGTATTCGGCAATCGGAGTGGAGCCGACAAAGCTGATGGCCTTGACGCGCGGGTCGGTGAGCAAGGTGTCCACCGCCTCTTTGTCGCCGTTGACCACATTGAGCACGCCCGGTGGCAATCCGGCTTGCAGTGCCAGCTCGGCCACGCGCAGGGTGCTGCTGGGGTCGCGCTCAGAAGGTTTGAGGATGAAGGTGTTGCCGCAGGCCACCGCCATGGGCCACATCCACAGGGGCACCATGATGGGAAAGTTGAACGGCGTGATGCCGGCGGTCACGCCCAGCGCCTGGAACTCACTCCAGGAATCGATGGCGGGGCCCACGTTTTTGCTGTGCTCGCCTTTGAGTAGCTCGGGGGCGTAAGACGCATATTCCACGTTTTCAATGCCGCGCTGCAACTCGCCCATGGCGTCGCCCAGCACTTTGCCGTGTTCGGCAGTGACCAGGGCGCAGAGTTCGTCGGCGTGGGCTTCGAGCAAGACCTTGAGGTTGCTCATGACGCGGGCGCGCTTGAGGGGAGGGGTGTTGCGCCAAGCGGGAAATGCCGCCTGGGCGTTGGCAATAGCCTGTTCGACGGTGAGTTTGTCGGCCAGCAAGACCTGGTTCTCAACCCCGCCAGTGGCGGGATTAAAGACGTCGGCCACGCGGCTTCCGCCTTGGACCAGTTTGCCGCCAATGAGGTGGCCGATGGGGAGAAGTTTAGACATAGGTCGCTCTTGGTAAGTAATAAAAAAACAGGAAATGAAAATGCGGCTCGTGACTGCCTGCGCACCCAGGCGCACCGGCAGAAGAAGTGCGCCGAGCTTAGCCCGTAGATGACCGGTGAGGACAGACCTTCGCAATGTGAAAAAAATTCACATCAGCCGCCAATGTTGCAGGAGGGGCGCTGCGTATGCCGCGCAGCGCCCTAAAGATCACTCCGTCTCGTGCAGCGCCTCGCCCAGGGCGTTGATCAGGCTGTCGATTTCAGACTTCTGCATGATGAAGGGCGGCGCGAGTTGGATGGTGTCGCCACCGTAGCGCACGTAAAAGCCTTTTTCCAGGCAGCGCATCGCCACCTGGAAGGGGCGTTTAGCCGGTTCGCCGGGTACTGCAGCCAAGGTAAGGCCTGCGGCCAGTCCGTAGTTGCGGATGTCGGTGACGTGCTTGGAGCCCTTGAGGCTGTGCACCGCGTTCTCAAAATACGGCGCCAGACCGGCCACGCGCTCAATCATGTTCTCGTTGACCAGCACGTCCAGCGCCGCAATACCGGCGGCACAGGCCACCGGGTGGGCGGAATAGGTGTAGCCGTGGGCAAATTCGAGCATGTAGTCCGGGCCACCGGCGGCCATAAAGGTGTCGTAGATGTCCTTCTTGGCAATCACGGCCCCCAGGGGCTGGGCGCCGTTGGTGACTTGCTTGGCCACATTCATGATGTCCGGGGTCACGCCAAATGCAGCTGCACCGGTGTAGGCACCCATGCGACCA
Source organism: Comamonadaceae bacterium (assembly GCA_947450895.1). Lineage (GTDB taxonomy): Bacteria > Pseudomonadota > Gammaproteobacteria > Burkholderiales > Burkholderiaceae_C > Allorhodoferax. The sequence goes on along the minus strand of CANFWT010000101.1, from coordinate 2,166 downwards.
AAGCCGGTGATGACCTCGTCAAAAATCAGCAAGATGTTGTTGGCCGTGCAAATCTCGCGCAGGCGCTGCAAATAGCCCACGGGCGGCACCACCACGCCGCCCGAGCCGGACATGGGCTCCACGATCACCGCGGCGATGTTGGACGCGTCATGCAGGGCGATCAGGCGCAGCAGCTCGTCGGCCAGTTCCACGCCATTGGGCGGCATGCCGCGCGAGTAGAAGTTGCTGGGCAACTGGGTGTGGGGCAGGTGGTCGGCTTCAATGCCCTGGCCAAACATCTTGCGGTTGGCGCCAATGCCGCCCACCGAAATGCCCGCGAAGTTGACGCCGTGGTAGCCCTTTTCGCGCCCGATCAGCCGGGTTTTGGTGCCCTGGCCCTTGGAGCGCCAGTAGGCGCGCGCCATTTTGAGCGAGGTGTCGGCGCATTCCGAGCCCGAGCCGGTGAAAAACACATGGTCCAGGCCGTCGGGCGTGAGCGCGGTGATTTTGTTGGCCAGCTCAAACGACAGCGGGTGGCCAAACTGGAAGGCGGGCGAATAGTCCAGGGTGCCGATCTGGCGGCTGACAGCCTCGGTAATTTCGGGACGGGCATGGCCCAGACCGCAGGTCCACAGGCCCGAGAGACCGTCCATGATCTTGCGGCCAGTGCTGTCGGTGTAGTAGGCGCCCTGGGCGCTGACCATCATGCGCGGATTGGCCTTGAAGTTGCGGTTGCCGGTGTAGGGCATCCAGTGCGCCTCCATCCAGGCAGCGTCCATGGGAAAAGTAGAGGTGGTGGTGACAGCGCCCTGGCTTTGGTGGGCGGCGGATTCATGGGGTTTCATGGCGATCTCCTGGTGAAGGACGGGCATTGAATAGCAAAGCGCTTATGTCAAGCCTTGGATTCTGGCGACTTCTGTTACTCTTATAAAGCGAGAGTTATCACTATTTAGTTGCGGATTTATGAAACTTAAAGACCCTGAACTCCCCCATTTGGACACAAGCGGCGGTCGCGGGCCCGCGACGGCCACGCCCAGCCGCGCGGCGCTGGGCCAGATCAGCGACATGGACTTGCGCCTGCTGCGCGTGTTTCGCACCGTGGTGGACTGCGGCGGCATGGCGGCGGCCGAACTCGAACTCAATATTGGCACCTCCACGGTGAGCCGCCACATCAAAGACCTGGAAACCCGCCTGGGCCTGGTGCTGTGCCGGCGCGGGCGCGCGGGCTTTGCGCTCACGCCCGAGGGCCAGCAGATTTATGCCCAGACCCGCCAGCTCTTGTCGGCCACCGACGCTTTTCGCAGCGGGGTGGACGAAATCCACCAGCGCATGGGCGGCGAGCTGCATGTGGCGGTATTTGACAAAACCGTGAGCAACCCGGCCTGCCATATCGCGCAGGCGATAGCCCTGTTTGTGCAGCGCGCCCCCGAGGTGTCGCTGCAACTGCATGTGGCCACGCTCAACGGCATTGAGCGTGGGGTGCTGGACGGTCAGTTTCAGCTCGGCGTCATCCCCGGCCACCGCAGCTCGGACACGCTGCAATACACCCGCCTGTTTGACGAGGCCATGCTTTTGTATTGCGGGCAGGGCCACACCTTGTTTGCAGAGCCGGGCGCGCCGTCTGCGGCGGCGCAGGCGCTGGACTGGACCAGCCTGCGCAGCCACGCCTTTGCGGGCCTGGGCTACCACTCGCCCAATATGGAAATCAGCCAGGCCCGGCGCATGCCGCGCAAGGCCACCGGCTTTGACCAGGAATCGATTGCCACTTTGATCTTGTCCGGCCAGTTTTTGGGCTTTTTACCCATTCACTACGCCCAGAGCTTTGTGAACGCCGGGCAAATGCAGGCGGTCAAACCCGAACTGTTTCACTACGCCTGCGACTTTTTTGCCATCACCCGGCGGTCGCCCCAACCCTCGCGGGCTACGCGGGCGCTGCTGGAATGCCTGGAACAAGCGCATGGGGCCGCGCGGGCTGTGTAAAACCGCGAAATAGCCTAGACGGGCGCGGCTTGGCCCGACCTACGCGCCGGTTCAGCCTTGGTAGGTGGTAAAGGCCATGTCCGGCTGACGCCCATCCATCAGTTCTGCCAGTGCCTTGCCCGAGCCCGCGCCGTGCGTCCAGCCCAGGGTGCCGTGTCCGGCGTTGACCCACAGGCCGCGCACCTTGGTTTGGCCGATATACGGAAT
>CANFWT010000100.1 GCA_947450895.1 Comamonadaceae bacterium | reverse complement strand
CGCCTGAGCTTTTTCTGGGCCATTGGCATGAACTTCTACCTGGAAGTGGCCAAGATGCGTGCCGCGCGCCTGTTGTGGTGCCGCATCATGAAGGGCTTTGACGCCAAGTCGCCCAAATCGCTCATGCTGCGCACCCACTGCCAGACCAGCGGCTGGAGCCTGACCGAGCAAGACCCCTACAACAACGTGGTGCGCACCACCATCGAGGCCATGGCGGCGGTGTTTGGCGGCACGCAAAGCCTGCATACCAACAGCTTTGACGAAGCCATTGCGCTGCCTACCGAATTTTCCAGCCGCATCGCCCGCAACACCCAACTCATCATCCAGGAAGAAACCCACATCACCAATGTGATTGACCCCTGGGCTGGCAGCTACATGATGGAAAAGCTCACCCAGGACATGGCCGACGCCGCCTGGACCATCATCGAAGAAGTGGAAGCCATGGGCGGCATGGTCAAGGCGGTGGACAGCGGCTGGGCCAAACTCAAGATCGAGGCCGCCGCTGCTGAGAAGCAGGCGCGCATCGACAGCGGCAAAGACGTGATCGTCGGCGTCAACAAATACAAACTCAAAACCGAAGACGCCATTGAGGCCCGCGACATCGACAACGTGGCGGTGCGTGACGGCCAAATTGCCCGGCTCAACTCCATCAAGGCCCAGCGCGACGCCGTGGCCGTGAAAGCCGCGCTTGACGCGCTGACCTACGCGGCAGGCCACGGCGGCAATTTGCTGGACTTGAGCATCCAGGCCATGCGCCTGCGCGCCACCGTGGGTGAGGTGAGCGACGCGCTGGAAGTGGCCTTTGGCCGCCACCGGGCCGATACCAACAAGGTCTCGGGCGTCTACGCTGCGGCCTACGACACCGACACGACCAACGGGGACACCATGGAATACTGGAACACGCTCAAGGCCGACATCGCCGCCTTTGCCGACGCCCAAGGTCGCCGCCCGCGCGTGATGATTTCCAAACTCGGCCAAGACGGCCACGACCGGGGCGCCAAAGTGGTGGCGACTGCGTTTGCCGACCTGGGCTTTGACGTGGACATGGGCCCGCTGTTCCAGACCCCTGAAGAATGCGCCCGCCAGGCCATTGAGAACGACGTGCACGCCGTGGGCGTGTCCACGCTGGCGGCCGGCCACAAAACCCTGGTGCCCGCCATCATTGCCGAGCTGAAAAAGCAGGGCGCCGACGACATCATCGTCTTCGTGGGCGGTGTGATTCCCCGCCAGGACTACGACTTTTTGTACGCAGCAGGCGTCAAAGGCATCTACGGCCCCGGCACGCCGATACCGGTCAGCGCGCGCGATGTGCTTGATCAAATAAAAAAGGCTTTGGCGCCTTGAGTTCTTGATCGTTATACTGTAATACCGTATTTCAATTGGAGCACAACATGGCCGTTTCCGTTCGCATGGACCCTTTGCTGGAAAAGCAGCTGGAGCAGGCTGCCAAGCGCCAGGGTGTGACCAAATCGCAGTTCATTATTGACGCGGTGGAGCGCGCGCTGGGGCGTAAAAACCCCTATGAGCTGATGAAGGCGCTGGTTGCTGAAGAGGAGCAGAAAGCTTACGGGCCTTTAGCCAACCCAGCCGACGCGGCCGCGGCCAAGGCCTTTGAGGGCTACGAGCAGCCCTACGACACCGAGCGCTCGCGTGCGCAATTGCTGGCCAAGTTGCAGGAAAAACATGGCCTTCGCAGCGATCGTTGACGCCAGCGCCATGGTTGCGCTCTTTGGCCGTGACCAAACAGACAACGCACACTACAGCCAGCTTTTTGCCCAAGCCGCGCAAGAGCGATGGTCGCTCACCTCTACCTGGCCTTGCGTCACCGAAGCCAGCCATTTGCTGGGTTTGCCGCAGCGCTATGCATTTTTGCGCTGGGTCGCAGCCGATGCGATTTCCATCTTTCCCTTCGACCAAGACACGCTCGAAGGCATGGCCGAATTGATGCGCCGCTACACCGAGTCGCCCCGCACAGAGATGGACTTGGCCGACGCGTCTTTGGTGTTTTTGGCCTCGGACACGGGCGTAAACCGCATCATGACCCTCGACGTGCGCGACTTTTCCCGCTACCGCCTGGCCGATGGCCGGGCGTTTGAGATTTTGTGATGGCGGCTGACACCACCTCTTTGTTGGCCGATTTGCGTGGCAGCGACGCCCTGCTGCGCCGCAGGGCCATGGCCAAGGCCATCACCTTGCTTGAATCCACCCGTGCCGACCATCGCTTGCTGGCCGACGCGCTGTTGACCGACATGCTGCCGTTCACCGGCGCCTCGTTTCGCTTGGGTATAAGCGGCGTGCCGGGCGTGGGCAAGAGCACCTTCATTGAGGCGCTAGGCCTGCACCTGATTGCGCGGGGCCACCAGGTGGCGGTGCTGGCGGTAGACCCGTCGAGCAGCGTCTCGGGTGGCTCCATTCTGGGTGACAAAACCCGCATGGAGCGCCTGAGCGTGGCGCCACAGGCCTATATCCGCCCCAGCCCTGCCAGCGGCACCTTGGGCGGCGTGGCCGACAAGACGCGCGAGTCCATGCTGGTGTGCGAGGCGGCCGGTTATGACGTGGTGATTGTCGAAACCGTGGGCGTGGGCCAGTCCGAGACCGCCGTGGCACAAATGACCGACATGTTTGTGCTGCTGCAACTGCCCAACGCCGGAGACGACTTGCAGGCGATTAAGAAAGGCGTGATGGAACTCGCCGACCTGGTGGTCATTAACAAGGCCGATCTGGATGTGGCCGCAGCCACACGCGCTAAGGCGCAAATTGGCGGTGCTTTGCGCCTGCTGGGTCAGCACGGCAACCCCGCCAATGTGCACAACGGCGACAACCAGTGGCACCCCAAGGTCATCCAGATCAGCGCGCTGCTTGGCCAGGGCGTGGACGCTTTTTGGACGGAGGTCATGGAGTTCAAGGCATTGCAAATCGCGAACGGCCGCTTTGCCAGCCGCCGCCAAAGCCAGGCCCTGGCCTGGATGTGGGAGCGCATTGACGCCGGGCTCAAGCAGCGCTTCAAGGCCCAGCCCGAAGTCGCCGCCTTGCTGCCCCAGCTCAGCGACGACGTGCGCTCTGGCCGCCTGCCTGCGTCTACCGCAGCGCGCAGGCTGCTGGAGGCGGGGCAATGATTGCTTTAGACGCCGCTGATCAGCGTGTCGAGCGCGGCGACGATGGTGTGGCTTTGGGCGCCCAGATCCAATACCGATCGGCCCAGCGCGTGGCTGTCAATGGCGAAAAGCTGCTGCATCACGACCACATGCTCCACGCCGTCTATCCAGATACAGGGGTTCAGGCGCTGCACCACGGCGCTGGCAAGGCGCCGGCGATCCAGCACCGGCGCCACCACCCGCGTGCCCAGGGCCGAGAGCAATCGGCTCTGGATGTCCAGCACAAAGGGAATGTCTGCCGCCAGCGTCTCGTCCAGCAGCACATGAATATGGTGTTGGCTCATGGCGCATCAGGCTTCGATAGGCCGGACCACAAACGCTGGCGCACTGGCTCGAACGGCAGCCCGTTTTCCTCGACATGCCGGTTGTACGCATCAATGGCCTCCTTGTTGTCCTCTAGCCATTGCGCCTCGCGCAGGCGTTTGACCTGGCTGGCCAGGGCCACTTCGAGCACCTGCGAGACATTGACTTTGAGTTCTTTGGCCTGGCGCAGCAAGTCGCTGTTGACGGTGAGGTTGACCGGTTTTTTAGCGGCTGTGGATTCGTATGCCATGGCTATTCCTTTGTACGGTATGCGCATGATTTGTGCGCATGCCAATGAATTTTAGACAGAAAGGCATCCCCCATGCACGACATTCTTGAACAACTTGAAGCCAAGCGCGAGCTCGCGCGCCAAGGCGGCGGCGCCAAGCGCATCGCTGCGCAGCACGGCAAAGGCAAACTCACCGCGCGCGAGCGGCTGGAAGTACTGCTCGACGAAGGCACTTTTGAAGAGTGGGACATGTTTGTAGAACACCGCTGCATGGACTTTGGCATGGCGGACCAGAAGATTCCCGGCGACGGCGTGGTCACCGGCTACGGCATGATCAACGGTCGCCTGGTGTTCGTCTACAGCCAGGACTTCACGGTGTTCGGCGGTGCCTTGAGCGAGTCGCACGCCGAGAAGATTTGCAAGGTGATGGACCAGGCCATGAAGGTCGGCGCGCCGGTGATTGGCCTCAACGATTCGGGCGGCGCCCGCATCCAAGAGGGCGTGGCTTCTCTGGGCGGCTACGCCGAGGTGTTCCAGCGCAACGCCATGGCCAGCGGCGTGATTCCGCAGATCAGCATGATCATGGGCCCGTCAGCGGGTGGCGCGGTGTATTCGCCCGCCATGACCGACTTCATTTTCATGGTCAAAGATTCGAGCTATATGTTCGTGACCGGCCCCGAAGTGGTCAAAACCGTGACCCACGAGGAGGTGACGGCCGAGGAACTGGGCGGCGCCATCACCCACACCACCAAGAGCGGCGTGGCCGACTTGGCCTTTGACAACGACGTGGAGGCGCTCTTGATGCTGCGCCGCCTGTACAACTACCTGCCGCTCTCCAACCGCGAAAAAGCCCCGGTGCGCAAGAGCGGCGACCCGGCTGACCGCCTGGACAAAAGCCTGGACACACTGGTGCCCGACAACGCCAACAAGGCCTACGACATGCGCGAGCTGATCGTCAAAACCGTGGACGATGGCGACTTCTTCGAGATTCAGCCCGAATACGCCAAAAACATCCTCATTGGCTTTGCCCGCATGGACGGCCAGACGGTCGGCATTGTGGCCAACCAGCCGCTGGTGCTGGCCGGTTGCCTGGACATCAAGAGCAGTATCAAGGCGGCGCGCTTTGTGCGCTTTTGCGATGCCTTCAACATCCCGGTGATCACCTTTGTAGACGTGCCCGGCTTCATGCCCGGCACCAGCCAAGAGTACGGCGGCATCATCAAACACGGCGCCAAGTTGCTCTACGCCTATGCCGAATGCACGGTGCCCAAAATCACCGTCATCACCCGCAAGGCCTACGGTGGCGCCTATGACGTGATGGCGTCCAAACACCTGCGCGGCGACGTCAACTTTGCCTGGCCCAATGCCGAGATCGCCGTGATGGGCGCCAAAGGCGCGGTGGAAATCATCTTCCGCGAAGACAAGGGTGACCCCGAAAAGCTCGCCGCCAAAGAAGCCGAATACAAAGCCCGCTTTGCCAACCCCTTTGTGGCGGGCGCGCGCGGCTTTATTGACGACGTGATTTTGCCGAGTGAGACGCGCAAACGCATTTGCCGGTCCTTGGTGATGCTGAAAGACAAAAAAATCGAGAACCCATGGCGCAAGCACGGGAACATTCCGCTGTAAGAACCAAGGAAACCACGCATATGTTCACAAAAATCCTGATCGCCAACCGTGGCGAAATTGCCTGCCGCGTTATCACTACCGCCCGCAAAATGGGCATCCAAACTGTGGCCGTTTACTCGGACGCGGACCGGGACGCGCGCCACGTCATGCTGGCCGACGAGGCGGTGCATATTGGCCCGGCGCCCAGCCGCGAGAGCTATTTGCTGGCTGACAAAATCATTGCCGCCTGCAAACAAACCGGCGCGCAGGCGGTGCATCCGGGCTACGGCTTTTTGAGCGAGAACGCCGAGTTCTCGCGCCGTTGCGAAGAAGAGGGCATTGCCTTCATCGGCCCCAAGCACTATTCGATTGCCGCCATGGGCGACAAGATCGAGTCCAAAAAGCTGGCAGGTGCGGCGGGCGTGAACTGCATTCCCGGCGTCAACGACGCCATCGACACGCCCGAGCGCGCGGTCGACATCGCCAAGGGCATTGGCTACCCCGTCATGATCAAGGCCAGCGCGGGCGGCGGCGGCAAGGGCTTGCGCGTGGCGTTTAACGACAAGGAAGCGTTTGAAGGCTTCACCAGTTGCCGTAACGAAGCGCGCAATAGCTTCGGCGACGACCGGGTGTTTATCGAGAAGTTTGTCGAAGAGCCCCGCCATATCGAGATCCAACTCATCGGCGACAGCCACGGCAACGTGCTGTATCTGAACGAGCGCGAATGCTCCATTCAGCGCCGCCACCAAAAGGTGATTGAGGAGGCGCCCAGCCCGTTCATCAGTGACGCCACCCGCAAAGCCATGGGCGAGCAGGCGGTGCAACTGGCCAAGGCGGTTAAGTACCAAAGCGCCGGCACGGTGGAGTTTGTGGTCGGCAAAGACCAGAGCTTTTACTTTCTGGAAATGAACACCCGCTTGCAGGTGGAACACCCGGTCACCGAGGCCATCACCGGCCTGGACCTGGTGGAGCTGATGATCCGCGTGGCCGCAGGCGAAACACTGCCGCTGACGCAGGCAGACGTAAAGCGCAATGGCTGGGCCATGGAATGCCGCATCAACGCCGAAGACCCGTTCCGGGGCTTTTTGCCGTCCACCGGCCGCCTGGTGCGCTTTGCGCCACCCACGCAATCCATGTGGCAGGGTGACACCGAACACCTGCACGGCGTGCGTGTGGACACCGGCGTGCAAGACGGCGGCGAGATTCCCATGTATTACGACTCGATGATTGCCAAGCTCATCGTCCACGGCACGGACCGACTGGACGCGATTGCCAAGATGCGCGAGGCGCTCAATGGCTTTGTGATTCGCGGCGTGTCGAGCAACATTCCCTTCCAGGCGGCGCTGTTGGCGCACCCGAAGTTTGTGGCGGGCGATTTCAACACCGGCTTTATCGCCGAGCATTACGCCCACGGTTTCCGCGCCGAGGACGTGCCGCACGACGACCCTTTGTTCCTGGTCGCGCTCGCGGCCTTTGTGCGCCGCAAGTCGCGCGAGCGCGCGGCCACCATCAGCGGCCAGTTGCCCGGCTACGCGGTGAATGCGGGCAAAGACTATGTGGTCGTCACCCTGGCCGATGACGGCCAGCACATCTACACCCCGGTGCATGTGGACGAGTTTCAGGGCGAACTGGGTTCGGCCCGCGTGCGGGTGGGAGCGTCTGACTATGAAATTCGCAGCCCCTCGCGCCTGAACGACATCGCCATCACCGGCACGGTGAACGGCCGCCCCTTTGTGGCGCAAATCGAGCGCGGCACGCCCAAGAACCCGCTGGCGCTGCGCGTGCAGCACAACGGCACGCGCATCGACGCCTTGGTGGTGTCACCGCGCATGGCGGAGTTGCATGCGCTCATGCCCTTCAAGGCGCCGCCCGATTTGAGCCGATTCATCCTCTCCCCCATGCCCGGCCTGCTGGTGCATGTGGCCGTGGTGCCCGGCCAAAAAGTGCAGGCCGGGGAACGCGTGGCCGTGATTGAGGCCATGAAGATGGAAAACGTGCTGTTCGCCGCCGCCGACGGCGTGGTCAGCAAGGTGATGGCCGCGCAAGGCGAAAGCCTGTCTGTGGACCAGCCGATTGTGGAATTCGCAGTATGAGCGCCGCCGCAGCACGGCCATTCCAGGTACTGGGCGTTCAGCAAATTGCCATTGGCGGGCCCGACAAGCTGCGCCTGCAAAAGCTTTGGGTGGAGATGCTGGGGCTGGAAGTGACCGGCACCTTCAAGAGTGAGCGCGAAAACGTGGACGAGGACATTTGCGCCATCGGCAGCGGCCCCTTCAAGGTCGAAGTCGATCTGATGCAGCCCATAGACCCCGACAAAAAACCCGCCGTCCACACTACGCCGCTCAACCACATCGGTTTGTGGATCGACGACTTACCCGTCGCCGTGCAGTGGCTGACCGCGCAGGGCGTGCGCTTTGCGCCTGGCGGCATCCGCAAGGGCGCAGCGGGTTTTGATATTTGCTTTTTGCACCCCAAGGCGAATGACGAATTCCCTATCGCCGGGGAGGGCGTGTTGATTGAGTTGGTGCAGGCGCCGCCTGAGGTGGTGGGTGCGTTTGCGCGGCTGGCGCAGGTCAGCAGTTAGCTAGCTTTTCCCCCCCTATCCCCCCAACCCCCTTTCCACCCCGGCGGGGTAGAAAGGGGGAGCCAAACAGCCGCATTGGGTTTCGTCGCAACGGCTAGGGCACAACTGGGTTTCCCCCCCCTATCCCCCCAACCCCCTTTCCACCCCGGCGGGGTAGAAAGGGGGAGCCAAACAGCCACATTTGATGTTGTCGCCCCGGCTGGGGCACCACTGGCCACTTCTGTGGATCGCTGGCCGACAGCGGTATGCCACGTGCGCAGAGGGGCGCCACGCCAGTAGAAGGCTAGCCGACGCGACAAAATCAAATGTCGCTGTTGGCCCCCCTTGTATCTTTCGTATTCGGAGTTTTGGTAAGCAAGTTTGGAAAGTTATCCACAGCCCGCAACCCCTTTGGGTATGAAACCCGTGAGAGAGCATTTGGCGTGGATAACGATCCGTTTGTTGCGAGCCCGAACAGTTGCTG
>CANFWT010000099.1 GCA_947450895.1 Comamonadaceae bacterium | reverse complement strand
CCAACTCGCGCCCCTGGGCCTGGTGTTGCACCGCCACCTCAAGGCCGGCGCGGTGCATGCGCACCTGCTGCGCACGGCCACACCCGCTGAATTGCTTGCGGCGCAGGCCGCCGCCAGCGCACTGGCCGCCGCGCCCGCCAACCCATCACCCGAAACTTCGCCCGGAGCTTGACCATGGCCCACGCCGATGCCGCCCGCGTTCCCCCTGCCACCACCATCGCCGTTTACCCCGGCACCTTTGACCCCATCACCCTGGGCCACCAGGACCTGATCCGCCGCGCAGCGGGCCTGTTTGGCCAGGTGATCGTGGCTGTGGCCGTGGCGCACCACAAGAAAACCCTGTTCAGCCTGGACGAACGCCTGGCGGCAGTAGCCGAGGTGGTGCAGCCTTGGTCCAATGTGCAGGTGCTGGCGTTTGACGGGTTGGTGACCGAATTTGCCCGCAGCCAGGGAGCGAGTGCCATGGTGCGCGGCGTGCGCTCGGTGGCGGATTTTGATTTTGAGGCGCAGCTTGCGGGCATGAACCGCGCCTTGGTGCCCGGTATTGAATCGGTTTTTTTAACGCCAGATGCGCGGTTTCAGCACATTTCCAGCACCTTGGTGCGCGAGATCGCTACCCTGCGCGGGGATGTGGCGCAGTTTGTGGCGCCATCGGTGCTGGCGCGCCTGCAGGCCAAGCTGCACCCGGGCGCCTGAGGAACCCGCCATGGCACTGATCATCACCGACGAGTGCATCAATTGCGACGTCTGCGAGCCCGAGTGCCCCAACGACGCGATTTACATGGGGGTCGAAATCTACGAAATTGACCCGCACAAATGCACCGAGTGCTTGGGCCATTTTGACGAACCGCAGTGCGTGCAGGTTTGCCCGGTTTCTTGTATTCCGGTCAACCCAGCATTCGTGGAAGACCGCGAAACGCTCTGGCAAAAATACCGTCGCCTGCAGACCATTGCGGTGGTAGCGCCCGCTGCAGACCCTGTCGGCCCGCTTGGCACCTCGGGCGCTTCCTAGGCTGCAAACGCCCGCGCGCTGCGCGGTTGCGCCGCGCACTTTGGCGGCCGCGGTCAGGGCTTGGCTTTCCCGGCGGTGGCGGGTTGCTTGCCCGACGGGCTGGGGTCCTTGGCTGGCTGTGAGGGTGCTTTGTTGGTCTTTGCCAACCTGATGACTGCGGTTTGCGTCTCTTGTTTCTTGGCTCTGGCTTGCGTTCGCATGGCGTCTGCTTTGGCTTTTTGCGCAGCTTTTTCCGTTTGGGCAGCGGCTTTGGCTTGGATTTGCGACTGGCGGTTGACAGCTGCCTCGTCCGCGCGGCGGGTTTGCTCCATTTGTGCGGCCAGTGCGGCGGTTTTGGCGGTGGCTTGGTCGGTTTGCGCCTTTTGCGCCGGGGTGCGGGCGTCGGAGGTAAGAACGTTGACCGCTTGCGGGCAGGGCGTGTCGCTGTAATTGCTGCCGCACCGGTAGACGGTTTGCGCTTGCGCTAAGGCGCCGAGGCCTGCGAGTCCCAAGAAAATCGCCCGTACACGGTAATGCAAGGTATTCATCGATCCTCCCTGATCGGCTTGGACAAGACGGCTCTTTGGCCGCGTCCTTTTATTCTGCCATTTTCGGGAGATTCTCCAACGCCGGCGCTGCGGGCTTGGGTGGCTTGGACCTGGGGGGGCGGCTGGTATGGATCAGCAGCATCGCCTTGTTCATATCGCCCGCCAGCAAAACTGGCAGGGCGGCAAGCGCCCGGTCTAGGCATTGGTCGATGGCGATGCGCTCATCGAGAACCGGCTTTTTGAGCACCCAATGCACCACTTCCGACTTCACACTCGGGTGGCCCACACCCAGACGCAGGCGCCAATAGTCGCCCGTACCGAGTTGGGCATGGATGTCGCGAAGCCCGTTATGGCCCGCGTGGCTACCGCCAAATTTGAGTTTGGCCTCGCCTGGCGGAAGGTCGAGCTCGTCATGCGCGACCAAGATCTCGTCGGCATTGATTTTGAAAAAACGCGCCAGCGCAGCCACCGACTTGCCCGACAGGTTCATAAAGGTTTGCGGCTCCAGCAGCCACAGGGCCTGGCCCTGGAAGCTGGTGCGCGCCACCAGACCGTGGAAGCTGCGTTCCATCGCCAGCGTGGTTTTGAGCGCGCGCGCGGCTCCGTCAACAAACCAAAAGCCCGCGTTGTGCCGCGTGGCGTCGTATTCAGGGCCAGGGTTACCAAGGCCGACGAGTAGTTTGATCATGGATGGGCGAAAGGGTTGCTGTGGCGCGCGTGACCGGGCTCGGCGAAATGCAGGAATGGTAGACCGGAAGTGACTGCCCTAACGCAAAACGGCCCACCGAAGTGGGCCGTTTGAAAGAGCAAGCCCAGGGCTTACTTTTTACCTTTGCCTTTGACGGGTGCGGCAACGGGTGCTTCCACCACTTCAGCCACCGGAGCCACCACGGACACAATCACGGGGTTTTCACGGCCGCGGATCACGGCAGTGACGCCATTGGGCAGGGCCAGATCTTTGGCGTGCAAAGAGGTGCCCTTCTTCAAGCCGCTAAGGTCCACGGCGATGAACTCAGGCAGGTTCGCGGGCAGGCAAGCCACTTCCAGGTCGGTGACGACGTGGGTGATCAAGCAGGCATCGATCTTGAACGCAGGAGAATTTTCTTCGCCGCTGAAGTGCAATGGCACCTTCATGTGCAGGGTGGTGTTGGCTTCCACGCGCTGGAAGTCGATGTGCAAAATCAGCTGCTTAAAGGGGTGCATTTGCACGTTGCGCAGCAACACTTTGCTTTCCACGCCGTTGAGTTCCATGTCCAGGATGGATGCATGGAAGGCTTCCTTCTTGATGGCGTGCCACAAGGCGTTGTGGTCCAACTCAATGTTCAAGGGTTCGGCGGAGCCACCATAGACGATGCCAGGTGTGCGACCGGTGATGCGGAGACGGCGGCTCGCACCCGTGCCCTGCTTGGTACGCTCAAAAGCGACAAATTTCATAACTTACTCCTAAAAGAGTCCACCGCGACCAGTGTGACTCCGGTTTAACAAGGGTTTTGCCAGCCACTGGCCGCGCATCGCCCGCTTTTTGCCCAGATCAGAACAAATTGTCCTGGTCCGAGAACAAACTCATGACCGACTCACCTTTGGCGATGCGCTGAATCGTCTCTGCGATCAGCGGCGCCACCGTGAGTTGGCGGATTTTTTTGCACTCCGCCGCAGCGGCGCTCAAAGGAATCGTGTTGGTCACCACTACCTCGTCAAGCGCATCGCCTTGCGAAATGCGCTCGATCGCCGGGCCGGAAAAAATCGGATGGGTGCAATAGGCATACACCTTTTTAGCGCCGCGCATTTTCAGTACTTCGGCTGCCTTGACCAGGGTGCCTGCGGTGTCAATCATGTCGTCCATGATGACGCAGTTGCGCCCTTCAATCTCGCCAATCACGTGCATCACCTCGCTCACGTTGGCCCGCGGCCGGCGCTTGTCGATGATCGCCAAGTCACAGTTAAGTTGCTTGGCCAGTGCCCGCGCGCGAACCACGCCACCCACATCGGGCGAGACCACGATCAGGTCGTCGTAGTTTTTTTGCCGCAAGTCACCCAACAAAACCGGCGAGGCATAAATATTGTCCACCGGGATGTCGAAGAAGCCCTGGATCTGGTCAGCGTGCAAGTCCATGGTCAACACGCGAGAAACGCCCGCAGTCTGCAGCATATTGGCCACCAGCTTGGCGGTGATGGGCACGCGGGTGGAGCGCGGGCGGCGGTCTTGGCGCGCGTAACCGAAGTAGGGGATCACGGCGCTGATGCGTTCTGCCGATGCGCGTTTAAGCGCGTCCACCATGATCAGCAACTCCATCAGGTTTTCGTTGGTGGGCGCGCAGGTGCTTTGCACCACAAATACGTCGCGGGCGCGCACATTTTGGTTAATTTCTACGGTGACCTCACCGTCCGAGAAACGCCCCACAGTGGCGGCGCCCAAGCTGATGCCAAGGTTGTGTGCGATGTCTGCGCCCATACCGGGATTGGCATTGCCGGTAAAGACCATGAACTCGGGATGTTGGGGTTCCTGCATCGGATGGTCCAGCGCTAGATGGTTTATGGTTTTAATTTGCGCCCGGTCGGTGGCAGTTGCCGGTTCGACTGGGCCGTTCTCAATATTTGGCAGGGGAAGAAGGATTCGAACCTTCGCATGCTGGAATCAAAATCCAGTGCCTTAACCAACTTGGCGATTCCCCTACACAGGTCGGCAGCGAAGCGCTCCCGACCGATAAACCTTGTCATAACCGCCGACCCTGTGGGCAGAGGCTTCGCTGTCACCATTCTTTGAGCGGATGGCGCTCCAAACTGCTGCACGTCTTGACCAGCGTGCCCTCTGGGACACCAGCCGAATCAAAATCGTTCTTTAGAACGGCAAACACTGCACTTCCTGAGCCTGTCATGCGTGCGCTCAAGCCTTTGGAGGCCAGCCAATCAAGGCACTGGCACATGCCAGGGCACAGTGACTGCGCAACAGGCTGCAAGTCGTTGTGGCCAAAGCCATAAGGGTTTGCAGCGAAGCCTGAAATTATAGCAAGGTCCGTATCACGTTTAAGGCCAGGGTCGGAAAAAATCCGGCCGGTATCGAGTCCTGCTTGCGGTTTGGCAATCACAAAACGTGCTACAGGAACGTGAACCGGCGTCATGTGTTCGCCCACGCCCTCAATCCAAGCGTTGTCCCCGCCTAAGAAAAATGGCACATCCGCGCCCAGCCCCAGTCCAATACGGGCCAAGGCTTGGCGCGGTAGCTGCAGATTCCAAAGCCGGTTCAGCGCCAAAAGCGTTGACGCTGCATCGGAAGATCCACCCCCCATGCCTGCTTGCGCTGGCACCGACTTGGCCACGCCAATGTGTGCCCCCAGGGTGCAAGCGGTGGCCTGTTGCAGCGCGCGTGCCGCGCGTAACACCAGGTCGTCAGCCGGTAATTCCCAGGTCAGGTCTTCCCGGCTGAGCCCGCCATCCGGGCGCACTTCAAAGTGCAGCCGGTCGCACCAGTCGATGAGCAAGAAAACGGACTGCAGCAAGTGGTAGCCATCGGCACGCCTTCCGGTAATGTGCAAGAAGAGGTTCAGTTTGGCCGGAGCCGGTACGTCGTAAAGCGCGATCATGGGCAGCTTATCTGGGCTCCAAAATGATTTTGATGTCGGCTATTGCTTCGGGCGCCATGCGACGGGCCCGGATACGCCCAGCAGGCAGGTCGTGCAGGTCGACCTCCCAACCGGCGGGCGTCGCAGCTTCGCCCTGCAACCATCCGAACAGTGTGGACAAGGGCAGCGGTGTGCCCAGGCTGCGGGTCAGCATGGCGTCCACCGATTCAAATTCAAGCAGTTCTTGCGGGGTTTGCAGCGTCGCGGACTCTTCGCTCCAGCGCAGTGTGGCGACACGGGTTCCTAAGACGCTGGTGAGCGCCAACACACCTGCTCTGGCCGATCCTTGGAGCACAAAGTTGGCAGAAAAAGTACGGGCCGGATCTGCGCTTATGTTGACCGCCAGACGACCTTGCCAAACGTCCTGTGGGGTGGTGTCGGGTCGGACGGTAACGTTACTGCAAGCCGTCAGTAGGCCAAGCACGCACATCGCCAGCCAACGGGCTACGCGCGTGCCCATGCGCTGCCCGAAAAGCGTCATAACGCGCCGCGCAGGCGCAATATCGTGGCCTTGAGGGTGTCGTTGTCGCGGTTGAGTTGCAGGCCCTGGTTCCACGCGGCAATGGCTTTGTCGCGCTGGTCAAGCGTCCACAGCACCTCGCCCAGGTGGGCGGCGATTTCGGCGTCGGGGCGGGACGCAAAGGCTTGTTGGAGCAGCGCCAGGGACTGGTCCAGATTGCCGCTGCGAAACTCTACCCAGGCCAGACTGTCGATGATGAAGGGGTCTTCAGGCGCAAATTCGAGCGCTTTTTCCACCAGCTCGCGTGCTTCCGGCAGGCGCTTGTTGCGGTCGGCCAGGGAGTAGCCCAGTGCGTTGTAGGCAGCGTGGTAGTCGGGTTTGGCGGAAATCAGGCGGCGCAAAAGCGTCTCCATCTCGTCTGGACGGCCCAGCTTTTCCGCGGAAATGGCCAGTTCATAGCTGAGCTCGGCATCGCCTGGGTATTTTTGCAGTGCCTGGGTCAGTAGCGCGTACGCGGCCTGTTCTTGCTGGTTGTCTCGCAAGAGCTGGAGCTCGACCGTGATTTTGTTTCGGCTGTCCTCAGGCGTTTTCTCTGGCATCGCACGCACCAAAGCACGGGCTTGTTCTAACTGACCTTGCTGGGCCAGGATCATGGCGCGGCGCAGCTGTACTTTGGCCGCGTCTTGCGGGCTGTTGATGCGCTCCAGATAGGCCTGGGCTTGTGCCGGTTTCTGGTTTTTTTGCGCTATTTGCGCCAGGACCAAATAGGCCTGAACCGCACCGCGTGGCGTAAACGGCGCATCGTCCTCTTCGCTGGGGGGCTCGGCCACAGGAAGCAGGCTCAAATACCGCTGAAGCGAAAGCTCGGCAGGCCCGAGGGCCTGGTTCTGGAACTCGATGGATCCTTTGACCAGCCAGGCCTCAGGGTAGTCGGGCTGCCTGTTGCTCAGCGCCACGACCTGCTCCAGCGCCTGCGTATAGCGCTGCAGGTCGATGAGTTTGCGCACATAGCCCATCTGGACCTCGGCCTGGGGTTTGGCCGCCAGGTAGGGCGCCAGCAATGTCTGGGCGCCGTCAAAGTCGGCGTCGAGCAAATTCACGCACAGCAGCGCAACATCGTCCGACAGCGGATTGATGCCAGCGCCCATGCGTGCGGCGGTCAGCGCGCCAGACTTGGCGCCGGCCAGCAAGCGCAAATTACCGATCATGGCCCAGGCCACGGGCCCGGTGCTAGGGCTATACAGATCTTTGGTCAGCGCTTTTTCCAAGACCTCCGCAGCGCCGGCTTTGTCGCTTGCACGCGTGAAAAAGCGGCTGATGAAAACGATGGTGCTCGCTCGCTCGGAGTCGCTGCTGCGTGCCAGGCTGCGTTGCGCGGGCCCTAGTGCCTCGGGCAAGCGGTTCAGGCCGATAAAGAGTTGCAGCAAATAACGGTCCGCATCGGGCGAATCTGGAAAGGCTTGCTGCCAGGCTTTGGCGGCCCCCAGTGCGGCATTGGCGTCTCGGCTACGCAGCGCGATATCAACCGCACGCTCAAACAGCTGTGGGTCTTGGACCTGGCGCGCCGCGCCCATCATCAAACCGTAGGCAGAACCCAGGTCTTCATTTTGCAAGCTGAGTTCACTGAGCAAGAGCTGGTAAAAGAGCTGCGCACTCAGCGCTGAACGGGGCGGCGGGGAATTTCCCGGCGCGTTCACTGCATCTTGCGCCAGGGCCCAGGGTGTGAAAACCAAAGCGCAGACGGTAACCAAGTGGGTAATGCGAGACATACAGCCATAATAATCCAAGGCCCTATTTCGCAGACCCCTCCACGCACGGGTTTCCCCTTTTTCTCGTTTCTTACCCGCGCGCCATGCCCGAATTGCCCGAAGTAGAAGTCACCCGCCGCAGTTTTGCCACACAAATTGCGGGCGCACACATCCAATCTTTGGAATTGGGCAAGCCACTGCGCTGGCCGCTCGGCTGCGATCCGGCTGTACTGTCCGGTCAGCGGGTGCTGGCCGTGCGTCGGCGTGGCAAGTACCTGCTGCTGGACCTGGACCACGGCCTGCTTCTGTTGCACCTGGGTATGTCGGGCAGCGTAACCTTCAGTTGGGCCCCGGGGCCTGCAGGCAAGCACGACCATTTTTCCTTGAATACCTCCCGCGGCGTGCTGCGGCTCAACGACCCGCGTCGTTTTGGTGCCGTGGTGTTTGCGCCTGGCGAGGACAGCCCGCAAGCGCAAAAGCTGCTGGGTAAGCTGGGCGTTGAACCCTTAGGCGAGGCTTTTGTGCTGGAGGACTTCGTGCGCGCCCTCAAGCAGCGCATGAGCCCGATCAAGCAGGTGTTGCTCGCGGGCGACACGGTGGTGGGGGTGGGCAATATTTACGCCTCCGAAGCTTTGTTTTTGGCAGGCATTCGTCCGACCACGCGGGCTGCGCGCCTGAGCCGTGCGAGGGTGGAACGACTGCATGGGGCCATCCGTTCGGTGCTGGCGCGAGCCGTGGAACAGGGCGGCAGCACCTTGCGAGACTTCTCCAACTCACAGGGCGAGTCGGGCCACTTCCAGTTGGAGGCGGCGGTCTATGGCCGTGCCGGATTGCCGTGTCGGGTGTGCGGCAGCTTGGTACGCACCATCCGCCAGGGCCAGCGCTCTACATTTTTTTGCCCGGTGTGCCAAAAACCATGAGCGCTGCGGCCATCCGGGTCGCCACTGCGCCAGGGGCGCTTGCTGCGCAGGTGGTGGCCTGGCAAGCGGTGCATGGGCGCAACAGCCTGCCCTGGCAAAACACCCAGGACCCCTATTTGGTCTGGCTGTCCGAGATCATGCTGCAGCAAACCCAGGTGGCCACGGTGCGCAGCT
>CANFWT010000098.1 GCA_947450895.1 Comamonadaceae bacterium | reverse complement strand
TACAACGCCCTCGATGCGCACCACCCGTTCTAACTCCACCCAATGAAACTGCAGCGCTGCAAAAGGGTTGCCCGCGAGCTCCTGGCCCTTGCGGCTGGAAAAGTTGGTGTACCAGACGATGCCTTGGGCGTCATAGCCCTTGATCAGAACCACCCGGGTAGAGGGTCGAAGGTCGCTGCCCACGGTGGCCAGCGTCATGGCGTTGGGCTCGGGTACCTCGCTAGCAATGGCTTCAGTCAGCCACTGGTGAAACTGTTCCATCGGATCGCGATGCGAAGCCTCTTCATTGAGCTCAGCGCGTTCGTAGCTTTTGCGGATGTCGGCGATGGAAGTCATTGAATTATTTTACAAATATGCGGAGCTTAAATTTCATTTTTTGACTTTGGCGCAATTGCGTTCCAATTTGATGTCACAAAATATTTTTGACCGTGCCATGCGAAAAATCACAATGCGATAGGGAATACCCTCGGGAGACTTCCGTGAATTTTGGCATGTAATTGAACCGACTTTTTTGGTTCGAGTAAACGTATTTCAATATGGAGATCTCACATGAGTGTTAAATTTCAAATTAATGGTAAGGCAGTTACTGCCAATGCCGAAGGCGACACGCCGCTGCTTTGGGTGATCCGTGACGAACTCGGCATGACCGGAACAAAATTTGGTTGCGGTGCGGCACTTTGCGGAGCTTGCACGGTCCACGTTGACGGCAAACCCGTGCGCTCTTGCCAAACCCAGGTTTCCACGGTGTCGGGTAAATCGGTATCCACGGTGGAAAGCCTGTCCAAAGACAACACCCATCCCCTGCAAGTTGCTTGGATCAAGCACGACGTACCCCAGTGTGGTTATTGCCAGTCCGGCCAGCTCATGAGTGCTGCGGCGCTGTTGAGCAGCAACAAAAATCCAAGTGATTCGGATATTGACGCGGCCATGAGCGGCAATATTTGCCGATGCGGCACCTACTCTCGCATCAAGGCTGCCATTAAGGATGCCGCAGCCACCATGAATAAAGCATAAGGAGCACCACTATGACTACCTCGCGTCGCGACTTTTTGAAATCATCTGCCTTTACCAGCGGTGGCCTGCTCATGGGTTTCGTGCTTCCCGCAAGCACCGCGGTTCAGGCTGCTGGCACCGTCTACACGCCCAACGCATGGGTACACATCGCAGACAACAATGCCATCACCTTGTTGACAGCACGTTCTGAAATGGGGCAGGGTGTTTTTACCTCCATGCCGATGTTGATTGCCGAAGAATTGCATGTGGATTTATCGCAAATTTCGGTAAAAAATGCACCGGCCGATGCTGCTGCTTACACCAATGACTTGCTGGGTGCGCAAATTACCGGTGGATCGACGTCGGTGCGTGACGGTTGGGAAAAACTGCGCACGGGTGGCGCCCAGGTACGTGAAATGCTTATCAGTGCGGCCGCGGCGCGCTGGAATGTGGACCGCGGCACCCTGCGCGCTGACAAGGGTGTTGTCCATGGTCCAGGCGGCAAATCTGCCACCTATGGATCGTTGGCGGCGGACGCCTCCAAGCTGCCGGTGCCCGAAAAAGTAGCGCTCAAAGATCCCAAAGACTTCAAAATTGTGGGCAAACGCACCAAGCGCCTGGATACGCCCGGCAAAGTCAATGGATCGGCCCAGTTCGGTATTGACGTCAAATTGCCTGGCATGGTCTACGCGACGGTACTGCAGTGCCCCGTGATTGGCGGAAAGGCCAAGTCGTTTGATGCGAGCAAGGCCCAGTCGATGCCGGGCGTCCAGAATGTTTTGGACATCCAAGGCAGCGTGGTGGTGGTGGCAGACAGCTACTGGCACGCCAAGAAGGCGCTGGAAACCGTGGCAGTGGTCTGGGACGAGGGCGCGGGCGTGTCTATCGATCACGTGAGCATGCTCGAAGGCAACCGCAACGCCGCCAAAAACGGCAAGGTGTTGCCAATTGGCAAGCCTGTGGGTGACATGGCGGCTGCCATGAAAACCGCTTCCAAAGTGGTCGAGGCCGAGTACATCACTCCGATGCAGGCGCACGCGCCCCTGGAGCCGATGAACTTCACCGCCAACTTCAAGGATGGCAAGTGCGAACTGATCGGTTCGACCCAGTTCCAGCAAGGTGCGCAAGGGGCGTCGGCGGAGGCCTTGGGCATCAAGCCTGAAAACGTAACCGTCAGGACCACCTTCTTGGGCGGTGGGTTTGGCCGCCGTCTGGAACTCGACTTTATCGTGCAGGCTGCATTGACTTCCAAAGCGGTAGGCAAGCCCGTGAAGCTGATCTGGTCGCGCGAAGAGGACATGACGCACGATTTTTACCGCCCCATGGGCGTCAACAACCTCAAGGCGGGCCTTGACGCATCGGGCAAGCCCGTCGCCATGCATTTCAAGGTGACCTCACAGTCCGTCACCCAACGCGCCTTTGGCCTGCCGGCTGATACCTTTGACCCATTCATGGCGGAAGCAGCGCTTGCTCCATACGCCATACCCAACACCCAACACGACTTGGTGATTCACGACACCGGTTTTCGGGTCGGCTACTGGCGCGCCGTTAGCCACAATATGAACGCTTTCGCCAACGAAAGCTTTGTCGACGAGTTGGCCAAAGCCGCAGGCAAAGACCCCTACGAGTACCGCATGGCCTTGGTTCGCGACCAGCCACGATTTGCCAATGTATTGAAACTCGCCGCTGAGAAAGCCGGCTGGGGCAAAGCTCTGCCAGCCGGGCGCGCCCGGGGCATTGCGCTGATGGATGGCTACGATGGAATGATGGCTCAGGTTGCGGAAATTTCTATGAAAGACGGTCACGTCAAAGTGCACAAGGTTACCGTCGCGGCCGACATCGGCTACATCGTGAACCCGGAAACCGTGGAAGCGCAGATCAAGTCCAGCGTGGCTTTTGGCATGAGTGCGGGCCTGATGCAGGAAATCACGATGTCTAAAGGGCGTGTCGAGCAGACTAATTTCCACAATTTCCCCGTCGTGCGCATGAGCGACTACCCGCAAGTCGATGTTGTTTTGGTTTCCAGCACCGAAAAGCCCGGTGGCATCGGCGAGCCGGCCACTGCGCTGGTGGTTCCCGCCATCGCCAATGCGGTGGCCGCACTCACCGGAAAGCGTGTACGTAAATTGCCTTTGACCGCGCAGGCGATTTCACAGGCCTAAATCGCCGCAAGCTCCTTGAAACACCCTGCGACGCTTTGGCCTCGCAGGGTGTTTCATTTGGTGAAGGCGCAATTCGTAACCAAGCTGTTACCGGCTCTTGTCCGCTGGTGGCTCGAGGCGGTTACGATGGTGTTTGTAATTTAGTTACCAAAACTTATGAAACTCCACGCCGTTGTTGACACCGTTACCCGCCGTATCACCCAGCGCAGCGCAGCAACGCGCAGCACCTATCTCGCGCAGGTCCAGGCCATGGCACAGCGCGCGCCCGGCGCCCAGCGCATGGGTTGCGCCAACGTCGCCCACGCCTTTGCCGCCATGGAACCCGCCGACAAGCGCCGCGCCAGCGCCCTGGACAAGTTCCAACCCGTGGCCGCGCGTGCGCCCAACATCGGCATCGTCAACGCTTACAACGACTTGCTGTCCGCCCACGCCCCGCTGCAACATTACCCCGACCTGATCAAAGACGAAGCCCGCAAACTGGGCGCCACCGCCCAAGTGGCCGGTGGCGTGCCCGCCATGTGCGATGGCGTCACCCAAGGCACACCGGGCATGGAACTCAGCCTGTTCTCGCGCGACGCCATTGCCATGGCCACCGCCATCTCGCTCAGCCACGACGTGTTTGACTGCGCGCTCATGCTCGGCGTGTGCGACAAGATCGTGCCCGGTTTGCTGATAGGCGCCCTGCATTTCGGCCACCTGCCCACGGTGTTTGTGCCGGCCGGTCCCATGACTTCGGGCCTGCCCAACAACGAGAAAGCCAAAGTGCGCGAGCAAGCCGCCCAAGGCCTGGTTGGGCGGGCGGAGTTGCTGCAAGCTGAGTCCGCCGCCTACCACGGCGCAGGCACCTGCACTTTTTACGGCACCGCCAACAGCAACCAAATGCTATTGGAGGCCATGGGCCTGCACGTGCCCGGCACCGCTTTTGTCAACCCCAGCGCAGACATCCGCGCCGAACTCACCCGCGAAGCCACCCGCACCGTGCTGGGCCACAGCACGGGTGCGGCGCGCGCCGCCTGCACCCCAATTGGCGTCTTGGTGGACGAACGCTGCATCGTCAACGCCATGGTCGCGCTGCTGGCCACCGGTGGCTCTACCAACCACCTGATCCACTGGGTGGCCGTGGCGCGTGCGGCGGGCATCACCATCGACTGGAACGACTTTTCTGATTTGTCCGACGTGGTGCCTTTGTTGACCCGCGTTTATCCCAACGGCAGCGCGGATGTGAACCAGTTCCAGGCCGCAGGCGGGCCGGGTTTTGTGATCCGCGAGTTGCTCGATGCCGGTTTTATGCACGCCGACGTGGCCACGGTGCGCCCGGACGGTTTGCGCGCCTTCACCCGTATTCCCCACGCCACGGACGGCGCCCTGGCCTGGGCGGACGCTGGCCCGAGCAAGGACGAGACGGTGGTGCGCCCAGCGCAAGACCCGTTTAGCGCCAGCGGCGGCCTGCGCCTGCTGTCGGGCAACCTGGGGCGCAGCGTGATCAAGGTGTCGTCGGTGCCTGAGGACCGCCACGTGATGGAGGCCCCTTGCCGGGTGTTTGATTCTCAGGAGGCGCTGCAAACGGCTTTTGGCGCCAACGAGCTCAACCGGGACGTGGTCTGCGTGGTGCGCTGGCAAGGACCACAGGCCAACGGCATGCCCGAGCTGCACAAGCTCACGCCACCGCTGGCGGTCTTGCAGGGCAAAGGCTTCAAAGTGGCGCTGGTGACCGATGGGCGCATGAGTGGCGCCTCGGGCAAGGTGCCGGCCGCCATCCACGTGTCCCCCGAAGCCGCCGCCGGAGGCCCGCTGGCCAAAGTGCAAGACGGCGACTGGGTGCGCCTGGACGCCACCGCGGGCACCCTGCAAGTGCTGGTGGCTGCTGCCGACTGGGACGCCCGCCCGGTGGCCACCATGCCAGCGGCCTTGCGCGCGGCCAACGGCATCGGCATGGGCCGCGAGTTGTTTGCGGGCCTGCGCCGCAACGCCTTGACGGCCGAAGAGGGCGCTTGCAGCTGGCTCTAACGCGAGCCGAGCCGTCCCCCCACATTCCAACGAGAAAAAGCCATGACCACAGCCCTGAACGCGTCTGCCCCACTCACCGCCTTGCAGGTAATGCAAGACGCCCCTGTTATCCCCGTTATTGTGTTGAACGACGTGGCCCACGCCGTGCCCATGGCGCGCGCGCTGGTGGCCGGTGGCGTGCGCATGCTCGAAGTCACTTTACGCACCCCGCAGGCGCTGGCTTGCATTGAAGCCATTGCGCGCGCCGTGCCCGAGGCTGTAGTGGGCGCAGGCACGGTGCGCTGCAAGGCCGACGCGCAGGCAGCAGCCAACGCCGGCGCCCGCTTTGCGGTGAGCCCCGGCTACACCAGCGCCGTGGGCCAGGCCTGCCGCGACGTGGGCCTGGCGCTCTTACCCGGCGTGGCCACGGGCAGCGAAATCATGATGGCGCAGGAAGACGGCTTTACCGAACTCAAATTCTTTCCGGCCATGCAAGCCGGCGGCCCGGCCATGCTCAAGGCCTGGAGCGGCCCCTTCTTTGATGTGCGCTTTTGCCCCACGGGCGGCGTGAGCCTGCAAAACGCCGCTGACTTTTTGGCCCTGCCCAACGTGGTCTGCGTGGGCGGCTCGTGGCTGGTGCCCGCCGATGCGCTGGCCCACAGCGATTGGGCGCGCATCACCCAACTCGCCGCCGACACGCGCGTGTTGCGCAGCACTTAGGCCTGTCTTGGTGCGGTGGCTCCCTTTGGGCTTACTGCAACGGGGTCACAGCTCCCGCGCCAGCCGCAAGCCATCCAACACCGCCGCATGCGTGTTGCGCGCCGCCACTGCGTCGCCAATGCGAAAAAGCTGAAAGCTGCCCGCCGGGTTGCTGGCCACGGTTTGCGTTTCGCCCGCGATCAGCGCACCGTAGTCCACCGCGCCTTGGTTGCTGGAGTGGGGTTTGAGGGCAAAGTACAGGTCCTCCAGCGGCAGCGTGCCATGGTTGACCACCACCTGGTCCACCACGCGCTCTTTGCGCACGCCGCCATAGTCGCTGCCCAGCACGGCCAGCAGTTTGCCGCTTTGCGTGGGGTGGGGCGCGACTGATTCCAAGCGAAAGGTGACGGTAAACGTCACGTCGAGCTTTTGCAGGCTGCGCATATAGGGCACCAGGTTCATGGCCATGACCTCGGGCGCAAAGCTGCGGTCGGGGGTAACTACCTCCAGCCGCGCACCGCTTTGGGCAATCACTTCGGCAGCTTGCAGGGCGGAGTGGTCGCCCGCGTCGTCAAACAGCAGCACGTCTTGGCCCGGTTTCACGTCGCCGCCCAAGATGTCCCAGGCGGACACCACCAACTCGTTGCCGGTGGCCAGCACCTCGGTGTGCGGCAGTCCGCCGGTGGCGATGATGACCACGTCCGGGCGCTCGGCCCGCACCGTGGCCTCGTCGGCCAGGGTGTTGAAGCGGAAGGTCACGCCGCGCTCCTCGCAGCGCGCCATGCGCCAGTCGATGATGCTCAGCATCTCTTTGCGCCGGGGGCTTAAGGCGGTGAGGCGAATCTGGCCGCCCGGTTTGGGCGCGGCCTCTAGGACAGTGACCGTGTGGCCGCGCTCGGCACTCACGCGCGCCGCCTCCAGCCCGGCGGGGCCTGCGCCCACGACCAGCACTTTGCGCTGGGTGGGCGCGGGCGCAATGGCGTGGGGCAGGGTGAGTTCGCGCCCGGTGGAGGGGTTGTGGATGCAATAGGCCTCGCCCCCGGCGTAGATGCGGTCCAGGCAAAAGTTGCCGCCCACGCAGGGGCGAATGGTGTCTTCGCGGCCTTCCACAATCTTGCGCACGATGTGCGGGTCGGCCATGTGGGCGCGCGTCATGCCCACCATGTCGAGCTTGCCGCTGGCAATGGCGTGGCGTGCGGTGTTGACGTCCTGGATTTTGGCGGCATGAAAAATAGGAATGTCCACATGCGCGCGCAGGCTGCCCGCAAAGTCCAGGTGCGGCGCGCTGCGCATGCCTTGCACTGGAATCACGTCGGTCAGGCCCGCATCGGTGTCAATGTGGCCGCGGATGATGTTCAAAAAGTCCACCATGCCCGACTTCGCCAGGTAACGCGCAATGCCCAGGCCTTCGTCTTGTGTGAGGCCGCCGGGGCGCACCTCGTCGGCCACGCCGCGCACGCCCAAAATGAAGTCCGGCCCCACGCGCTTGCGGATGGCCTGGATGACTTCCAGGGTAAAGCGCACCCGGTTTTCCAGCGGCCCGCCATAGGGCGCGTCCAGGGTGTTGGTGGCGGGCGACCAAAACTGGTCCATCAGGTGGCCATAGGCTTCCAGTTCCAACCCGTCCACGCCTGCGGCGTACATGCGCTCGGCGGCGTCGGCGTAGTCTTGGATGATGCGGGCAATGTCCCAGTCTTCCATGCGCTTGGGGAAAGCCCGGTGCGAAGCCTCGCGCTCGTGTGAGGGCGATACCACGGGCAACCAGTCCGCCTTGGACCAGCTGGTGCGCCGCCCCATGTGGGTCAGCTGAATCATCACTGCGGCGCCGTGTTCGTGGCAGGCGTCGGTGAGTTCGCGCATCCAGGGCACGACCTCGTCTTTGTAGGCCAGGATGTTGTTGAACACCGGCGGGCTGTCGCGCGACACCGCCGCAGAGCCTGCGGTCATGGTGAGCGCAATGCCTGCTCGGGCGCGCTCCACGTGGTAGGCGCGGTACTTGGCCTTGGGCATGCCGTCCTCGGGGTAGGCGGGCTCGTGCGAGGTGATCATCAGCCGGTTGCGCAAGCGCAGGTGCTTGAGCTGAAAGGGCTGGAGCAAGGGGTCGTTGGAAGGGGCGCTGGACATGGTTTTCTCGGGTGCTTGGCGGGTTTTCAATACCACTGGTCGGGCATGGAGGCTTTTTTGCGGTCCATAAAGTCGCGGATGGATTCGTCCACCGCCACGTCCAGGTCGGGCGCTACATAGTCGGCCAGCGACTGTTTCCAGCGCTTGTTGGCGCGGGTGGCGGCGTCGGTCTGGCCGGCTTCGGTCCAGGTCTCAAACGGCGTGTCGTCCGAGATGCTGGAGTCGTAAAACGCGGTGGTGTAGTTGGCCATGGTGTGGGCGCTGCCCAGGTAGTGGCCGCCGGGGGTGACTTGTTCAAAAGCATTCATGGCCAGGGTGTTGTCGTCCACGGTGACGCCGCCCAGGTAGCTGTGCAGCGCACCGCAAAAGTCGGCGTCCATCATGAACTTCTCGTAGCTCATGGACAGCAAGCCGTCCAAGAACCCCGCCGAATGCAAGATGAAATTGGCCCCGCAATGCACGGCCGACAACATGGACATCACACTTTCCTGCATGGCCTGGCCGTCGGGCAGCTTGGATGTGGTGAACGAGCCTGCGCAGCGCAGTGGTAGGTTCAAGCGACGAGCGAGCTGGCCCACCACCATGGAGCCAATGGCTGGCTCGGGCGTGCCAAAGGTGGGCGAGCCCGAGCGCAGCGACATGCTGCTCAAAAAGTTGCCATAAATCACTGGTGCGCCGGGG
>CANFWT010000097.1 GCA_947450895.1 Comamonadaceae bacterium | reverse complement strand
TGCTGGTTTTTGCACCTGCGCGCTGGGTCTGCGGGCCGCTGCAAGCGCTCAGTGCCGGACAGCTGGTGCTGGGCGACGTGCAAGGCACGGTGTGGAGCGGCTCGGGCCAGCTCACGCTCACTGGCGGCCCCGGCAGCAGCGACGCCAGCACTTTGCCCGGGCGTGTGACCTGGAATATCCGGCCGGCCTGGGGACAGTTGCGTGCGCAGTTTCTGGCCGACTGCTGCATGCAGTCGCCACTGGCGCTGAGCCTGACGCCGTTTTGGGGCGGAGCCCACTTGGACCTGGGTGACCAGCGCTCGCATTGGCCTGCTTTGTGGCTGACCGGCCTTGGCACGCCCTGGAACACCATTCGTGCAGAGGGCCAGTTGGCCTTGACCACCACAGGCTTTGGACTGCGCTGGGCCCATGGAGAGCTGCACCTGCAGGGGCAGGTGGCCCTGGAAGCGATAGATATCACCTCACGCCTCTCGACGCTGCGGCCCATGGGGAGCTACCGCTTCGAGCTCACCGGGGGGGAGACGCCGGTGATAAGCCTGCGAACCACCCAGGGCAGCCTGCAACTCAGTGGCAGCGGGAAATGGAACGCCGGACGGCTGCACTTTGTGGGCGAGGCCAGCGCCGAGCCCGAGCGCCAGGACGCACTCGGTAATCTTTTGAACATCATTGGACGGCGCCAGGGCGCACGCTCCATCATCCAAGTGGGTTGAAACCCTATGACCACCATGCGCATACCCGACTCCCTCCCGCCCCTCTATGCAATGACCGGGTGGGCTACTGGCTCCACGGTACGCACTGCGCCCGAGCGCTTGCACGCTGGCCATTGGCTGGCCAGCACGGTGCTCGCCCTCGCCGCCGCTGCTTGCGCCACGCCGCTGTGGGCACAAGCTTTGCCGGCCAGTGTTCCCGCAGCGCCCAGTACGAACGCCATGCCCAAGCCCGGCGAGCCCATCACGCTGAACTTCACCAATGCAGAAATTGAAGCGGTAGCGCGCACCATAGGACTGATTTCGGGCATGAACGTGGTGGTGGACCCGCGTGTCAAGGGCACTATCACCCTGGTGTCGGAAAAGCCGGTCAGCCGCAGCGTGGCGATGGCGCAGTTTTTGACCAGCTTGCGCCTGCAGGGCTTCACCATGGTGGAGTCGGCCGGCTTGCTCAAGGTGGTGCCCGAGGCCGACGCCAAACTGCAAACCAGCGCAGTGGAAACCAGCGACAGCGCGCCCAAGGGTGCGGCCGGTGGCCAGGTGGTGACGCAAATCTTTCGGCTCAATTTCGAGTCAGCCACGAACCTGGTGGCGGTGCTGCGGCCCCTGATCAGCCCCAACAACACCATCAACGCCAACCCGGGCAATAACTCGCTGGTGATCACCGACTATGCGGACAACCTGCGCCGCATCGCCCGCATCATTGCCGCCATGGACGTGTCCAACGCCACTGAGGTGGAGGTGCTAGAGCTCAAGCACGCGATTGCCGTGGACCTGGCGCCGCTGGTGCTCAAGTTGCTCGACTCTGCGGGCACGGCCACTGGCGCCGCTGCGGGCGCAGCAGACACTGGCTTTAAGACCACGGTGATGGCCGAGTCGCGCAGCAACACGCTGGTCGTGCGCGCCGCCAACCCGGCCCGCGTAGCAATGGTCAAGTCGCTGGTGGAAAAGCTCGACCAGCCATCCAGCAAAACCAATGGCGAACTGGGTAACCTGCATGTGGTCTACCTGAAAAACGCCGACGCGACCAAACTGGCCGCGACCCTGCGTGCCGCACTGAGCGGCGCAGCGGTAAACCCCACCGCCGGTGCCGCCACGGGCGCGCCAGCGGGCACAGCGGCAGCGCCTGCAGCCACCTCTGGCGGCCAGGTGCAGGCGGACACCGCCACCAACTCGCTGATCATCACAGCGCCCGAACCGCAGTACCGCCAGTTGCGCGAGGTGATTGAGCGCCTGGACGCGCGCCGGGCCCAGGTCTACGTGGAGAGCCTGATTGCCGAAGTTAGCGTTGACCGTACCGCCGAGTTCGGCGTGCAATGGCAGGGCGCCGCGGGCAAGGCAGGTGACGGCGTGATCGGGCTATTGGGTACCAACTTCGGCAAGGCCGGCAGCAACATCATCAGCCTGGCCACGGGCGCGGGCACCGTTGTACCGGCTACGGGTCTGAACATTGGGTTTGCACAACAGACCAACGGCGTCTACGTGCTCGGGGCCTTGGCGCGCTTCTTAGAATCCAGCGGCGCGGGCAACGTGCTGTCCACGCCCAATCTGCTGACTCTGGACAATGAAGAGGCCAAGATTGTGATCGGCCAAAACGTGCCCTTTATCACCGGCCAGTTCACCAACACCAACGCCGGCAACGGCGCGGTCAATCCCTTCCAAACCATTGAGCGCAAGGACGTGGGGCTGACGCTCAAGGTCAAGCCGCAGATCAGCGAAAACGGCACCGTCAAACTGACAATCTTCCAAGAGGTTTCAAGTGTGGACGCCGCCACCATCAGTTCCGCCAATGGCCCAACCACCAACAAGCGCACCATTGAATCCAATGTGCTGGTAGACGACGGCTCGGTGGTGGTGCTGGGCGGCTTGTTGCAAGACGACTACTCCGGCAGCAACGACAAGGTGCCGGGTCTGGCCGATGTGCCGTTTTTTGGCAACCTGTTTAAAAGCGAGTCACGCAAGCGCAAAAAAACCAACCTGATGGTGTTCCTGCGCCCAGTAGTGGTGCGGGACGCAGCCGCCACCGAGCGTCTGTCGCTGGACCGCTACGAACAAATGCGCTTAGGGCTAAAAGACGCCCAGCCCGTGCCCAGCGAAATCTTGCCAGTCAACGAATCTGCCACCCTGTCCGATCTGGCTGCCAAGCCCGCGGTGAAAAAATAAGATGCGCTACCCCCTGCCCTACGCCTTTGCGCGCACCCAGCAGGTGCTGGTGGAAGACGACGGCCACGGCCTGACCCTGCATGTGCACCCAGGCTCGCTGCCCGCTGGCATGGGCGAGGCCCTGCGCAAATACCCGGTGCAGCAAGTACACCACCACACCGCGCCGGTGCTGGCGCAGCGCATCAGCGCGGCCTACGCCCAAGGCGAATCCAGCGCGGCGGCGGTGGTGAGCGAAGTCGAAGGCGAGGCCGACTTAAGCCGCATGATGCAAGACCTGCCGGCCATCGAAGACCTGCTGGAAACCTCGGACGACGCGCCCATCATCCGCATGCTCAACGCCTTGCTGACCCAAGCCGCGCGCGACGGCGCCAGCGACATCCACATTGAGCCCTACGAGCGCCATTCGGTGGTGCGCTTTCGGGTAGACGGCAATTTGCGCGAGGTGGTGCAGCCCAACCGCGCGCTGCACGCAGCGCTGATCTCGCGCCTGAAAATCATGGCCGAGCTGGACATTGCCGAGCGCCGTCTGCCGCAAGACGGCCGCATTTCGCTGCGCATTGGCACGCGGGCGGTGGACGTGCGGGTCAGCACCCTGCCCAGCGCCCACGGCGAGCGCGCCGTGCTGCGCCTGCTGGACAAAAGCGAGAGCAAGCTCAGCCTGGAATCCGTTGGCATGCAAGGCGACGTGTTGGCGCGCTTTGCCCACCTGCTGGTGCAGCCGCACGGCATTATTTTGGTGACCGGCCCGACCGGCTCGGGCAAGACCACCACGCTGTACGCCGGCCTGCAACGCCTGGACACGCACGGCAGCAACATCATGACGGTGGAAGACCCGATTGAGTACGAGCTGGCGGGCGTGGGCCAAACCCAGGTCAACGCCAAGATCGACCTGACTTTTGCCAAAGCCTTGCGCGCCATCCTGCGCCAAGACCCGGACGTGATCATGATTGGCGAGATCCGCGACTTTGAGACCGCGCAAATCGCCATCCAGGCCTCGCTCACTGGCCATTTGGTACTGGCCACGCTGCACACCAACGACGCCGCCAGCGCGGTGACGCGCCTGACCGACATGGGTGTGGAGCCGTTTTTGCTCAGCTCCTCGCTCTTGGGCGTGCTGGCCCAGCGGCTGGTGCGCAAGCGCTGCACGGCCTGCGGCGGGTCAGGTTGCGCCACTTGCGGCCAAACCGGCTACGCGGGGCGCACTGGCGTGTTTGAACTGCTGGTCACCGACGACACCATCCGCGCGCAAATCCACAACCAGGCTTCTGAGGCCGCCATCCGCGACGCCGCGCGCGCCAGCGGCATGGTGCTCATGCGCGAAGACGGCCAGCGTCTGGTCGACGCGGGCATCACCACAGCCGAAGAGTTGCTGCGCGTGACGCGCGACTGAGCGACCACGGCCCTTCATCATCGCGCCCTTCTTTCCTCTCTTCATTCATGCCTGCTTACGCCTTTGAAGCCCTGACCGCCGACGGCCAACTGCGCCGGGGCACGGTCGAGGCCGATTCGGCCAAGGCCGCGCGCACCCAGTTGCGGACGCAGGCGTTGGTGCCCTTGAAAGTAGAGCCGGCTGCCTCGGGCGTGCAGGGCGAGGGCGCCCGCAGTGCAGACCTGTTCCGCCGCCGCGTCTTCAATGCGAACGCCCTGAGCGTGTGGACACGGCAGTTGGCCAGCTTGGTCGCCTCGGGCCTGCCGCTAGAGCGGGCGCTGGCCTCGCTGAGCACCGAGGCCGAACGCGAAACCGAGCGCAATCTGGTGGCCGACCTGCGCGCCGAGGTCAATAGCGGCAGCACATTCGCCAAGGCGCTGGGGCGCCATCCGGCCGAGTTCTCGGGCATTTTCGTGGCGGTGGTAGGTGCGGGCGAGCAAAGCGGCAGTTTGGGTACCGTGCTGGAGCATCTGGCCGACGACCTGGAAGACCAGCAGGCCTTGAACGCCAAGCTGCTGGGCGCCGCGCTCTACCCAGCCATCGTCAGCCTGGTGGCGCTGTGCATCGTGGTTTTTTTGGTCACCTACGTGGTGCCGCAAGTGGCCAGCGTGTTTGCGGGCAGCAAGCGGGCGCTTCCATTGCTCACGGTGCTGATGCTGAGCGTGAGCGGCTTTGTGCGCAGCTACGGCTGGCTCATGCTGCTGCTCGCGGTAGGCGCCGTGGTGAGTCTGCGGCTGGCGCTGCGCGCGCCTGCGCTGCGCTACCAGTTTGACGCGGCGTGGCTGGGAATTCCGGTGGTGGGCAAGCTCTCGCGCAGCTTCAACACCGCGCGCTTTGCCAGCACCCTGGCCATGCTCTCGGGCGCCGGGGTGCCCATCCTCAAGGCGCTGCAAGCGGCTGCCGACACCCTGAGCAACCAGGCCATGCGCCAGGACGCGCAAGACGCGCTGGTAGCGGTGCGCGAAGGCGCGCCCCTGGCTTCGGCGCTGGCGCAAAAAAAGCGTTTTCCGGCCCTGCTGTCCATGTTTGCCCGCCTGGGCGAGCAGACCGGCCAGCTGCCGCTGATGCTGCAACGCGCCGCCACCCAGCTCAGCACCGAAGTGCAGCGCCGCGCCATGGGCCTGGCCACGCTGCTCGAACCGCTGCTGATCGTCGCCATGGGACTGGTGGTGATGCTGATCGTGCTGGCGGTGCTGCTGCCGATCATTGAGATGAACCAGCTGGTGAAATAGGCGGCAACACCCGCCGGGTCAATCGATCTCGGCGATCGTTGCAATCAGGCGGTCTGGCGCAGACGCCGCAATCGGCTGGCCCATGTTGTAGCCGTAGGGCAGGGCCCACACCGGCACACCGGCGTTGCGGGCGGTGGCAACGTCAATACTGGAGTCCCCCACAAACAATGCATCGGTGGCGGCCACGCCAAACTGCGCCAGGCAAGCCAAGACGCCTTCGGGCGCGGGTTTTTTGGTGGCAAAAGTGTCGCCACACACGATGGCGCCAAAGAAAGGCGTGAGCGCGTGCGCGTCGAGCACGGTTTGGGTGTACGCGCTTTCCTTGTTGGTGACCACGGCCAGGTGCGCGCCGCGCTGACGCAGGCGTTCCAAGGTATCCACCACATTGGCATAAGGCAGGCTGCGGGTGCCGCAGCGCTGGGCGTAGTGGGTCTTGAAGACGGCAGCGATACCAGCCAAAGCCTCGGACGCACGCACGGTGGCCTCGGTTTGACCTTGGCTGAACGCCAACGCTTGTACCAGCAAGGAATGGGTGCCGTGGCCAATCCAGTCGTTGACCTGTTGTTGCGCCACGGGCGCGAGCGCAAAGTGGGCGAGCGTGTCGTTGACGGCGTCGCAAATCTCGGGGGCGGTTTCGACCAGGGTGCCGTCTAGGTCGAACATCACCAGACGCGGGGCGTTGGCGCTCTGGCTCATGCTGCGCGCTTCTTGCGTTCCATCATGCGCCAGATGAAGGGGGTGAAGATGAGTTGCATGGCCAGCTCCATCTTGCCGCCGGGCACGACGATGGTGTTGGCGCGGCTCATGAAGCTGCCGTCGATCATGCTGCGCAGGTACTGAAAGTCAATGCCCTTGGGCTTGGCAAAGCGGATAACGACCATGCTCTCGTCGGGCGAAGGAATGTCGCGCGCAGTAAACGGGTTGCTGGTGTCGACCATGGGCACACGCTGGAAGTTGACATGGGTGTGCATGAACTGCGGGCAAATGTAGTTCACATAGTCGGGCATGCGGCGCAGGATGGTGTCGGTGACGGCCTCGGTGCTGTAGCCGCGCTTGGACTTGTCACGCCAGAGCTTTTGAATCCACTCCAGATTGATGACCGGCACCACGCCAATCAGCAGGTCGGGGTGCTTGGCAATATTCACCTCGGGCGTGACCACGGCGCCGTGCAGGCCTTCGTAAAACAGCAAGTCCGTGCCTGCGGGCACGTCTTGCCAGGGGGTGAAGGTGCCGGGTTCTTGCTTGTAGGGCGCGGCTTCTTCGGGGTCGTGCAGGTATTTGCGCTGCTTGCCGGTGCCCGTTTTGGCATAGTCGCGAAACAGGGCCTCGAGCTCAGGGAACATATTGTTTTCCGGGCCAAAGTGGCTGAAGTTTTTGTTGCCCTGGGCCTCGGCCTCGGCCAAGCGCAACTTCATCTCCTGACGGTCGTGGCGGTGGAAGCTGTCGCCCTCGATGATGACGGCGTTGACGCCCTCGCGGCGAAAGATGTTCTCAAAGGTGCGCGTCACCGAGGTGGTGCCTGCGCCGCTGGAGCCAGTGATGGCGATGATGGGGTGTTTTTCGGACATGCGGGTCTCCGGTGTTTTGTTCTACGTTGAGGTCAAAGGCGAAACAGGCTGCGCTCGGCAAACAAGGGGTTGTGTTCGGCCTCCTGGGCCGGTTCGCGGTGGTAGCGCTCGATGCGCTCCACCTCATTGCGCGAGCCAAACACCAGGCCAATGCGCTGGTGCAAGGCGCTGGGCTCAATGGTGAGCATGGGCAGCTCGCCCGTGCTGGCGCGCCCGCCCGCTTGCTCCATGACCATGCCAATGGGGTTGGCCTCGTACAAGAGCCGCAAGCGCCCGGGCTTGCTGGGGTCTTTGGTGTCGCGCGGGTACATGAACACGCCGCCACGCATCAGGATGCGGTGCGCCTCGGCCACCATGCTGGCAATCCAGCGCATATTGAAGTCTTTGCCGCGCACACCCGTTTTTCCCGCCAGGCATTCGTCCACATAGCGCTTGACCGGGGCCTCCCAAAAGCGGCTGTTGGAGGCATTGATGGCAAATTCCTGGGTGTCTGGCGGCACGGTGATCTGCGGGTGGGTGAGCATGAATTCACCCAGGTTGGGGTCTAGCGTAAAGCCCTGCACGCCATTGCCCAGAGTCAGCACCAGCATGGTGGTGGGGCCATAAATAGCGTAGCCTGCGGCCACCTGGCGCGTGCCAGATTGCAAAAAGTCAGCCTCGGTCACGTCGCGCCCCAGCTCGGGCGCGCGCAGTACCGAGAAGATGCTGCCCACCGAGACGTTCACGTCGATGTTGCTGGAACCATCCAGCGGATCAAACACCAGCAGGTATTTGCCACGCGGGTACTGCGCCGGGATTTGGTAGGGCAACTCCATCTCTTCAGATGCCAGACCGGCCAGGTTGCCCGCCCATTCGGTGCGCCGGATGAAGGCGATATTGCTCAGCACGTCCAGCGGCTTTTGCGTCTCGCCTTGCACGTTGACTTCACCGCCGACCGCGCCCTCCACCTCGCCGGCCATCTGGCCAAGCTCGCCAAAGGCCACACTGCGGGCAATGGCCTTGCAGGCAAGCGCCACGTCCAGGATGAGCGCGTTGAAGTCGCCGCTGGCGCCGGGAAATTTGCGCCGTTCCTCAATCAGGAACTGGGTCAGGGTGGAGCGGTTGGAGCGTAGGGACAAGGGCATGGTGCGATTCCGGCAAAAAGGTGGATGTCAGGCGCGCTGGCCGTGCCAGGCTTGCAACTGGGCCACGGTGACGTCTTGCAAGTCGGGCAGGACGCGCAACGCACCGTCAAAGTGGTGGTGCTGGGTGAATCGGTTCGGGGTGATGACGGTGGCCAGGCCTGCAGCGCGCGCAGCTTGCAGTCCATTGGCGGAATCCTCAATCGCCAAGCACTGGCTTGCGCCCAGCCCCATGCGCTGCAAGGTTTGCAGATAGACCTGGGGGTGGGGCTTTTTCACCGGCGCGGTGGACGCGTCCTCGACCACCGAAAAGTAGGTGCGCCAGTCCGGGCCAATGGCCTTGCGCAACAGCGCGGCAATATTGACCGGCGACGTAGTGGTGGCAATGGCCAGCGCCAGCCCCGCCTGGTGGGCGGCGTCAATCAGCGCCAGCACGCCGGGGCGCAGCACCACCTGTCCGTCGTTCACCATGCCCTCGTAGGCGGCGGTCTTGTGCTCGTGC
>CANFWT010000096.1 GCA_947450895.1 Comamonadaceae bacterium | reverse complement strand
TCTGCACGTGCGCATTGGTTCGATCAGCCCCGAATTCACCCAAGCCACGGTGATTGAGGTGCCGGGGGGCGAAACCATCACGCTCGAGCCGGTGATGCGCACCAATGGGCGCATCGGCGTGAAAGACTTCGACCCCTGCACCATTTTGCTCAACAACGACTTGCATGCCGGTATCCCCGGTATTTTGGAAGACCTGCACCAGCAGCACCTGCTGCCGCCCCTGCAAGCGAGTTGGACACTGCGGCGCAAGAGCGCGCACTTCAAGTGCTACGAAGAAATATCCAGGCGCTTTGGCAAGCTCATCGGCATTGACCATTGGCTTATCAATCCGATGTTTGACACCTGCCACGATGTGGACCTGGCGCATGCGCAGTCCGTCGAGCGGCTCACGGAGGGGGTGGACGCGTTGCTGACCAAAATTCGGCGCAAGTACAAAGAGTACGGCATCAAGGAAAAGCCCTTCGTCGTGGTCAAGGGCAATAACGGCAGCGACGGCATGGGCCTGATGACGGTGCGTGATGCCAAAGACCTGCCCGAGCT
Source organism: Comamonadaceae bacterium (assembly GCA_947450895.1). GTDB lineage: Bacteria > Pseudomonadota > Gammaproteobacteria > Burkholderiales > Burkholderiaceae_C > Allorhodoferax. The sequence continues at coordinate 8,299 of CANFWT010000096.1, read as the reverse complement.
GCTCAAAGCCAGTAATGCACGGGGGCAAGTCCTGGGTGGATTGCAGGCGCTGATATTGCAAGAGGGCATTTTGACCAAAGAGCGCATGAATGACGCCGTTGCTGAACCGGTGGTCTACCTGATGGACCGCTATGTGGTGGGTGGTTTTTACCGGGTGCACGCCGAGCGCGGGACCGATGAGAATCTGAGCGCGCCCGGTTCGAGCTACGTGCCCCTGGCCTTTGGCGGCGGTGCGCAGTTGCCCCAGCTGGGTGTGCGCCCCGGCGCGAGCGATCCCAACCGCTTTTATATGTACGGCGTCATTGGCCGTTTGGCCACGCTGGCAGGTAGTTACGAGCTGGAGGCTACGGACCCGCAGGCCGACATCGAAGGCTAGAACGCCCTTGCGCCGGTGCCTCCGGCGCAAGGCTGTGTCGCAAGTGCGACTTTTTGTGCTGCAATGCAGCAAATTAGGTGGCATTTTTCAGAAAACCCCGGTATTCCAGGTTTGGCGAGGGCACAATGGTGTTCCCTTACGGAATGGAAACCGGTGTGCCGATGCCGCCGGATCAACGCTTGTCTGCTTCGAAATCTTCCCTCAGCGCGCTCACTTTGGGCGCTATCGGCGTGGTGTACGGCGACATTGGCACCAGCGTGCTGTATGCGCTCAAAGAGGTGTTTGGCTCCGGCCACGTGCCGTTTACCCCCGACAACGTGTACGGCATTTTGTCCATGATCTTCTGGACGCTGACGGTCATTGTGTCCCTGAAGTACGTGGTGCTGGTGCTGCGCGCCGACAATGCGGGCGAGGGCGGCCTGATTGCCATGTTGGCCTTGGCCTCGCAGGCGGTGAAGGACCGCCCTACCTTGCGCCGTGTGCTGCTCAACGTCGGTATTTTTGGCACGTGCTTGTTTTATGGCGACGGGGTGATCACACCTGCGATCTCCGTGTTGGGCGCGGTGGAGGGGCTCGAGATTATTTCGCCCCAGTTCGTCAAGTATGTGGTGCCGCTGACTTTGGTGATCCTGTTTGGCCTGTTTCTGGTGCAAAAACGGGGCACTACCGGCATTGGCCAGTTTTTTGGTCCGATCACCCTGCTGTGGTTCGCGGCAATCGCCGTCTTGGGCGTCTCGCATATCGCCACGAACCCGCATATTTTGGTGGCCCTCAATCCCTATTACGCACTGGCGTTTATGTGGAGCAACCCGGGCGTGACCTTCATTTTGCTGGGTGCGGTGGTGCTGTGTGTGACGGGCGCGGAGGCGCTTTATGCAGACCTGGGGCATTTCGGTAAAAAGCCGATCCGTTTGGCGTGGTTCAGCGTGGTCATGCCCTCGCTGACGCTCAATTATTTTGGCCAGGGGGCCTTGTTGTTGAGCAATCCGGCGGCGGTTAAGAATCCGTTCTACATCATGGCGCCGGACTGGGCGCTGCTGCCTCTGGTGGTGTTGGCCACCATGGCGGCGGTGATTGCCTCCCAGGCCCTGATTACTGGTGCGTTCAGTGTCACCAAGCAGGTGATTCAACTGGGCTATCTCCCGCGCCTGAACCTGATCCACACCAGCGTGCGCGAAGCGGGGCAAATCTATATCCCCTTCGTCAACTGGGGTCTGTTTGCTGCCATCGTGCTGGCTGTGGTGATGTTCAAGTCGTCGAGCAACCTCGCCGCGGCCTATGGCATCGCGGTGTGCACCGACATGCTGATCACTACGATTTTGACCTTCTACGTCATCCGCTATGGGTGGAAATACCCCTTGAGCCTGTGCTTGGGAGCCACCGGCTTCTTCTTCGTGGTGGATTTCCTCTTCTGGGGTTCGAACTTGCTCAAACTGCTCGACGGCGGCTGGTTCCCCTTGTTTATTGGTGGCGTGGTCTTTCTTTTTATGGGCACATGGAAAGACGGACGCACGCTGCTGAGCTCCAAACTCAAGGCCGATTCCATGGACTTGAGCGGTTTTTTGGATGCAGTATTTATCAACCCGCCGACACGGGTTGAAGGAACAGCGGTGTTCCTTACTGCCGCTACAGGCACCGTGCCCAACGCCTTGCTGCACAACCTCAAGCACAACAAAGTGCTGCACGAGACCAATTTGTTTGTCACCGTGCGCAACCACGAATTGCCTTGGATTGGCTTGGACAAGCGCATTGAGATCGAGCGCCTGGGCCATGATTGCTGGCAAGTGCTGATTAACTATGGCTTTAAGAACGACCCGGACGTGCCCCGCGCCCTGCAGCAGCTCAAAGGCCGCGGTGTGGCGCTGGACCCCATGATGACAAGCTACTTTTTGTCGCGCGACACCGTGGTGCCGACGCTGGGCGAGGGCATGGCGCAGTGGCGCGAGCGGCTATTTGCCCAGATGCACCACAACGCCAGCAGCGCTGCTGACTTTTTGAACCTGCCCAACAACTCGGTGGTCGAGCTGGGCTCCAAAATCGAAATCTAGGCGCACGTGCAGTTTTTTAAAGACCTGAGCTGGTCGAGCTTCACTGCGGGTTTTGTGGCGGTTCTGGTGGGCTTTACCAGCTCAATCGCCATCGTGTTTCAGGCTGCCCAGGCATTTGGGGCCACGCCAGAGATCCTGGCGTCCTGGCTCTGGGCTATCAGCATTGGCATGGGTCTGGCCACGGCGGTCCCTTCGCTGTGGCTGCGCAAACCCGTCATGGTGGCCTGGAGTACGCCCGGTGCTGCGGTGTTGGCCAGTGCGGGTATGGCGGGTGGCTTTTCGATGGGTGATGCGGTGGGCGCTTTCATGGTGAGTGCCGTACTGGTGGTGGTCATGGGAGCTACCGGTTGGTTCGAGCGGGTGATGAACCGCATTCCCGTGGCCTTGGCCAGCGCCTTGCTGGCGGGTGTGCTGGCGCGCTTTGGCTTGGCCGGCTTTAGCGCCGCCCAGTCGGCGCTGCCGCTGGTCGTGCTGATGCTCCTGACCTATTTGCTGGGCAAGCGCTTTGTGCCGCGCTACGCGGTGCCAGGCACCTTGCTGTTTGCCGTCTTGTTTGTGGCGGCGCAGGGCGGTTTTGCGCGCGTGGACATTCCAGTGGGCCTGACCGCGCCGGTGTTTGTGGCCCCGGTGTTTTCTTTCTCGGCCCTGGTGAGTCTGGCGCTGCCCTTGTTTGTGGTCACCATGGCTTCGCAAAACCTGCCGGGCGTGGCCGCTATTCGCGCCTCGGGCTTCGGCGACGAGCGTGCGCGCGGGGGCGACGCGGGCCTTCCGGTGTCCAAAATCCTCACCCTCACCGGACTAGCGACGCTCTTGCTGGCACCTTTCGGTGCGTTTTCGCTCAACCTCAGCGCCATCACCGCCGCCATCTGCATGGGCCCCGAGGCACACCCGGACCGGGGGCGCCGCTATACCGCTGCGGTGTCCTGCGGCGTGCTCTACGTCGCGCTGGGCTTGTTCGGCGCCACCATCATGGCCGCACTGACCGCCTTCCCCAAAGAGCTGGTCGCCGCGATTGCCGGGCTGGCGCTGATGGGTACCATCGGCAGTGCGCTGGCGGCAGCCTTGCACAAAGAGGCCGATCGCGAAGCAGCCATGGTGACTTTTTTGATCACGCTCAGCGGCGTGGTCATTGGCGGCGTGGGTTCGGCATTTTGGGGGGTGGTGGCCGGTGCGCTGGCGTTGGCTGTGCAACACTACCGTCCAGGCAAGCACGCGGCCTGAAGCCCGCCCAAGTGGAGAACTCCCTGATGCATATCCTGTTCGTTGCCGATCCGCTGGAGTCGTTCCAGATCTACAAAGACACCACGTTTGCCATGATGCGCGAGGCGCAGGCGCGCGGACATACGGTAGCGGCCTGCGAGCCGCGCGAGCTTATTTGGCGCAGCGGCGGGGTGGTGCAAGCCCTGGTGCGCCAGATTCGACTGACCGGCGACCCGGCAGACTGGTTTTTCCTGGAAAGCGGCGAGGTGCGCGAGGTACGCAGCTTTGACGCCGTGGTCATGCGCAAAGACCCGCCCTTTGACAGCGAGTTTTTCTACGCCACCCACGTGCTCGAGCAGGCTGAGCGGGAGGGGGCTAAGGTGTTCAACAAGCCGCGCGCGCTGCGCGACCACCCTGAAAAACTGGCGATCATGGAGTTTCCCCAGTTCATTGGGCCCACACTGGTCACGCGCGATGCGGTGGCCGTGCGCGCGTTCCATGAGGAGCACCGCGACATCATTCTCAAGCCCCTGGATGGCATGGGCGGCAGCGGGATTTTCAGGGTCAAAGACGATGGCCTGAACCTGGGCTCCATCACCGAGACGCTGAACAAGGACGGCGCGCAAAGCCTGATGGTGCAAAAGTTTTTGCCCGCCATTCGCGAGGGCGACAAGCGCGTGCTGGTCATTGGCGGCAAGCCCGTTCCGTTTTGCCTTGCGCGCATTCCCCAGGGCGGAGAGGTGCGTGGCAACTTGGCCGCCGGCGGCCTAGGGGTGGCGCAGCCGCTGAATGCGGCAGACCGTGCGGTGGCCGAGGCCATTGGCCCGGTGCTGGTGGCGCGCGGCTTGCTGCTGGTGGGCCTGGACATCATCGGCACCCACCTGACCGAAATCAACGTGACCAGTCCGACTTGCTTTCAGGAAATCACCGACCAGACGGGCTTTGACGTGAGCGCCATGTTTATGGACGCGCTGGAGGCTGCTGCCCTGTAAAAGGCTGCCCTTCGATAAACACCTGCAGTTCGCCCGGCGCCATGGCCACCCAGGTTTCGTTGGAGGTGAGCGGCTCGGTCACCACAATCACCTGGCGGTCGTCGGGGCAATTGAGCTGTGACAGGTCCACGCTCAGGTCTTCGTCCTTGAGCTGCACCTCGCTAAACGGATGCTGGCGCAGCACGTAGTGCAGCTTGGTGCTGGCGTGCGCCCACAGCGCCTGGCCGTTGCTGAGCAAAAAGTTAAAGGTACCGTGTTTTGCAATGCGCTGCGACAGTTCACGCAGGGTGTGGGTGAGCTCAGTCTCGGTGGGCACGCCGGCGTGCGATTTGTTCATCTCTTGCAGCATCCAGCAAAAGGCCAGTTCGCTGTCCGTCGTCCCGACCGGCCGAAAGCTGCCGTGCAACAAGGGCGCAAAGTCTTTCAGGTCGCCATTGTGGGCAAACACCCAGTAGCGGCCCCAAAGTTCGCGCACAAAGGGGTGGCAGTTTTCCAGGTTGACCGCGCCCACCGTGGCCTTGCGCACATGGGCCACCACGTTGTGGCTTTTGATGGGGTAGCTGCGCAGCATGTGTGCAATGGGTGAGGTGGCCGCGCTTTCCTTGTCCACAAAATGCCGCGCCGCTTTGCCCGGCTGGTCGCCATCGCTCTCAAAAAAAGCAATGCCCCAGCCGTCGGCATGGTGGTCGGTACAGCCCCCGCGCTGGGCAAACCCGGTAAAACTCAGCGTCAGGCTGGCGGGCAGGCGGCTGTTCATTCCTAGCAATTGGCACATGGAAACAGTTTACGCGTTTGTGTCAAGCCGGGATCGCATAAAGGCGCGGTAGGGAGCGCTGGGGTTAGCCGCGCGGCTCGCTCCACAGTTTGCCGCCGGTGGCCCAGTTTTCGGCCTTCACGTCGGTGATGAGCACGTCGACCGAGTCGGGCGAGCCGCCCAGTACTTCGACGCTGACGCGGGTAATTTCTTGCACCAGTTTTTTCTTTTGCTCCAGGGTGCGGCCTTCGATCATTTCTACGTGGTAGGTGGGCATGGTGTTCCTTTGGGTGGGTTGATGGGGCAGCCGGGGCTGCGGGCTGGCAGTTTAGACTGCGCGGATTCTTTTTGACCGGACTGGTGTTTGACAAATCCCCCCCGCTTTTTGCCGCCCGAGCGCGCTACGCGCTGGCTGATTGCTGCCGCGCTGGTGCTGCATTTGGCGCTGGCGGTGGTGCTGGGCTTGTCGGTGGACGAGGCGCACTACCTGCTGTACGCGGCGCACCCGGCGCTGAGCTATTTTGACCATCCACCCTTGGTGGGCTGGATGCAGTGGCCGCTGGTGGCGCTGGACGCGCCCACCGCAGTGCTGCGACTGGTGCCCGGCGCGCTGTGGCTGGGCACGGTGCTGGGGGTGTACCGCCTGGCGCAGCGGCTGGTAACGGGTGATGGCGGTGATGCGCCTTATGCGGCTGATGCAGCCGAACGCGCCGGCCTGTGGGCGGTGGCCGTGTTGTCGCTGGCGCCTGTGTTGCACGTGCTGGCCATTGGCTTGCTGCCTGACACGCTCCTCATGTTTTTCACGGTGGCAGTGATGCTGCAAACCCATACCCTGATGCAGCCGGGCGCCCTGGAGCGCCCGCTGGCGTGGTTGGCGCTGGGGCTGCTGCTGGGGCTGGCGGGTTTGAGCAAATACACGGCCATTTTTTTGGCCCTGGCCTGCGCCCTGTGCTTGTTCAGCGCGCATGGCCTGCGCCTGTTGCGCTTGCCTGCTTTGTGGGGTGCGGTGCTGCTGGCCTTGCTGCTGGTGTCGCCGGTGGCGGTTTGGAACGCGCGCAACGGCTGGGTGTCGTTTGCCTACCAGGCGCAGCACGGTGCGGGCAGCGTCTGGCGCTGGCAAGAGGTGTTGCGCTTTGTGCTGGTGCAGTTGCTGGCCTATGGGCCGCTGCTGTGGTGGGGCGCGCGGGCGCGCACCCGCTTGGGTGTGATGCGCTGGTTTTTTGTGTTGCCGTTTGCGGTGCTGGCCTATCTGTCAGGCGGGGGCAGCAGCCTGCCGCATTGGACTGCGCCGGCCTGGGTGGCGTTGGCGCCGTTTGCTGGGGTGGCGCTAGCCGCGCAATGGCGGGCGGGCGCGGGTGCGCGGCTGCGGCGCGCCGCCATTGCGGGTTTGGTAGCGCTGCAAGCCTTGGCCTGCGCGGGTTTGGCGGGCCTGATGCTCAGTGGCGGCGCGCCGCAGTTGCCGCGCAGCCTGGACGACACGCCCGTGGGCGCCAACCCTTTTGCTGATTTGTATGGCTGGCAGGCCGCCGGGGGGCGCGCCCGTGCGCTGGCCAACGAACAAGGCCTGACGAGCGTGGCAGTGCAAAACTGGACCCTGGCGAGCCGCCTGGGCTGGTACGCGCGGCCGATGCCGGTGCACGTGTTGGAAGACCGGTTTGACCAGTTTGACCTCTGGGCCGGCGACCTGGCCGTGGGTGGCGACACGCTGCTGGTGGACTGGTCGGCCATGGCTTACACCGTGCCGCTGGGCGCGCACGGGTTTCGTGATTGCCAGTTGCTGGACACCCAAGACACCACGCACTGGGGTGCGCCGCTGGCGCGTTTTCGCTTTTACGCCTGCCATGGCTGGTCTGGCAGAGCGCAACCACGACTGCGGCTGGAATAAATGGGCTTGAACATCTTCACCACGCATTGGCGCCGCTGGCTTGCGCCCGTTGCGCTGCTGCTCCTGTGTGCGCCGCTGTGGCTGCACTGGGGTGAACCGGGGCTTTTTCTGGCGATCAACCAGGCCTGCTTGCTGCTGCCCGCGCCAGTGTGGACCGGGCTGTCGTTGCTGGGCAATGCCTGGGGCGTGCTGGCAGTGACATCGCCCCTGTTGGTGCTGGCGCCACGCCTGCTGTGGGCCTGGCTGTGCGCCGTGCCCTTTGCGGTGCTGTTTGCCCGCCTGGGCAAGGGTTTGCTCGATAGCCCGCGCCCGGCGGCGGTCATCGACAACACCTTGTTTCGTCTGGTGGGTGAAAAGCTGGAGGTGGCTTCCATGCCCTCAGGCCACACGCTCACCGCGTTTGCGGTGGCCAGCAGCCTGTACTTTGCGCTGGACGCGCAGCGCCGGGGCCGTTTTGTTTGGCTGTGGCTGCTGGCCGCAGCGGTGGGCCTGTCGCGCATTGCGGTGGGCGCACACTGGCCGGGTGATGTGGCGGTGGGCGCGTGCTTGGGCGTGCTGGCCGGCGGTCTGGGCCATGTGCTGTGGCGCCGCCTGGGGTCGGTATTCCTGGTGCCCGATGGCTGGCGCTTGCGCAGTGTGGCGGTCTTGCTGATGGGCACCGTCTATGTGCTGCTCGACGAGCCGCTGGACTTTGCCGAAAACACCGTGCTGCAGCGCGTGTTTGCGGCGCTGGTGGTGGCCGTGTTGCTGCGTTACCTGCAACGGATGCGCTTGCGGGTGTGAGCTGACAAAAGCTGCACGCCGCATCCCCCCCAATGCTTACACTTTTGCATCATTTTTGTCACGCCAAGTAATGACTTTGCAGACTCGCTCCAGCACCATGACCTCAAAAACACCTGCCCGCCCAACAAGTACAAGCTTGCCCCTCACACAGTCGGTCAGCTACCTGCTCGCCGCGCTGCTGTGCCTGGGCGTTCTGGTCTACGGGTTGCTGCCCGGCTTGCTGGGTGTGTGCTTGGGCTACCTGTTTGCGCGGGCCTTGGC
>CANFWT010000095.1 GCA_947450895.1 Comamonadaceae bacterium | reverse complement strand
TGCGAACATGGCATCCCCGCCGTGCTCTACGGCTGCGGCCCGCGCACCGTGTCCGAGAGCAACGCCAAACGCGCGGACGAAAACATCGCGCTCGAGGACCTGCGGCGCGCGACCAAGGTGGTGGCGCGGGCGTTGGCGGATTTGTTGGGGTGAGGGGGAGGCGGTTACCGTTGCGCGAACCAAGTCATCCGAATCATTTCCGCTCGAAAGGCGTCTAAGTCCGAATCCAAGTTTTACCTGCAGGTACACCATACGCAAAGAATATGATTTCAGTTCGGCCCGGAAAAATCCGTACGCGGTGCAACTCAAGAAGTCCGTCACCATCCGGCTTGATCCCGAGTCGATCAGCTATTTCAAGTTGCTGTCGGAAGAAACATGTATTCGCTACCAGAGCTTGATCAACTTGTACGTAAAAGATTGCGCCGCTTAAAAAAACAAGATCAACCTCACTTGGGCGTAGCGATATCCGTCACGGTCAAGTTATCTGCCGCGCGTCTGCAAATTTGTGCTGGCAGACGGCGTTTATTGCCCAGTCCGCAAAAACCTTTTTATAAATACTGAGTCACTATGTATGTATTTAGGAATTGACCTCGGTACCACCAACAGCCTTGCCGCGATCTTTCGCGACGGAAAAACGGAATTGATCCACAACGCCCATGGGCATGTGTTAACCCCCAGTGCTGTCAGCCTAGATGAAGGCGGCAACTGGCTGGTTGGGCTGGCAGCGCGCGAGCGCTTGAGCACACACCCCCAACACACAGCCGTTGCTTTCAAACGATGGATGGGCACCGATAAGTTGACGCGACTTGGTAGCCGGGACTTCCGCGCTGAAGAACTGTCTGCGATGGTGCTGAAGTCCCTCAAACAAGATGCCGAGTGTTTTCTTGGCGCAGCAGTCACCGATGCCGTAGTTACGGTTCCGGCCTACTTCAATGATGTACAACGCCGCGCCACCAAGCACGCTGCAGAGTTGGCTGGCCTCAAGGTGGACCGCTTGCTCAATGAACCGACTGCTGCAGGGCTGGCCTATGGATTGCAAGAGCGCAAGGATCACAGCACGTTTTTGGTATTTGACTTGGGTGGTGGCACATTTGATGTGTCGGTATTGGAGTACTTTGACGGCGTCGTCGAAGTACGCTCCAGTGCAGGCGATACGCGACTGGGTGGGGAAGACTTCGCGTCGGTCATAGAGAGCCTATTCCTCAAGAACTGCACACAAATAAGCGAGCGCGAGCGCGAGCGAATCGTGGCATCCAAGGCACTTTGGCGTGCTGCAGAACAGGCAAAACGTGATTTGACCGATGCTGAGTATGCAGAGATACGCTTTGCATGGAACGACGTGGAGTTTTACCACCGGATTGGGCGCACAGAATTTGAGTTGGCCAGCGAAGAGCTGATCAAGCGGCTGCGCCGCCCTATCGAGCGTGCGCTGGCAGATGCACGTTTGTCGCCCCATGAGCTTTCGGAAATTGTTCTGGTCGGCGGTGCCACCCGCATGCCTTTGGTGCGGCAAACAGTAACTAGGCTTTTTCAGCGCTTGCCCCTTAGAACCATTAACCCGGACGAAACGATTGCGCGTGGGGCTGCGATACAGGCGGCGCTGAAAGCGCGCGATGCGGCCTTGGATGAAGTGGTTCTAACGGATGTGATGCCGTACTCCATGGGGATCATTGCCGGTGAGGTGATCAATGGGCGGCGCTTTGCAGACCGCTTCTCGCCCATCATCGAACGCAACACACCTGTGCCCAGCTCGCGCGTCCAAACCTACACCACCGTAGCGGACAACCAATTGCAGATATTGTTTGACATTCGACAAGGCGAGTCCCCTATTGGAAGCGAAAACATGCCAATGGGAGTGCTTGAAGTTGATGTGGAACCCAAGCCTGCCGGGCAGGTGAATGTCGACCTTCGGCTCTCCTACGATGCCAACGGCATGCTGGAGGTGGAGGTCAAAGACAGCAAGCAGCAATTGATTGCGTCCAAAGTCATTCAACCCCCAGGTGCCAACATGACCGAAGAAGACATTGCGCGTGCCCTCACACGCTTGCAAGCCCTCAAGCAGCACCCTCGGGATCAGCAGGAAAACATTTACTTGGTTGGGCGTGCTAAACGCCTGTACGAAGACCGGCTAGGAGAGCAGCGGCAGTGGTTGCAGCGCTGGATAGCACAATTTGAAATGGCGCTCGATACCCAGGACGGTAAACAAATTTCCCAGGCTCGCGATGAGTTTCGAGCGGCGCTGGACGGTTTAGATAAAGGTTTTGTGTTTTGATAGGCGCTTGGGAGACTTTGGGCCTGGAGCCCACCAGCGATCTTCGCGCCATCAAGCGTGCTTACTCCGTATTACTGAAAAAATCGCGACCGGACGATGATGCACATGCTTACCAAGCATTGCGCGAAGCCTACGACGCGGCACAGCAGTACGCACGATTTCTGTCGCAGCTAGAACTACCGCGTGAAGCACTCACCGACGTATCCAGCGAAGCAACTACCGATACCCCCGCAGACACGCTGGTAGCGCCGTCGGTAGAAACGTCTGCCGCTTTCACGCTGCCGCTGCATAGCGCCGCGGTCGAGCCGCCAGCCCCGCAGCAGCACGACAGAGCTGTAGAGCCCATACGTGAGTCGATGGGCGATGATTCTGCGCACGCCGACTATCAAAAATCGCAGTCAGCCGTTCAGGTGGTTACTGCCGCTGAGTTGGTGCAAAGCGCTGCCCTGCTGCTGCAACAGGAAGGTGCAGCAACACTCTCCGAGGAGTGGCCGCGCATTCAAGCAAAGCTGGAAGACCTTCCCATTACAGAGTCCCCCAATGCCTCGCGCATGTTTGCCCAAGAAGTGGTTCACGACAGTGCTTGGCCCGTAGATGTACTGATTGCTTTAACACGCCACTACCAGTGGGGGTTGGACTTCAAGGTCAGCCAGCAGTTGGGGCCTCCACTGGCCCATACTTTGCACGAAAGGTTGGAGCAGGCCCATGTGTATGAGGCATTAAGCGCGCGCCACTCCGATAGTTGGGCTTTGCCTTTGGCCAAACTATGGGATCAAAAGCGCAGGTTCTGGGTTCGTTTGTTAGCGCTATGTATGGACCCCGCTGAACGCCAGAGTAGCTTGAATCAGCGAGCTATTAGTTTGCAGGCATCGGGCGTGCCACGCCAATCGGCCTTGGCAACCTTGGTTGTCATTTACCGCAGTGAGTTGTATCAACCTGCCTTGCTATTTGGGTTGTTAGCCGCGTTGGCGTTCGGGCTCCACACCTTGAGTGAGCCCCCAGTAGCCTTCACTCTTGCGATCTTCAGTGGGTCCGCTGCTTTGCTCTTTATGGGACTGCAAAAATTCATGTACGCAAACTTCCCCACGCTAAATGCGTGGCGGCAGCGTATGAGAGCGCGGCTTGAGGTCACGAATACGGTGCTGGATCTTCTGGTGCTGGTCCCGCTTGGCGTAGCGCTTTTGAGCATGTTGGGGACAAGCGACAGCCTACAGTCTCCAAGTGTGAAAATACTTTTGAGTGCTGCATGTTTTCTGATCTGGTTGTTGGTGCCGACGGATGAGCAGCCTTGGCGAGATATGGTATTACCGATGTTCGTGATTTTGTATTTGTGCTTGCTGGGGTTGTTCCCGGACTGGACTGATGCCACGCTGCTGAGTCTGGCTTTCGGCTGGGTGATGGCTGCCCATGTGGTGTTGCGGCGCTATGCCAAGGAGTTCGAGGCTACTTATCAAAGCTTCATACAGTTGCGCATCTTGAAGGCCCGACCTTGGTACGTGTTAGGTTTCCAATGGATTCTGCCCCTGTGGGCCTTGCTGGTATGCGTTTGCGTTCCAGTATTGGTATTTCGATTTGAGGCTCGCTGCAAAGGGCTGTACGCGCGCGCGGCCTTGTTGGGCGGTGTGATACTGGACTCTGCAGCGACCCCTTTCACTGGGTTTCGTTGGCTACCTGTCTGGGTTATAGCGGCGGTTTGGAGTGTTCAAATATCACTCCTAGCATTGCAACGGTTTTCAGTTTTTGGTTTGCGCAAGCTGCAAGCTGAATCGCAGGACAAGCCCCGATCGTGATCACGGCACAAGCTGTGGGATGGGAAAAATCGAATGACTTCAGGCTTAAGCGCATGATTCCAATGTTTCTAAGTGTCTGTGTTCAACCAGTCCTATAGCAAACCATCCATGAAGCGGTGGTTCACGTCGCCAGCGACGGTCGCGGCGTTTTCTTACGCAGTTTTTGGTGGCTTCGGCATCGCCACATGGTGCCTCCTGTTGAAAAACGTTCCAACTGGAACAACCGCACTCGACCACCTTCAGGGCCTCTTGCAGTATCAGCCGGAGGGCCATTTTTTGGAAATTCACGCTGCGGCAACTGCCATCACAAGCATCTTCGCCGGTTTCCTTTTTATCCGACCGCCCACCAGTGCGGTGACGCTCTTTCGGTGCGCTATCGCGGCCATCCTCCTGGCTGCGATGGCGTGGTTCCTCTTTGCGCCAGACGTAGCCATGCTTCCATCGGTTGCCGCAATGATGTTGACTTCGGCTTGGCGCAAGGCGCTGCGCCCCCTGGCTTAGCGACGCATAGTGGCCACTTCGCATCACCCAAGGCGCAATCTGAACTGTTGGCAGCCCAAGCCCGTTTCCAACACAGCCCCGCATGCGCCTTGTCATACCCCCGTCGCAAGGCTGCGCTAACAATGCACTGTGGCCTACATCGCAAATATTCCCTTTGGCATTGACTTTGCGCCCTCACCCTGGCCGGGCCGGGTGGGCATGTCGGCTTGCCCTGGTGCGGGCGGGGCCAATGGCAGTGCGGAGTCGGAGCGGCTGCTGGCGCTGGATGTAGCGCAGATGGCCGCGCACGAGGTGAAGACCGTCGTGAGCCTGCTCGACACCACAGACTTGCAGCGCCTGGGCGCCAAAAACTTGCCGCACCATTTGGGCGCGCACGGCATGGGCTGGCACCAATTGCCGGTGGTGGACTTTGGCGTGCCATCGCTGGCAGTCACAAGCCAGTGGCGCCGCTTGGTGCCGCAACTCACCGCCGTCTTGCAGACCGGCAATATTCTGATCCACTGCGCCCACGGCAAGGGCCGCACCGGCACGCTGGCGGCCACGCTGTTCAAGGCATGGGGCTGGAGCAGTGAGGCCGCCATGGCGCGCGTGCGCCAGTACCGGCCGGGCGCCATTGAGACCCACAAGCAGGAGGCGTATATCGAGGCGTTTGACTTGGCAGTAAAGCCAACACGGCATCGCTTGCCGGTGCCGCGTGCCGTGTGAACCAATAGCGTCAGGGTTTGCCGGGCTAGGTTGCCACCCATGGGCCAGGCCACCAGCGAGTTCATCATTTAGTCATACAAGCCCCATATTCTCACGCCCGGTTCTGCGGAGGCTCGCGCAATTCGTGACGGTGCCCCACAACTTTGCCGCATTGGGGATTGGATGCATTACCGCGCCGTATTTATTTCTGACCTGCATCTGGGCACGCCTGGCTGCCAAGCCGAGGCCTTGATTGAGTTCCTCAAGTCCCACACCAGCGACTATTTGTACTTGGTGGGAGACATCATTGACGGCTGGCAACTGCGCCGCAAGTGGTACTGGCCGCAAGCCCACAACGACGTGGTGCAAAAGCTGCTGCGCCGGGCCCGCAAGGGCTGCCATGTGGTCTATATTCCCGGCAACCACGACGAGTTTGCGCGCGGCTTTGTCGAGCACCATTTTGGTGGCATCGAGGTCTCGCAAGAGGCGGTGCACACGCTCAAAGACGGTCGCAAGCTCTGGCTGATCCACGGCGACTACTTTGACGCCGTGGTGCAGTACGCCAAGTGGCTGGCCTATTTGGGCGACAACCTGTACGAGCTGGCCTTGCGCCTGAACCGCCATTTCAACCGCGTGCGCGCACGCATGGGCTTGCCCTATTGGTCCTTGTCCGCCTTCCTGAAAAGCAAAGTCAAAAAGGCCTTGAACTTTGTCGCCGACTTTGAAAACGCGGTGGCCCACGAAGCACAAAAGCGCGGCTACCAGGGCGTGGTGTGCGGCCATATCCACCGCGCGGAAATTCGCATGATCAACGGCATCTTGTACTGCAACGATGGCGATTGGGTGGAAAGCCGCTCGGCCTTGGTGGAACACCAGGACGGCACGCTGGAGCTGATTTATTGGGACCAGGTGCTGGACTTCCTGCCGATTGTCCAGCCTGCCATGCAAGTGCCGGACAGAGCTGCGGCTCCGGTCGCAGCAGTGGCTCCAGTGGTGGCGTCAGTGGCCTCCGAAGTGGCCTAAGGCCGGTCGGCACGTCTTTTTGGCGCCCGGTTTTTACTTCTTGCTGGCCGCACAGTTTGTGTCGGCGCTGGCCGACAACGCCTTGTTGCTGGTGGCCATGTCTTTGCTGATCGAGCAGCAACAGCAGGCTTTCTGGGTACCGCTGCTCAAGCTGATGTTCACCCTGTCGTATGTGCTGCTCGGGCCTTGGGTGGGCGCTTGGGCGGACACCTGGCCCAAACACAAGGTGATGATGGGGGCCAACGGCATCAAATGCTTGGCATGCCTGGCCATGTTGCTGGGCCTGAACCCTATCGTGGCCTTTGGCTTTGCCGGCCTGGGCGCGGCCATCTACGCGCCCGCCAAATACGGTTTGATCACCGAGATGGAGCCCGCCCACCGCCTGGTGCGGGCCAATGGCTGGATTGAGGTCAGCACCGTGTGCGCCGCCTTGTTTGGCATGGTGTTGGGCGGCTTTTTGGTCGGCCCCACGTGGCTGAACTCAGCGCTGTGCGTCTGGCTGGGCGCCGGTCTGCAGTCGTTTGGGACGCTGGCGGTCTCACTCGCCGCGCTGCTGGCCTTCTACGCCCTGGCCGCTGCCTTGAACCGCTTGATTCCCGACAGTGGCGTGCGCTACGCGCCCTCGCCCTGGCATGTGTCCGCCGTTTTTGCGCGCTTTCTTGGGGACCAGCGCGCCCTGTGGCGCGATCCCTTGGGCGCTATCAGCCTGTCGGTCACCACCTTGTTTTGGGGCGTGGGCGCGACCTTGCAACTGCTGGTCTTGGCCTGGGCACAGCAGGCGCTGCACTTGTCGCTGGAGCATGCGGCCTATTTACAAGCCGCCACCGCCATCGGTGTGATCGCTGGCGCTGCACTGGCCGCGCGCCTGGTCACCCTTGAACACACGCCCAAAGTGCTGGGCGTCGGCATTTTGCTCGGGCTGCTGCTGCCCCTGATGTCCCTGGTCCATGCCTGGCACGTGGCCGCCGTGCTGACCTTTGTGCTGGGCCTGGTGGGCGGATTCTTTGTGGTGCCCATGAACGCGCTGTTGCAGCACCGGGGCGCCACGCTGCTGAGCGCGGGCCGCTCTATCTCGGTGCAAAACACCAATGAGAACGCCAGCGTGCTGGCCATGATGGGGCTGTACAGCGCGCTGCTCTACGCTCAGGTAGACGTGGACCAATTGGTCTGGATGCTGGGCGCCTTGGTGGCGCTGGGCATGGGCCTGGTGCAATGGCGCTATTGGGCGCTCAAGTCAAGCCAGCGCGTCGTGGCCGGGCAAGGGCTCGGGCAGCTTTAGCAGCGCTTGGCCCATCTTGAGGGGCGTGCCCTCGCAGATGCCCGGCGCAAAGCCAAAGCCTTTGGGCGCGAATACCAGGATGGTGGAGCCGTGCTGGAACCAGCCCATTTCTTGCCCCTTGGTGTAGTGCGCGTCGCAGGCTATATGGCCCGGCCCTTCGTAGCGCGCGTCTAGCAGCGACCCCAGCGCATGCAGCCGAATGCTGGCCACCAGCACCGCCGCCACCGGCACCAGGGCAACGGGGTAGCGCTCGGCGCCCACTGCCACTTGCAGCAGGGCGCGCTCGTTTTTGCAAAACAGCTTCTCTACCCGCTTGAGCGCAATCGGGTTCACGTTCCAGGTGTCACCCGCAAAGTAGTCCACGTCGTGCAGTTGCAGGTCGTACGGCGCGTGAAACCGGTGGTACATGGACGAAGTAATACGAATCGTCAGAAACACGCCGTCTTGCCAGGGGCTGTTGGCGCCCAGCGGCCCTAGCAGATCGGTCAGCGTGTACGGAAAGCCCTTGGCTTGGTAGACGCCGTCACCCTCGACGTGGCCCATGGCGCCCACGATGCCGTCGCAGGGGCTTACCAGGGTGCGCGGGTCTGCATCTACCTGCCGGGCGCCGGGTTTGAGCTCGCGGATAAAGCAGTCGTGCAGGCTGTCAAAGTGGTCTTTCTTGGCCTCCGACAAATCCAGGTCGGCGATGCGCTTCCAGGTGGCAATCGACAGGTCACGCACCCAGGGCGTGCGCCGCTGGCTGAACCAGCCCATAAAGCGGGTGAGCGCCAGGCGGGGAATGCGGTTGGTGAGCAGGAAGTTCAGGTCTTCGTTGGCACCGATTTTTTGGAGGGTTTGTTTGATAGTCATCATTTTTTAACCTGGGGGTCATACAACCAAGGTTTTCTAAAGGGTGATTCGTATGGACGGTTCCGAGACATTGTTGTCAATTGCCACCTGGGGCGGCCTGGCTTCGCTGGGCGCGGTGGCCCTGCCCAAGGGCTGGCAGCGCCTGCAGCTGTCGCTGGCCAAATACCCGTCCCTGGGCGGCCACCTGCGCATGGCCAAGCGGGTTTCGAAGTGGATTCCGAATTACGCCTACGCCGACGCCCAGTGGTTTGCCGTGGACGGCGCACCGCTGGCCATAGAGAACCAACGCCGTGCGGCCCTGGCACGTTTGGGCCATACGATCAAGTCGCAAAGTCCGCAAACCCTGGCCCGGACCGACGTTTTGAAACCCATGGTGTCGGACCTGCAGCTCATCAGCCAGTACCGCGTGCCCTACCAGTTCCGCGCCGGCTTGGCCGACTACATCAAGCTGGGGAGCTTTTGGCGCGAGAGCAGCGGCGTGTTCCT
>CANFWT010000094.1 GCA_947450895.1 Comamonadaceae bacterium | reverse complement strand
CTAAAGGCCTTGAAATAGATCACTTATTAATGTGTGGGAGCACTGTATGTCTACCTCAATTCGAATAATTTTCCTGTCGGTCTGCGCATGTGCTGCCTTGCTGCAAGGCTGTAGCAGTGTGAAAGATGTTTCGGAAAAGCGGTGTGACCAGTACCTCCCTAACAGTGTCGATTACCAATATTGCCGGCAGGAGGTACGCAAGGTTTATAACGAATTGGACCGCAAGCAAAAAGCCGCTGATGACAAAAATCAGTGACCCATGCCCGGCCCTGGCCGCGATGCGCATGACTGCGTCGGCTCTGCTGGCTACCAGTGGGACGCGTTCCAACAAAAATGCGTTAGCCCATGGGAAAACATCACTCTGAAGTAACACATCATTTTTTTCATGGATCAACCTTGGCCGCGCTTACCGCGCAGTTAACTCAGACGGCCTGATCGGCAAACCGAAGCGCCAGCCACTCCTGCAACGCGGTAAATACCGGCGCCGCGTCCAACTCGTTGAAGATCTCGTGGTACAGGTCCTCAAAGCACTGGCTGGTCACCACATCCGCCGGGACCTGCTGGGCGAAGCTGCGGCTGCCTTGCGGGTTGACCAGCCGGTCCTGCCCGGCGAACAGCAGCAAGGTCGGCACTGTCCACCGCCCCGCCAACGCGCGGGTTTGCGCACCTGCCTGGGCGATAAATAGCGCCAGCCGGGCACTGATGCGGTCGTGCACCAGCGGATCGGCGCGATAAGCGGCAACCACGACCGGGTCGTGCGACAGGTAGATGGCGTTCAGTCCATTGCCCACGCGCAGATTGGGCGCGATTTGGGGCAGGGTGGCCAGCAGTAGCTTTTGAAAGGCATTTAGCCCTGGGTCCAGCGCAGGACTGGACAAGACCAGGCCATCGACATGGCGCAGCCCGAGTGACACAAAGCGCGCCGCAATCAGCCCCCCCAGGCTGTGGCCCAGCAAGACCAGCGGCACGCGCGGCGCCAAGAGTGCGCGGCTACGGTCCAACACCAAGGCCAGGTCGTCGAGCAGGCGGTTGTCGTCGGCCAGGCTGCCGGGCGCGCCGCTGGATTGGCCGTGGCCGCCCAAATCAAACGCCCGTACCGCAAAGCCCCAACCATTGAGCTGCTGCGCCACGTGTTCGTAACGTCCGCTGTGCTCGCCCAGGCCGTGGACGATGAGCACCAGGGCGCGCGGCAGCACGGCGACGGGCAGCGGCCAGTCGCGCACGGCCAGCGTGGCGCCGTGGGGCGTGGTGATCTCAGACAGTTGGGCGGTGCTCATGGCGCGGCTTTCCAAGGGGTGTCGGGCAGGTTTTTCAAGGAAAGCTGGCGATCACCTGGGCCACGGCGGCGGTGAGCTTTTTGGCGTAAGGCACGTGCAAAAACTCGTTGGGCCCGTGGGCGTTGCTTTTGGGGCCGAGCACGCCACAGACCATCATTTGCGCTTTTGGAAAGCCGGTGCTGAGCATGTTCATCAGCGGAATCGTGCCGCCTTGGCCTATGTAGCCGCAGGGCGCGCCAAAGTGCGCCTGGGACGCAGCGTTCAGGGCCTGCTCAAACCAGGGCGCGGTGCTGGGAGCGTTCCAGCCGGTGGCGCCACCGCCGCCCTCGAAGGTGACTTTGGCTTGGTAGGGCGCGTTGTCTTCAAGCAGGGCTTTGAGTTCTTGCACCGCGCTGGCCGCCTCCACCAGCGGGGGCAGGCGCAGCGAGAGCTTGAAGGCGGTGTAGGGGCGCAGCACATTACCGGCGTTTTTCATCTCAGGAAAACCATCGGCGCCGGTGACGCTGAGCGTGGGCAGCCAAGTGCGGTTGAGCAGCGCCTGCAGTGGGTCGGTAGTGGTGGGCAGCGCAAACTGGCTGGCGCCACCGCAGTCATAGTGCGCCCAGGGAAAGCGCTTGTACAGCTCGTCGCCCAAGATGTTGGCGGTGGCCTGCGCCTGGGCCATGCGCTCGGGTGGCACCGGGCAATAGAAGTTCTCGGGCAGCAGGCGCCCGGTAGCACTGTCTTCCAGCCGGTCGAGCAGGTGGCGCAGGATGCGAAAGCTCGACGGCACCACGCCGCTGGCGTCGCCCGAGTGCACGCCTTCGGTCAATATTTCCACCTTCAGCACGCCGCTGGCCATGCCGCGCAGGCTATTGGTCAGCCACAGCTGGTCGTAGTTGCCCGCGCCCGAGTCCAGGCACACCACCAGGCCCACATCGCCCAGGCGCGTGCGCAGCGCGTCCACGTAGGGCAGCAGGTCGTAAGAGCCGCTTTCTTCGCAGGTCTCGATCAAGCCGATGATGCGCGGGTGCGCTACTTTTTGGGTTTTGAGCGCCTGAATCGCGGCGATGGCGGCATAGGCAGCGTAACCGTCGTCGGCGCCGCCGCGTCCGTAGAGCTTGCCGTCCTGGTACACGGGCGTCCACGGCCCCAGGTCGCTGCGCCAGCCGGAAAACTCGGGCTGTTTGTCCAGGTGGCCGTACATCAGCACGGTCTGGGTACTTACCCCTTCTTGCGCGCTGCGCGTGGCGGCCACTTCAAACAGTAGCACCGGCGTGCGGCCAGGCAGGCGCACAACTTCCAGAGTCAGGCCAGCCACTTTTTGCGCCTCAATCCACTGCGCGGTATTGCGCACCACGGTTTCCAAGTAGCCGTGGGCGGCCCAGTCGGCGTCGAAGGCGGGCGACTTGGCGGGAATGGCGATGTACTCGCTCAGGCGCCCCACGATGTCACGGTCCCAAGCCTGGCTGACCTGGTCCAGGGCTTGGGCAGGGTTCAAAACAGTGTCGGGCAGGCGAGCGGTCATGGCGATTCCTTCATCAAGCGGTGGACGGGATGATGCCACGGTGACCCACATACAGCGTTTAAGCCCCTTGCGTTCACTGCACCACTGCGCGCAACACCGTTCTTGCCAGCGGCAGCGACGCGGCCTTCCACGCCACCATGCCTCCGCGATACCAGCCCACATCGCGATAGCCCGCTGCGCGGGCGCGCAACGCCGCATTCAAGGAATACCAGTCGTTGCGGCTGTTGGAATAGAAAACAAGCGGTCGATCGGGCTTTGCGCCAAGGGCTTCCAACAGGCCTTGAAATCTGGTTTGCAGCGCTGCATCGGCGCTCGCATCTGCCCACGCCATTCCTGCGCCCAGCAGGGCCTGGGCGCCGGGGATGGCAGAGGTGTCACCGGTGACGCCTAGCACCAGCGGCGGTTCAGCGCTCAGCAGCGACTGCGCCAGGTCCTTGGTGCTAAAGACCTTGATTCCATCGGCGCTGGTTGGTGTGCTATCCAAAAATTTGTTTGAACGAATAACAGCCTGTGCGGCAAACATGGCCCCATATTCCTCGTCGGCGAAGTAGTTTTTGGCTGGGGACTTCATGCTGCTTAATGCCGCAGCGTGACTCTGCTGCGCTTCACTGCTTAAGGTGTGGGTATCGAAATCATTAATCATCTGAACTTCACACAATCGGAACCGCATGTTTTTGGCATGGTTACAAACATATATTGCGTTAGCATAGGCTTTGAATAAATTATCTTGATTATTCGCATATGCCACGCCCGGGGGCACAAGCGGCGTGGCAAGCGCTTTATTTTCCGTCAATGTTGAATAATTCGCTATCAGGGAGCGGCATTTTTCCGATTCACAAAAGAAATCGCTCAAGGTTTTGAAAAATGCTTCCGCATCTTCTTTTTTAATTTTTGAATCTAGCTTGTAGTCCCCTATCACCAGCTTCTCTTGCATAGCCGCTGGAAGCGTCACTTTACTCAACTCATTGCTGGTAACTATGCCAAGACTGAGCGCGCTATCCTCTTTAAATTCCGTGCAATCCTTGGGCAAGGTTTGGGAGGATTTGCAATGCCGTGTTGGCCGCACCGGTGATCGTGCGCCCTCAAAGACCCAAAGCAACGCACCCGAATCTTCCATATCGTAAAGCGCTTTGTTCATCAGCGTCGCGTTAAACCTATCTCCCATGCGCTGCTTCATGAACGCGTATATTTGCGGTGCTGCCTGTGCATTGACAAGATTGGAGTCTTTACTACTTGGTCCGTGTATTCCAACGAATGTTTGCGATGGTTTGAAGGCATCAGAAAAACTACGCTGGCGACCACCCTGAAACATAATGTAACAAGCGGAGACACAATAACCGGCTACAACGGTGTCTATATTTTTCTCAGCAATTGCTTGCCCAACACGCATTCCAGTCCATAAATTTCCGCCCACAGAATTAACAAAAACTACCCGCTTAACTTCGGGGCGGTCCAGTGCATTTGTAAATGAAACCAGGTCGTCTTCCACCGGCCCGGTCGCAAATAGGCTATCTCCCTCGACCAACAGGGACATCGCAGAGGCCGTGTTCAAAACCAGCAGCAGAAGTCCCACCAAAGCAAATTTCTTTTTCATAGGTCTGTGTGCACTCAAGCGCAACGTATTCAAATTAGCAAAGATTAAACCATTGTTTATTGGTCGCTTGCCCGCCTCGCCGTTTACTATGCATGCGCTACTCCAACTTACGGAAATCAACCATGCACGACTGCACACCAAAAGTTCAAGTCCTGGCCTTCGACATCT
Organism: Comamonadaceae bacterium; assembly: GCA_947450895.1. Lineage (GTDB taxonomy): Bacteria > Pseudomonadota > Gammaproteobacteria > Burkholderiales > Burkholderiaceae_C > Allorhodoferax. Next base: position 4,671 of record CANFWT010000094.1, on the reverse strand, counting down.
TCGGCACCATCGTCGACTGGCACGGCAGCATCGCACTGGAGATGCTGCAGCGCTATCCGCAAGTGGATGGTGACGCATTTGCGCTGGCTTGGCGTGCGGGCTACGCACCGGCTATGGCACGGGTGATGTCGGGCGCGCAGCCGTGGACGCTGATTGACGATTTGCACCGGCAAATTTTGGACGGCATCCTGCCCCAGTTTGGTCTGGCGCACATGGGCGATGAGGAGCGTGCGCAGCTCAACTTGGTGTGGCACCGGCTCATCCCTTGGCCCGACGTGGTGGCCGCACTGACCCGGCTGAAAAGCAAATACATCTTGTGCACCTTGTCCAACGGCAACCTCAATTTGCTCACCCGCCTGTCTAAACAGGCAGCGCTGCCCTGGGATTGCATTTTGAGCGCCGAAACCTTCCAGGCTTACAAACCCGACCCGCGCACCTACGGTGGCGTGGCGCGGGTTTTTAACGTGGCGCCCGCGCAGGTGCTGCTGGCGGCCACGCACCACGATGACCTGGCTGCTGCCCGCGCCTGCGGGCTGCGCACCGCCTACATCGAACGGCCGTTGGAGTTGGGCGCCAAGCACCCCAAAGACGGGCGACCCCAAGCGGGCAACGACTTGCACGCGCGCGACTTGCTGGCCCTGGCCGATTTGCTGGGCTGTTAGCCCGCGGTGACGGCTAAGTGCAGGCCACGGGCGCTGTGCTGGCGGCCAGCGCCCGGTCACGCCAACCCAGGCCATCGTGCGTCGCCCCGGGCGCGGTGCCGCGCGCGGGCCGGTATTCGCAGCCCATCCAGCCGGAGTAACCCAGGCTATCGATCAGCGCAAACAGGTGGTCGTAGTTCACCTCGCCCACATCGGGCTCATGGCGCTGGGGCACGCCTGCAATCTGGATGTGGCCGACCCGACTCGGCTGCCCGTCTTGTGGCGCGAGGTACTGGCGCAGCTTGGTGCTCAGGTCGCCTTCCATGATCTGGCAGTGGTACAAGTCCATCAGCACCTGCAGGTGCGCGGACGCGACCGCCTGCACCGTGGCGTGGGCGTCGGCCTGGCGCTGCAAAAAGTAGCCGGGCATGTCGCGCCCGTTGATGGGTTCGATCAACAGCGCCACGCCCAGCGGCGCCGCCTGCGCAGCGGCCCAGCGCAGATTGGCCTCATACGTGGCTTGCAGAATCGCGCGGTCCACGCCCGCCGGTGCCAGCCCGGCCATCACATGCACGCGCGGGCACTTTAAAACCTGCGCGTAGTGCAGCGCCTGCGTCAACCCGGCGCAAAACTCCGCCTCCCGCCCGGGCAAGCACGCGGTGCCGCGCTCGCCGCGCTCCCAGGCACTGGCCATGGCAGACAAGTCGCTGCCGCCCGGCGGGGCGTTGAACAGCACCTGGCGCAAACCATGCGCCTGCAATTGCGCCGCCAAGTCAGCAGGGGCATGGGCGTAGGGAAACAGGTATTCCACCGCCTCGAAACCGTCTTGCGCGGCGCTGGCAAAACGCTCCATGAACGGTACTTCGTTGTATTGGAGGCTGAGGTTGGCGGCGAAACGGGGCATGGGCAAGACTCCAAAAGTTGCTGTGAAATTACCTGAGGTGGCGGATGCTGCGCGCCGGCACGAAAATTTTGGCTCTTGGCCCACTCTCTCCCCCAGCCCCTCTCTCGCCCAGCGGGCGAGAGAGGGGGGCCAAAGTCCACATTTGATTTTGTCGCGTCGGCCAGCCTTCTACTAGCGTGACGCCCGCCCGTGCGCAGAACATACGGCTGACGACCAGCGATCCACAAAAGTGGCCAGTGGTGCCTTGGCCGTTGCGAAGAAATCAAATGGGGCTGTTTGCTCCCCCACTCTACCCCGCCGGGGTGGAAAGGGGGTTGGGGGGATAGGGGGGCCAAAGCCAACACGTAAATGATATTCATGCTTGGACCACCAGGCGCGACAGCAGTCCCAGCAGCGCGCAGGCGCCAATCACCGGCATTACGCCCCACTTTTTGTGCATCAGCCCCCAAGCGGCGGCCAGCGCCAAGGCCAGGGCTGCGAAATCTAGCGGTCCTGAAGCACCGCCGGGCAGGGCAATATGGGCTACCCAAACCACCGCCAAACTGGCCATCACTCCGACCACGGCGGCGGTAATAGCGGTCAGCGGTGCAGTGAACTGCACTTTGCCATGGGTCGATTCGATCAAGGGCCCGCCCGCCAGAATAAAGATGAACGATGGCAAAAAAGTAAACCAGGTCACCACGGCCGCCGCCAACGCCGCGCCCCAGAACAAGGCCTGCGGCCCCAGGACAGTCTGGCCCCAGCCGCCAACAAAGCCAACAAAGGCCACCACGATGATCAGCGGCCCCGGCGTGGTCTCGCCCAGCGCCAGGCCGTCCATCATCTGCGCGGCACTGAGCCAGCCAAAGTGCTCCACCGCCCCTTGGTACACATAAGGCAAGACCGCGTAGGCGCCTCCAAAAGTCAGCAAAGCCGCTTTGGTAAAAAACCAGGCCATCTGCGCCAGCGTGCCGTCCCAACCCCAGACTGCCACCAGAACCACCATCGGCAGCAGCCACAAGGCCGCGCCCGCCGCCAGCACACGGGCCAGGCCTGCCGGGCTAAAGCGCGCGTGCGCTGGAGTCGGGGTGTGGTCGTCAATCCAGGCGGGTGCTTGTAGCCCGACAACACTGGCGCCAACCGGCGCCCCGGCAATAGGGGGTGATGGGGACGCCGCGGCGGGCGCCGCAGTCACTGCTGCGTGCGCGCTTACGCCGCCAAACTGCCCCGGCCACCAGCGCTGCGCGAACGCGCCCGTAAGTCCTGCCGCCAGCACCACCGCCGGAAACGGCATTTGCAACAAGGCAATTGCCCCAAAACTCAGCACCGCAATCACCCACAACAAGGGCGCGCGCTGCGGCGTCTTCAGCGTGCGGCTGCCCATGCGCTGTACCGCCTGCAGCACCAGCGCCGCCACCGCCGGTTTGACGCCCCACAGCAGCGCCGCCACCCAAGTTAGATGGCCAAACGCCATGTAGGCCCAGCTCAAGCCGATGAGCAACAACAAGGACGGCAGCACGAACAAGACGCCAGCGGCCACGCCGCCCCAGGTACGGTGCATCAGCCAGCCCAAGTAGGTGGCCAGTTGCTGCGCCTCCGGCCCGGGCAGCAGCATGCAGTAATTCAGTGCGTGCAGAAAACGTCGCTCGGAAATCCAGCGCCGCTGCTCCACCAGCTCGCAGTGCATGATGGCAATTTGCCCAGCCGGGCCACCAAAGCTGATGCACCCGAGCTTGAACCAAAAGCGCAGCGCTTGGCGAAATGTGACCGGCGGCGGCGCTGCGGTGGTGGCCATAGGCTCGTCGCAGCAGCTGCCGGCGGGGCGCGTCAGCGCGAGAGCTTGTAGACCGAGGTGCCCGCGCGCCAATTGGGCAGGACGCGTACCGTATGACCATCCTGGAGGCCAAAGCTGTCCACCACCCGAAGGCCTGCGCGCTGCGCCAGTGCGCCCAAGTCTGCATGGGTGCCCACGCGGATATTGGGCGTGTCGTACCACTGATAAGGCAGGCGCTTGGTCACTGGCATGCGCCCGCGCAACACGCTCAGGCGATTGGGCCAGTGGGCAAAGTTAGGAAAGGCCACGATGCCGATGCGCCCCACGCGCGCGGTTTCGCGCAGCATCACCTCGGCGTTGCGCAGGTGTTGCAGGGTGTCGATTTGCAGCACCACGTCAAACGAGGCGTCGTCAAACATCGCCAGGCCCTCGTCCAGGTTGAGCTGGATGACATTCACGCCGCGCTGCACGCAGGCCAGCACATTGGCGTCGTCAATTTCCACGCCATAGCCGGTACAACCCCGCGTGGCCTGCAAGTGGGCCAGCATGGCGCCGTCGCCGCAGCCCAGGTCCAGCACGCGTGCGCCGTGGGGCACGAGTTGCGCCAGGGCGTGTTGAATGCTTTGGTCGCTCATACGCCCACCTCTTGCGCCACGTTGTTGAAGTAAGCGCGCACTACGCCGTGGTAACGCGCATCGTCCAGCAAAAACGCGTCGTGGCCGTGCGGCGCGTCGATTTCGGCATAGCTCACGTCGCGTTGGTTGTCCAGAAGCGCCTTGACGATCTCGCGGCTGCGCGCCGGGGCAAAGCGCCAATCGGTGGCAAAGCTCACCAGCAAGAATTGGGCTTTTGCGCCTGCAAGGGCCTTGGTGAGGCTGCCGCCGTGCGCGCGCGCCGGATCGAAATAGTCCAAGGCGCGGGTGATCAGCAAATAGGTGTTGGCGTCAAAGTAATCGGCAAATTTGTCGCCCTGGTAGCGCAAATAGCTCTCGATCTGGAACTCGACCTCTTGGGTACTGTAAAGATAGGCCCCCACGCTTGCCACTTCGTGTGCTGCGCTGCCCCCCGAGGGGGCTAATTTGCCTTGGGGCGGCCCGGCGGCAAATTCTTTGGCCCCCACGCTTGCCACTACGCTTCGGAGTTGCCGCCCAAACTTCTCGTTCATCACATCGTCGCTCAGGTAGGTGATGTGGCCGATCATGCGGGCGATGCGCAGGCCGCGTTTGGGCACCACGCCGTGCCGATAAAAGTGGCCGCCGTGGAAGTCGGGGTCGGTGACGATGGCGCGGCGGGCCACTTCGTTGAAGGCGATGTTTTCCGCGGTGAGGTTGGGGGCGCTGGCGATCACCACGGCATGGCGCACGCGCTCGGGG
>CANFWT010000093.1 GCA_947450895.1 Comamonadaceae bacterium | reverse complement strand
TCAGAGGTTTTGGAAGCCACTTCCTTGACCATCTGCGCGCCCATGTTTTGCAGCTTGTCTTTGAGTTCGATTTCCTTGGCCACGGACACACCGTCCTTGGTCACGGTGGGGGCGCCGAACGAGCGCTCCAACACCACGTTACGGCCTTTGGGGCCCAGGGTGACTTTGACCGCGTTGGCCAAAATGTTCACGCCTTCAACCATGCGTGCGCGGGCTTCGCCGCCGAAAATTACGTCTTTTGCTGCCATGTTTAACTCCTAAATTGATTGATCAGTTGAGGACAGAGCGACCATGCGCTGCGCGCGTCGGTCGGTCTGTCCCGCAAAATTATTTGGTTTCGACAACCGCGAACAAATCGTCTTCTTTCATGACTAGCAGCTCGTCGCCGTCGACCTTGACGGTCTGGCCGCTGTACTTGCCAAACAACACGCGGTCGCCGACCTTGACGGTCAATGCAGCGAGTTCGCCCTTGTCGCTGCGCTTGCCGGGGCCCACAGCCAAGACTTCGCCTTGGTCAGGCTTTTCAGCAGCGTTGTCGGGGATGTAGATGCCGGAGGCGGTTTTGGTTTCGCTTTCGACGCGTTTGACAATCACGCGGTCTGCCAATGGGCGCAGTTTCATGGGGATCTCCTTGGGTTTGAAACAAAAACAATGCCGCGCACCCTAATGGGTACACAGCGCTTACCGTGAGGAACTGGCGCTGCTAGCACTCAACTCCTGCGAGTGCTAATGATAAGGGGTTTTGGTGACAGTTCAAGGGCCGGAATTGCTGAAACCTTTCGACTGTGCGTTTTTTGTAGGCGCCAGCGGCTGTGTGCGCAGGCTCAAGTCCGCGCCAGTTGCAGCGCCAAACCACTGGTGCGCAGGGATGCCTTGTGGATCGCCAGCTGGATAACGCCCGCTTGCGCTTGCAGCAAGGTGAAATTCTCACGCGCGCGGGTGATGCCGGTGTAGACCAGTTCACGCGTCAGCACCCGAGCGTCGGCGCCGGGCAACACCAGGGCGGTGTGCAAAAACTCCGAGCCCTGGCATTTGTGCACCGTCATGGCAAAGGCGGTTTCCACGTGCGGCAGGCGGCTGCTGGCCACGCTGCGCAGGGTGTCGCCGTCCAAAAAATACACCCGCAACGCCGCCGCCGGGTCGGGCGCGGGCAGGGTGATGCCCAGGTCGCCGTTGAACACGCCCAACTCGGCGTCGTTGCGCGTCACCGAGCTGCACGGAGTCTGGCCCGGCAAGAACCAGGCGCAGGTAGTTGGCGTAGCAAGCCGGGGCACCGCCGACTAGGGCCTGGCCACCGGATGCGTTACCGATTTTGAGTGGGAGGCTGCAACCTTGCGCCCGGTCACGCGCATTGCCAGCGTGCCGCGCGCGCACCTGGCGATGCACAAAATGGTGGTCAACCAAGTCATGCTGACCATGGGCCTGGAGCAAACCCAGATGATGGCTACCGTGTTTGACGGCATTAGCCGCCACACCTCCAAAGGCCTGTGGTTTCGCCGCTACGCCCAGACTAAGGGCTTCCAGGCCGCCGTGCAGGCGCTCGACAGCGGCCTGCCCATCCCCGACTGGCAAGAGGCGACTGACCGGGTGGCGCAGCTCAGGGGCCAAGCCCCTAGCTTTGCTGGCTAGCAGCCCCGCCCTCCATCACCAAACCCCGCCGCACCTGCACCACCCTTTGCGCATGGGCAATGGTTTCAGGCCGGTGGGCGATCAGGATGCGGGTTAGTTGCATTTGGGCCAAAGCTTGGGCGACGCGTTGCTCATTGGCCAGGTCTAAGTGGCTGGTCGCTTCGTCCAGGGCTAGCACGCGGGGTTGTTTGTACAAAGCGCGCGCCAGCAACACGCGCTGCTTTTGTCCACCCGAGAGGCTGGCGCCCATATCGCCGACCAGGGTGTGGTATCCCATGGGCATGGCCACGATGTCCTCGTGGATGGCGGCCAGCGCGGCACAGGCGTGGACGCGCGCCTCGTCGTGCTGCACATCAAAAAAGCTGATGTTGTCGGCAATGTTGCCTGCGAGCAGCACATCGTCTTGCAGCACCGTGCCTATGCAGCGGCGCACATTGGAAAGACCCAGCTGGCGCACCGGTATGCCGCCGTACAACACCTCACCCTCTTGCGGCGCGCGCAGGCCCAGCAATACTTTGAGCAAAGTGCTTTTGCCGCAACCACTGGGGCCGACGATGGCCAGGTGCTCACCGGCTTCGATGCGCAAATGAGCGTCTTTCAGTATCCAGGGCTCGCCATCGCCATACCTAAAACTCACCCCGCGCAGCTCGATGCTGGGCGCTAAATGGCTTAGTGAATTGTCGGCAATATCGTGCACCTCCGGCTCGCTGAGCACGATATCGCCCAGGCGCTCTGCATGCAGGCTGAGCATGCGGATTTCGACTGCGTAATTGATGAGCGCCGACACCCGCGAGGTGAACTGGCCTTTGTAGCTGATAAACGCAAACAACATGCCGATGGTGAAAGGCGCTGCCGCCCCAGCTGCGCTGGCGCCAGTTTGCAACACCATCTGGCCACCCAGCCAAAACACCAAGAGGTTTTCAATGCCAAAGACCAAGGTGTTGGCGCTGGAAAAAGCGATATTCAATTTGGCAGTGCGCACATCGCGGTTTTGCACTTCGATCAGCAAGTTTTGCCAACGCGCGCGGCGCTCTTGTTCGCGGCCAAAGAGCTTGAGCGGGCTGATGGCGCGCAGGGTTTCTAAAAAATGCGTGTTCTCTCGGGCAGAGATCACCAAGCGCTCTGCCGCCGCATTGCGAAACGGGGCATACGCCGCCCAGCGCAACAAGCCATAAACCAGCACTGACGCGCAGACCACTGCGGCCAGCTTCCAAGAGTACAGCAGCATCATGCACAGCGCGGCCAGGCCCATGATGCCGTCTAGCACCGCCTTTAGCACGCTGGTAGTCAGCGTTCGCTGGATGCTGCCCACCGCACCAAAGCGGGACACCACATCGCCCAAATGGCGTTTCTCAAAGTATTCAATCGGCAGCTTGACCATATGGGCAAACACATTGCTGGCCCATTGCAGGCTGAGCGACATGCCAAGGCGCATCACCATCCAGCTGCGGGCCAGGCCCACTAGCGTCTCGATCAGCAGCAACAATGCAAAGCCGATCACCAACACCACCAAAAAATCAGCATCATGCGTGGCCAATGCATCATCAACCACCAGTTGGTTTAACAAAGGGCCGCAGATTACAAACAGCTCTAACACCACCGCCAGCGCAAACACTTGCAAGAGCGAGTGCTTGAGGCCCAACACCTTGCCGGTGAGTACGGACAGCGCCACCCGCTGGCGCTGGTCTGCGGGTTTGAACTCGGCATTAGGCGTTAGCTCCAAGGCCACGCCGGTGAAATGGCGCGATACCTCGGCCAAGGGCAGCTTACGCAGGCCTACCGCCGGGTCCAAGATCGTGATGCTGCGCCGCCCTACCGCCTTGAGCACCACAAAATGGTTCAAGTCCCAATGCAAGATGCAGGGGCGCTGCAACTGGGCTAGCTCGTCCAACTCCAGCCGCACCGGGCGGCTGCTGAACTGCAAGGCCGCCGCATAGCCGATGATTTGCTGCAAATTGCTGCCTTTGAGCGACAGCGGAAAACGGCGGCGAAGGTCGGCCATATCTAGATACAAACCATGCGCCTTGGCAACCATCGCCAGGCAGGCCAGGCCGCATTCGCCGGCTTCGGATTGGAGGATGGGGGTCATGCGCAATAAGGCACAATCGCCTCGGAACCCCTTGGCGATTGTGCGAACTTTCAGTTTTCACACCCTGTTGGCGCAGGGTGCTTGTTTCAAATTTGCTGGATCAGGCTGCTGAGGTGGTTTCCACGCGCTGGGGCGGGTTTTCCCACAGGCCCTGCCAATTTTGTTCTTTAGCAAAAATGCCTAAAGCAAAGCAAATCGGCTCGCAAGTCCAGCGCACGACCTTGCCCTTCCAGTTGCTTTTTTGAAGTACGCCCATTTGATAAGCCAGCTCTTCTGCGCGCCAAGTGGCAAGTGGGCGCATCAACTTTTGTGCCAGCGGCGATTTGCGCATCAGTCGCACGTAGGGAATTGCCCACAATTGGTAGCCCCGCACCGTGGTCGGCGAGAGGTGCTTGTAGGTAAACGCCAGGTCGGCACGCCATATTGCCGGATCCAGCAGGCCTTGACGCATCAAGTGGGTGCAAATGACGCGGCCACCACCACCACCTCCGCCGCCAGCAGATGCATTTGCACATGCCACGCCAGCAGCTGCTCCAAATGTTGCTTGGCCGCCTTGTGTTCCACCGAGTGCGCCTACTGCAGCACCCGCTGCTGCCCCACACGCAGCGCCCACCGCGCTTCCACCCGTTGCGGCGTAGCCGCCAAGTCCACCATTCACCGCACCGCCAAAGGCGCTACCCCAGCCTGCACCACCAGAAATGTTTTCTAAATTTCGGCTAATTTCTTTCATAAAAATTCCTTTACTTAATTAATTGTTGCAATACATATCCGCCAATCAACGCACCCACAAGGCCGCCTATAAATTTATATTTCCTATTTTGAAATTTATTTGCGAAAACTTCTGTTGTGCAATAAATGACAACCAAACCCAAGAATAGGTTAAAACTTAAGAATTGAATATCAGGTTCTCCTTTTGCAAGTTAAGCACCACTAAATATTTTTTGACACGGGTGCAAGCCTGTCAAAAAAACACTTACGAGGGCGGTAGTCCCGCACTCATAACCTTTAACCGCTGCCTCGCCGCCAACACCGGCTCCAGCACCCATTCCCACACCTTTCTGCGCTCTTGCAAAACATCGGCCTCCACCGTCAGGCCAGCTTTGAGTGGCAGGGCCTCGCCGTAGGCCTGGATGCTTTGGGCGTCCAGGCTGACGTTCACGCGGTACAGCGCTTCTTTGCTGCCCGCTTGGGTGAGCAACTGCTCGGCCAGGTTGGGCGGCAGTTCGCTGGGAGCGAATGGCGTGGCCGATACCGAGGTGATGCGGCCCTGGTGCAGGCCAAACTTTTGGTAGGGGTAGGCGTCGTAGCGCAAGTACACGGTTTGGCCCGGGCGGATAAAGCCTGCGGTGCGGCTGGGGGCGAAGAGTTGGGCCAGCAGCGGGCCGGGGCCGTTTGCGTCGCTATAGGCCGCTTGCGGCACCAGCGTTGCCAAGGCCTGCCCGCTTTGGACGGACTGCCCGGCTTTGAGGTTGAGCGCGGTAATGGTGCCGGCATAGGGCGCGCTAATCACCATAGTTTTACGGGCGGCGTTTTCGCTGGCCTCTTGGTCTAGGCTGGCGCGGTTACGGTCTATTTGGTTGGTGTCGGACTGCAATTGCGCTTTGAGGGCGGTACGCTCGCCGCGCGGGGTTTGCTGGTCTTGCATCAGGCCCAGGCGGGCGCGCTCTAGGGCTTGGGCGCGGGCTTTGGCATCGATGAGCTCTTCTTGGCGCACTTGTACTTGGGCTTCGGCCACAAAGCCGGACTCGGCCAGTTGTTGGTTGCGCACTAGCGTGGTCTGTGCCAGTTGTACCCGGCGCGCTTGCAAGGCGGACTCTTCTTCGGCCTGGCGCAATTGCTGCGCGGTGGTGCGCAGCCTATCGTCTAGCACTTGCTCGCGCTGTTGGGTTTGCAGTTCGCGAAGTGTGCGCTCGGTGGACAGGGTTTGTAGCCGGGTGGCAATTTGCTGGGCTGCGCGTTCGGTGGTGTCAGACAAACTGCCGTTCAGCATGCTTTGCCGCTCGGTTTGTAGCACCAGCAAGACTTCCCCGGCCTTTACGCTCTGGCCTTCGCGCACCGGCAGGTCCATGACCACGCCCGCTTGCGGCGCGCTGATGTTGAGGCTGCCCTGGCTGGGTACCACCACACCACTCAAGCGCGCTTTGCGGTTGACCTCGCCCCAGGTGGCAAAGGCCACAAGCATCAGGGCCAGCGCCAATGCAACGCTGGTCACCGCAGCATAAGACCAAGGCCGCTGCAAGCGCACGCTGCCTAGGTACTGCGCTGCTTGCGCAGCTGCTACTTCCTGGCGAAACAACATAGACCTCAATCCCTTGGTAAGAATTGCTATTTTGGAAACTATATTGTGCGGGGGGGGGGGGGCAGCGCTACGGGGTTTACCCTAGAGTGATGAAAGAAATGAGACGCCGTCGCTCGCCCTTTTCAAGCAGCCTTGATTTGGGTAAGTATCTCTAGCTATTTTGAGTAGCGCCTGGGCGCCATCCGCGCCAAACAGCTCATGTTTACCGGCGACACGATTGACGGAAAGCGCGCCGCCGATTGGGGTCTGGCCAATGAATGCGTGCCCGAGTCCGAGTTAGACGCCGCCACCATGCGTCTGGCCACGCGCATTGCCAGCGTGCCGCGCGCGCACCTGGCGATGCACAAAATGGTGGTCAACCAAGTCATGCTGACCATGGGCCTGGAGCAAACCCAGATGATGGCCACCGTGTTTGATGGCATTAGCCGCCACAACCCCGAAGGCCTGTGGTTTCGCCGCTACGCCCAGGCCGAAGGCTTCAAGGCTGCGGCGCAGTGGCGCGACAGCGGCCGGCCCATCCCCGAAGGGCAAGAGGCGCGCGACTTGGTAGCCCAGCTAGAAGCCCAACTGGCCCTGGCCCGGGCGCAGCTCAAGGACTAAAACCCGCGATTCGTCATTGCGAGCCAAGCGCAGCAATCTAAGGTTTTTGGCCTGCCACGGCCTGCGGCCTCGCAGTGCTGGGGGAATCTCCAGATCCCGCCAGCGCCAACTGCTGCGCCAAGCCACTGGCGCGCTGCGATGGTCGCGCAATTGCCGCCTTTAGCGCGCCGGGCCCCCCTTGCAGGAGCGTAAAGCACTCACGGGCGCGGGTGATGCCGGTGTAGACCAGTTCACGCGTCAGCACCCGAGCGTCGGCGCCGGGCAACACCAGGGCGGTGTGCAAAAACTCCGAGCCCTGGCACTTGTGCACCGTCATGGCAAAGGCGGTTTCCACGTGCGGCAGGCGGCTGCTGGCCACGCTGCGCAGGGTGTCGCCGTCCAAAAAATACACCCGCAACGCCGCCGCCGGGTCGGGTGGCGGCAGGGTGATGCCCACGTCGCCGTTGAACACGCCCAACTCGGCGTCGTTGCGCGTGACCATGGCCGGGCGGCCGACAAACCACTCGCCACGCGCCTTCAGGAGCCCGGCCTCGGTCAGGGCAAGCTGGACCGCCAGGTTCAGACTGCGCGTGCCCCAGTCGCCCTCGTGCACCGCGCAGACGAGGCGAAAGCGGTCAAAGGCACGCAGCACGGCCGTGGCCCAGGCGCTGTGCGCCGCGTGCGGGTCGCCCTGCATCATGGGCTGCGTCTGGCGTGCCGTCAAAGCGGTATGCGCCGCGTGCTGTTCACCGAGCTGCACGGAATCTGGCCCTGCAAGAACCAGGCGCAGGTAGTCGGCGTAGCACGCCGGGGCACCGGGGCGGCCCTGCACCGCCAGGCGCAGCACGGCCCCAACCTGCTGCTCGGGGCTCTGGTGGAGCGCGGCGTTGGGCCCGTCTTGCAGCAAAGCCAGGGCGGCCGCGCTGTCTCCGGCATTGACGGCCAGCGCCAACTGACCCAGCTTGCCGCCAAAGCGCCGGCTTTGGCGCAGCATGACCGTTTGCTGCGCCAGCGCGGACGCGGCGCCCGCAGGCTGCGGCTGGTGAGCGGGGCCGGCTTGGCTTGCATCGTGGGTGATGTCGGCGCCTGGCGACGGCGGCGCCAGCGCGTGCGCACCATCAAGGCCGCTGGCCAAAAACGCCGGTGCCAGGCTGCAACCGGTTAGCGCCAGCGCATAGCGTGCGGTGGCCGCGTCGTACTGGCCAGCACCGGCGCCTTGGCACAAATCGCCCAGCACCGCGCCCGCTTCTACCGAGGCCAGCTGGTCTTTGTCGCCCAGCAGAATCAGCCGGGCGCTTGGCGGCAGGGCTTGCAAGAGCGCGGCCATCAGTTCCAGGTTGACCATAGACGCTTCGTCCACGATAACGATGTCCACATCCAGCGGCGCGCTGGCGTTGAAGCGAAACTGGCGCGTGCCCGGCCGCGCACCCAAGAGCGCGTGCAGCGTGCGCGCCGCGCCCATGCGCTGGGCGAACGCGGCCAGGTCCAGGCTTGCGCTGTGGGTAGCCTGGGGCGACGATTCGCCCACCGGCGCCGCACCGCTGTTTAAGGTGGGAAAACTTTCGTGATGGGGGGCGCTGCGCACTTGCGTGAAAGTGAGGCGCGCGCCCAGCTCTTGCAGCGCGCTGTCGATGGACTGGCGCAGGCGCGCTGCCGCCTTGCCCGTGGGCGCGGCCAGCGCCACGCGCAGGTTGTGCGCCTGGGGCGCGGTGGCAAACAGCAGCGCCAGCAGGCGCGCGGCGGTATAGGTTTTGCCGGTGCCGGGGCCACCGGTGATGATGGTCAACTTGGCGCGCAGGGCCAGGGCGCAGGCCAGCTTTTGCCAGTCCATGGTGTCGGGCGTGTTCGCGCTGCTGGCCGAATCAGCGGCTGCGCTTGGGGCCAAAGCCGAGAGCGTGGAGGGTGCTGAAGGCGCCATGGGAAGGTTTGTGCTAGCCGCATCAAACAGCCGGTCCAGCCAATGGCGGGCCAGGGCCTCGTCCACCGGGGTAAGGTGCGCTGCGCGCTGCGCTACGGCGTGCGCCAGTTGCTGCTCTTGCAGCCAGTAGCGGCGCAGGTACAGCAATGGCGCAGCGGACGTGCCCGCCAGCACCAGCGGCTGGCCTTGGTCTGGGGAGTCTGGGGTGTCGGCGCCGCTTCCATCCCTGAGGTCATCCACCCGCACCATCCGAACCGCCCGCACCAGGCTGCTTGCGTGCAATGCGTCTAAGCACTGCGCCAGCGTGGTGGGCAGCAACTGCCAGACCTGTTGCAGGCTGGCCTGGGCGGCAGGCGGCCCGTCCAGCAGGGCGCTGGCCTGCGCCGGGTGCGCCACGGTGGCCACGTCTAGGCAGGTGTGGCCGCGCCCCTCCATCTGCGCCAGCAGCGCGGCACTCAGCAGCAAGGTGGGGCTGGCCTGGGGCTCCAGCTCGGCCAGCAAGTTGGACAAGGCGCTGTCGATGCGGCGCAACCATCCTTGGTCAGACCAGGCGCGCAGCGTGGCCAGCAGCGCAGTAGTCGCGTCGTGTGACGCAGGAGCATCGGCGGGCGGCGTGTTTTCGCTGGGTCCACCCTGTGCCGCCGATGCGCCTTGGGGGGAGTCCGAGGCCTTGGCCGTGGCTGTATTTGCGCCTTGCGCTGGCGC